>CAWUYY010000094.1:0-13377 GCA_963926835.1 Rikenellaceae bacterium | reverse complement strand
CGAACAAAACGACTCTTTTTATGAAGATCAAGGCGCAATACAAGGTTCGTGAAATGGCCGGGGAACACATCGTGGTGATGCAGGGCCGTTACGGCGCGGACATGACCAAGGTAATCGCCTTGAACGATACGTCGCTCTGGCTGTGGAACCAGCTGCAGGGACGTGACTTCGATGCCGACGAGGTGTGCCGTCTGCTCGTATCGCACTACGAGGTGGAGCCCGAGGTGGCTCGCCGTGATGCGGAGGAGTGGATTGCCCGGCTCGAGGCATGCAATCTGGTGGAAAAATGAGCAGAAGGATCCGCAAATACCTGATGGCGCTCACGTTGTTGCTCGTCTATACGCTGACAAGCGGCAGCATGGCCTATCACGTGCTGACCTGCCATTGCGGCGAGGCGCTTGCGGAGCATACCCACATCTGCTGCCATACGAGCGGCTGCACCGTTCACCGTGATTGCGCCAACCATACGACCGATCTCAGTTCGGCGTGCGAGTGCGGCGTGGACCACTCGCTCGCGGAAGATCTCTATACCGTCTCCCCCTCTTCGGAGCGGAGTGACAAGTCTTTGCTCGCCTTCGATCTGTCGGCAGCCCTGCCGGTCGAGGCAGCTGTACTTCAGCTGCCGGCACGGCATGAGACGAAAATCTGTCAGCGTCCCGTTCTCTGGCACGACACCTTTGCCGCTCCGACGGCCGGATTGCGTGCCCCTCCCGTATTTGTCTAAAATCCATCGTTCATGCTGCGAAACGGCAGGCTCGTCTATGCCTTGCCTGTTGCGGTGAATAGTCGGCGTTGCATCTCTGCAACCCGGTTGCAGGAGTAAGCGACTACTTTTGTGTCGCGAGGACAAATTTAACGGAGAGATATGAAACTGAAATTCTTCATTACAACACTATTTTTCTTTTCCGCCGCCTGTGGTGCAGCCCAGGCTCAGAATATTAAAGGTACGATCCGCGATGCGGAGAGCAACGAACCGCTGATCGGCGCTTCGGTCTATTGGGCCGGCACGACCATCGGCAGCAGTACCGATGCCGAGGGTGCCTATGCCCTGCATCGGGTCCGCGGGTACGATCAGCTGGTGGCCTCCTATGTCGGCTACAACAACGATACGATCCGCGTGGAGAGCGGTGTGGAGCAGGTCGACTTCCGACTCACCACCGAGGGTGTCCAGATCGAGAGCGTGGTTGTGGAGAGCAACCTCGGCGGCAACTATGTCAAACGTGAGGGTATCCTCAAAGGGGAGATGATCTCGTTCGCCGGCCTCTGCAAGATGGCCTGCTGCAACCTGGCCGAGAGTTTCGAGAACTCGGCCTCGGTGACGGTCGGCTACAGCGACGCGATCTCGGGTGCCCGTCAGATCAAGATGCTCGGTCTGGCCGGAACCTACACCCAGATTCTGGACGAGAACCGCCCGATCATGCGGGGACTGAGCGCCCCCTACGGCCTGAGCTATACGCCCGGCATGTGGCTCAACTCGATTCAGGTCTCCAAGGGTATCTCCTCGGTGACGGCCGGACACGAGGCCATCACCGGACAGATCAACCTCGAGCACCGCAAGCCGACCGATGACGAGCGGCTCTTCATCAACCTCTACGTGGACGATGAGCTGCGTCCCGAGATGAACCTCTCGTCGGCGCTCCCCGTGACCAAGGATGGAAAGCTGTCGACGATCTTCCTGGTGCACGGTTCGATGGATACGCACGTCTTCGGTGACATGGACTTCAACAAGGATGGATTCATGGATCTGCCCAAGACCCGTCTGGGTACGGTGGCCAATCGCTGGCTCTATACGGCCGACAATGGTGCTCAGCTGCGCTGGGGCTTCAAATACCTGGCCGAGAACCGTCTGAGCGGTACCAACCACTACAAGGCATCGATGCGCGAGGAGATGGAGCGCGAACTGAAACCCGACCTGTACGGTTCGCAGATCAAGAACCGCGAACTGAATGCCTACGTGAAGTTCGGTATTCCGGTCGGCCCTTCGGTCTATGACGAGGAGGAGCAGGATGAGCTGCGTTCGAACTTCGCTCTGGTGGCCGACTACGACCGCTTCCACGAGGATGCCTACTTCGGACTGAACAACTACGCCGGTCTGGACAACATCGTCTCGCTGAATGCCATGTACAACCACTACTTTGCCTATCGCCACTCGCTGATCGTGGGCGTACAGTCGCACTTCGATTTCATCGACGAGACGCTGCTCAATCCGACTCCGTGGATCGACACCCAGGGCGGTCTGGGCGACGATCAACCGCTCGATCTGGGACGGTCGGAGAACGAGGTGGGAGCCTATGCCGAGTACACCTATACGATCAAGGAGAAGTTCTCACTCGTTGCTGGCGTACGCGGTGACTACAACACCTATTACAACAAATTCTACTTCACGCCGCGCGGACACATCAAGTGGAACATCACCCCGACGACGATTCTGCGCGGATCGGCCGGTCTGGGCTACCGCTCGACGAGCGTCATTACGGACAATATCGGTATCCTGGCTACGGGACGTCAGATCGTCTTCGGCGATCCGTCGCTCGGCCCTCAGCTCCACGGCGACTACAAGTCGTTGAACCGCATGGAGAAGGCCCTGACCGTGGGCGGCAGCCTGATGCAGGTCTTCACGCTGGTTGAGCGGGAGGATGCAACCTTGAGCATCGACTACTTCCGCACCCAGTTCTACAACCAGGTGGTGGCCGATCAGGAGTGTTCGGTCGATCAGATCTATATCTACGACACGAACAAGCGCTCCTTTACCGATACGTTCCAGATCGACTTCTCGTGGACGCCCATCGAGCGCTTCGACATCTTCGCCACGTATCGTTACACGAACAGCCGTATGACGATCAACCGCCCCGACGGTACGACCGCACTGGTCGAGCGTCCGCTCATCAGCCGCTACAAGGCATTGCTCAACCTGCAGTATGCCACGCGCTACCGTCGCTGGACGTTCGATGTGACGGCTCAGCTCAACGGTCCGTCGCGACTCCCGACCCAGACGGGAAATCTGGCCGATGCCGGAACCTCGCCCGTCTATCCGATGTTCTTTGCACAGGTAACCCACAAGGTGGGCAAGTTCGATATCTACCTCGGTTGCGAGAATATTCTCGACTACCGACAGAAGAATCCGATCCTGAATGCGGATGATCCCTGGTCGGCCGGCTTCAACTCGTCGGTGATCTGGGGCCCGTTGATGGGACGTAAATTTTACCTGGGTGTGCGAATCAACTTCTATTGATGCTTGCCCGTTGTTTGAAACAACTTAAAAACAGATAAAAAGCGATGAAAAAATTTTTATTGTGCTGCCTGTTGGCAGTTCTGGGATGCGGACTTGCGACCCTTTCGGCCAAAGAGCCTGCAAAGAAGAAGGAGAAAGGTCAGATCACCACGACCGTCTTTATGACCGACATTCATTGCGAGGGATGTGCCAACCGCATCCTGAACAACGTCCCGATGCTTGGCAAGGGGGTGAAGGATGTCCAGGTGGATGTTCCGACCAAAGAGGTGACCGTCACCTATGATGCAGCCAAGACCTCGCCCGAGAAGTTGGTCGAGGGGTTTGCCAAGGTGCGTGTGAAGGCCGAGGTGAAACCTCAGCAGTAGCCTCTCCTTTCAAGGGTTAAGTAATAAGGGATTGCAAAGCCGAAGACCCGACAGGGCCTTCGGCTTTTTTGTCCGCTATTCGGAAGATGAGCACGGTTTGTCGTCTCTTTTTCGGGGCGGAATTTGGAAATCTGTCGGAAATGGCTACCTTTGCCCCAACGCAAATGGTTCTCCGGCGGTATGTGACCGCCGGGATTAAAAGGGAATGCAGTGCAAGTCTGCAACAGTTCCCGCTGCTGTGAGTTTCGTCCCGGGTTCTCCGGGCTGTCGCCGCGACAATCTTTCGCCACTGACTTTACGTCGGGAAGGCGCCGCGTCGGAAACGAGTCAGAAGACCTGCCTTTGCGGTTTCGAACGTATGCCTGCGGAGAACGGGCGGGGTGAGAGTCACGGAGGATTTTTCAGAAGCATTGTCTTATATTCCCGATATTCCTTGTGCAGGCGTCGTCGAAGGTGCGGTGTGACGCCTAACTTTTAATTTTAAAGGAATATGAAAGGAATTTTTGTCTTTTTTTCGACCGCCCTGGCGGTCATGCTCTCCACTGTATGCAGCAAGTCGGAGAACCAGGTAGAGAAGCCGCAGCCGGCCTCCGTGACCATCGAGGAGGTGGTGGCGGCCAAGCATGAGGTGACCTTTACGTTGAAGCCGACCCAGGCCGTGCGAATGAGCTATTGCTGCCTGCCGAAGGGTGAGAAGCCGACCGAGGCGGCCTGGAAGATGCTCGATGGGGCCGCTGCGGCAAAGGTCACCGTCAAGGAGCTTGAGGCAGGAACCGCTTACACGCTGCAGGCCCGGGCCGAGAACTGGTTGGAGGAGCAGAGCGAGATTGTGACCCGCGATTTTGAGACGCAGCGTCTCCCCTCGCTCATACTGGGTGCGATCACCGCAACGGCCGATGGGGCCGAGGTGGCGGTCAAGACGGCCGATGCGCAGACGCTTTTCTGGGCCTGTGTCCCCGCCTCGGAGGAGAATCCGAAGGAGTTTACGCAGGTGGAGGCTCAGGCCGAGATGACGGTGAAGGTATCTGCCCTCATGGCCTCGACCGAGTATCGCTTCGCGGCCTATGTGGCGGATGCGGATTCGCAGAGCGAGCCTGTTGCGCAGAGTTTCCGTACGGAGGCCCCTGCATCGATCGATCTGGGTGTGTCGGGAACGGCCAACTGCTACGTGGTGAGCGAGGCGGGCCGCTACTCCTTTGCCGCCGATGTGCGCGGTAACGGTGTCAGCTCGACAGCGATGCCGAGAGCAAACATTTCGACGGGGCAATTGCCGTCGGTTCGGACTGGAGTGCCGACTGGCTCTGGGTTTCGGCCGAGGGGCTGGTCTCGAACGTTATCTTCAACGCATCGTCGAAACGCATCGAATTTGAGGCCTCGGAAGGACGCGTCAATGTGATCCTCGCCCTGTTCGATGCCCAGCAGCAGATCGTCTGGAGCTGGCACATCTGGTTGACGGACGATCCGGCCGCCCAACTTGTCAGCGGCTCCTCGCCCGACTATCAGTTCCTCGACCGCAACCTGGGAGCCACGTCGAAACAGGTCGACGATGTAAATTCGTTCGGATTTTTCTATCAGTGGGGACGCAAGGATCCCTTCATCGCGGCTTCGGCGCTGATCAACCCCGATGGCGCGGCAATCCCCGACGGCGATGCCTTCCAGACCGCCATGGAGGGGGCCAGTGTCTTCAATTCGAAACATTCGATCGGTTGGGAGACGCTGCCCAATGATGCGGCCGTAATCGAACTCGGAAAGTCGGTCGAGTATACCGCGGCCCATCCGATGACCTTCATCACCTATGGACATCAGCTTGGATCGAGCGGTGTGGGTGCCTGGGTGAACGACGACAACGTGCAGTATTCCGAGTTGTGGGGCTATGATTTTGTCAACCATACCAGCCGCAAGACGATGTTTGACCCCTGCCCGCCGGGATACAAGGTGCCGGCGTGGTATCAGGAGGTCATGGCCGATGCCAGCAAGACGACGATGACCGAGGCGGGACAGTATCAGTCGCGCACCTACAACGGCGGTTACTGGCCGGCGCAGGGCTATCGGACTACCGACGGCCGCCTTTCGAACGTGGGACGTTACGGCTACTATTGGTCAGCCTGCAGCTATGACCACAGCTATCCGGCTCAGAACTTCAAGGGATACATGCTCTACTGGTATTCGCGCATGGTGAGCAACAACAACGCCCAGAGCCAGACGATCGGCGGCAACGTCCGTTGCGTGCGTGAATAGAGGCGATACGCGGAGCGAAGTGCAGCAGGCCCTTCGCAAAAAGAGGCGCGGGAGTGGTCTAAAGATCACTCCCGCGCTCGGTTTCATCGATTCGGGACACTACGTCTGCAGCCCGAATTCTTCTTTCATCCGGTTACTCCATCGGACGGATGCGCACTTCGGTTACCCCTTTGAGCGCCTCGGCCAGTACATTCACGTCGGTGGTAACCTCCACTTCGCCGTAGTGATAGGGGTAGAAGATGGTCGGACGGATCGCGTTGACGACATCGACAGCCTGCTCGACGGTCATCGTATAGGGCTGGTTGACGGGCAGGAAGGCAACGTCGATGTCGCGAAGCGATTTCATCTCCGTCGTATTCTCGCTGTCACCGGCAATGTAGATGCGGCTGCCGCCGATGGTCAGGATGTAGCCGCAATCCTCCCGCTCGCGGGGATGGAACTGCAGGTGTCCCTCGGTGATGTTGTAGGCCGGAACCGCCTCGATGTTCAGATAGGGGCGGGGCTGAAGCGTCTCGCCCGGTTTCATGATCTGGACATTCCCGTTGAGGGTCTCGCCGCTCGTGTGGTCGCAGATGATGGTGGTCTGCGGGGTGACGAGCGCTGCGATGGCTGCACTGTCCAGGTGGTCGTAGTGCGAGTGGGTGATCAGAATCAGATCGGCCTTCGGAAGCGATGCGTAGTCGGCATACTTGCTGACCGGATCCACGTAGATGTGCTTGCCGTCGGCCTCGATAGCCAGTGAGGCGTGGCCGAAGAAAGTGAGCGTCAGTTCTTTACCGTCTCGGGTCGTCAGACGATCCGTGGGATACTTTGCCTCCTGGGGCTTGTTGCATCCCAAAAACGAAAGCATCGACATAAACGTTACGATTGGTAATAAAGTCTTGGTAATCATGGCTTTTTACTATTTGGTGAAACATTTTGTGCATTTCAGGTTGAAGTTGCGGGCCAGACCTCCCTCCGAGGTCTCACGGTAGAGGCTCGGAATGTCGTGGCCGGTCTCCTTCATCACCTCGACCACACGGTCGTAGCTGATCATGTGGCGGCCGTCCGAGAGACAGGCGTAGGTGTTGGCATCCAGGGCGCGTGCGGCGGCGATGGCGTTGCGCTCGATGCAGGGGATCTGCACCAGTCCGCAGACCGGGTCGCAGGTAAGGCCGAGGTGGTGTTCGAGTCCCATCTCGGCGGCGTATTCAATCTGGGAGGGGGTTCCTCCGAAGAGCTGGCAGGCGGCAGCGGCTGCCATGGCGCAGGCAACGCCCACCTCGCCCTGACATCCTACCTCGGCGCCGGAGATCGACGAGTTGGTCTTGGCTACGTTGCCGAACAGACCGCCCGTGGCCAGGGCACGCAGGATGCGGAGCCGGGAGAAGTTGCGCGTATTGACCAGGTGGTAGAGGACGGCCGGCATGACGGCGCTCGATCCGCAGGTCGGAGCCGTGACGACCGTACCGCCCGAGGCATTCTCCTCGGCCGTGGCCAGGGCGTAGGCATAGAGCTTGGCCCGTGAGCGGAGACTGTCCATGTAGCTCTCGCCCTTGACCAGGTAGGTGCTCGCCTTGCGGGCCACCTTCAGCCCGCCGGGCAGAACCCCTTCGGCGGCCAGACCGCGCAGGATGGTCTCGTTCATCGTGGTCCAGATCAGGTCGAGGTACTCCCAGATCTCGGGGCCTTCGCAATCCTCGACATATTCCCAGAAGGTCTTCCCCTCCTGGGAACACCACTCCAGAATATCGGAGATATGGGTGAGCGGATAGATGCTCGGAGCGGGGCTTTTAACCGTCTGCTCGTTGGCCAGCGCTCCGCCTCCGACGCTGAAGATCGTCCACTCCTCCTGCAGGGATCCCTGTTTGAAGGCCTTGAAAAGCATTCCGTTGGGGTGGAAGGGGAGCACGATCTCCGGGTGCCAGAAGATTTGGGTCGGAGCGACCGGCTCGAGTACTGACAGGATGGCCACATCGGTCATGTGTCCCTTACCCGTTGCGGCCAGCGCTCCGTACAGGGTTACTTCGAAGCGATCGGCATCCGCGTGGCGCTCGAGAAACTCCCGGGCGGCCTTCTGGGGCCCCATCGTGTGGCTGCTCGAGGGGCCGGAGCCGATTCTGTATAGTTCTTTCAGTGATTCCATAATCCAGCTAATTTACCACAAAAATACGATAATATTCCGAACGACCTTGTTCCCGAGCCAAGATTATTTCGAGGCGCATGGAATATCGGTATCGGCATCGGATTTGATCTATTTATATATATGGTATCCCAGCCGGAGATCTGTTACCTGTGAAAAAAGATGCGAGTTGTTGAAAAATTCAGAATGGTTTCAGAATCGATGCGCACCTTTGTCATACGATAAGCCGATAAATGGTTGTCGAAATGGAATAAGGTTAAATTTTAAAAAATAGAGTGTTATGAAAAAGTATTTTGTTGCAGTAGCCATGTTGTTCGCAGGTATCGTTGGTGCCTATGCAGATGGAAGAGAGCGCCCGATTACCGTGGAGCAGTTGCCGCAGGCGGCTCAGGAGTTCGTAGGGACCTATTTCAAGGATCTGACCGTGGCGTATGTCATCGAGGACAAGGAGACTTTTAAAACCGATTATGAGATTGTCTTCACCGATCGCACCGAGGTGGATTTCAGCCAGGACGGCCAGTGGCAGAGTGTCGACCGCAAGTACAGCGCCGTGCCGGAGGCGATCGTGCCGCAGCAGATCCGCAGCTATGTAAACGGTCTGAACAACGGCGATCAGGAGATTCGCAAGATTGAACGTAAGGCTTATGGCTGGGAGGCCGAGTTGTCGAACGGCATGGAGATTGAGTTCAACAAGAACTTCGAGGTAGTAGACGTGGATTTCTAAAAGACGAATCGGTATATGTGGAAACGGTTGATAAGTAACGTGTGGGTGCGGATCCTTGCCGTGGTTGTTGTGGCTGTCGTTCTGTTTGTCGCGATCTGGAGTATCGAATACGACCGTCCCATTGCAAGGGAGCAGTTGCCGACGCAGGCTCAGCAGTTCATGAGTGCACACTATGCGGAGCGTCCGGTGGTGTTGATCCAGAAAGAGTTGAATGAGTTGCGCATCACCTACGAGGTGACCTTCAACGACGGAACGAAACTGGAGTTTCGCAAAAACGGCGCTTGGCGTGAGGTGGATTGCGGCCAGGGTGGCCGGGTCCCCGACGAGCTCATTCCTCAGCAGATAGCAGCCTATGTGCAGGAGAATTTCCCGGGAAGCGTCGTAACCCGCATCGAGCAGGGGAAGCGTCGCTACGAGATCGAGCTCAACACCCGTCACGAGCTGACCTTTGATGCCCGAACCTTCCTGGTGACCGAGTACGACGATTGAGTTCCTTGAGTCAGTCAGAGAGAACGGAGAGGCCTGACGCAGCGTCGGGGCCTCTCCGTCCTTTTGTGGCTATAAGTGTTTTTTGGATACAAAAAGAGAACGGGAGCGATCCGAAGATCGACTCCCGTTCGTGTTTGCGGCCGGGCCCTTTGTCGGATGGTCCGATTTCGGAGCACAGCTGCCTGGCGTTCCCGGATCCGTTGCCGGACGGAACGCCCGCTATTATTTCACTGCGTTAACTATTGCCTCGAATGCTTTCGGCTCGTTCAAAGCCAGGTCAGCCAGAACCTTGCGGTTCAGAACAATCCCTTTGGCGTTGAGTTTGCCGATGAATTCAGAGTAGGTCATTCCCTGTGCGCGGACAGCGGCGTTGATACGCGTGATCCACAGACTGCGGAATGTTCTCTTCTTGAGCTGGCGGTGTGCATAAGCAAACTGCAAACCCTTCTCGACCGTGTTTTTGGCAACGGTCCATACGTTTCCCCTTGAACCAAAGTTACCTTTGGCAAGTTTCAAAACCTTCTTTCTCCTTGCGCGAGACGCAACATCGTTTACTGAACGTGGCATAGTGTAAATAAGTTTTTGACGGACTGTCAGCGACGTGATTCTCTCACGTTCTTCGGGGCTGAGTCGTCCTTTGGTTAATTAAAAAGGTGAACCGCAGGAAAATTACTTAACCAGCAGGCTCTTGATTTTTGCCTCATCGGCAGCAGCGACAATACCCGAGTAGCACAGGTTGCGCTTTTGTTTAGTCGACTTTTTGGTCAGGATGTGACTGTGATAAGCGTGTTTGCGCTTGATCTTACCTGTTCCGGTGAAAGTAAAACGTTTCTTTGCAGCGGAATTTGTTTTCATTTTTGGCATAACGCAATAGTTGATTTAGTTAAACATAGCCTGCAAAGATAACAAAAATTTCAGAGAGTATCACTCCCGCACTCAAAAAGATTCATTTCCCGGGCGGAAGCGGCGAAAAATTATTCCGATACCGCATCGGAGTCTCCTTGCGGCCGTTGATCTTGCCGCTTTCTTTTGTATCTTTACCAACCGATAGGCACGGCCTCTGCCCCTCTGTCCGCGAGGGCCCGTTCGGGCGGCGGACGATACGACGGAGAGCCGGCCGGCAACGAACTGAGACGATACTATGGAGACGGAGTGGGATTTTATCTGGCGGCTGGTGCTGGCCGGTATTTTCGGAACGATCATCGGTCTGGATCGCGAGTACCGCGAGAAGGAGGCGGGTTTCCGGACGCATTTTCTGGTTGCGATGGGAAGCGCCCTGCTGATGATCATCTCGCAGTATGGATTTACGGAGGTGCTCTCCCGTCCCGGCATGTCGCTCGATCCGAGCCGTGTGGCGGCACAGGTGGTCAGCGGCATCGGTTTCATCGGAGCCGGAACGATCATCTTTAACCGTCATGTCGTACGCGGACTGACTACGGCAGCCAGCCTTTGGGCTGTGGCCGGAATCGGATTGGCGGCCGGAGCCGGCATGTACGGGGTGGGTCTGGCCGCTACGGTGCTGACGCTGGTTGCGCTCGAGGGGCTGGGCCTTGCATTCCGTTCGCTCGGATTGCGCCGTCTGGTGGTCGACTTCTCGGTCTCGGACCGCATGGGCGTGGCCCGCGCCCTTGACCGCGTGCGAACCAGCGGTTACCTGATCGTATCGCACGAGGCCACACCCTACGGGGGCGCTCCGGGTGCGGCAGTCGCCTATCACGTGACAATGGTGGTGAAGGCCAAGCCGCACAGCGACAACAACCAACTGCTCGCCCTGTTGCGCGAGAACGCCGATCTGGTGGTCGAAAAGATTGAATAAACAACAAACTCTGTTATGAGACAAAACAACGACAAGAAGTGCCTTTGGTTGCGTAAAAGAATCATTTCGGTGACCCACATGTTCCGCCGCAAGCGGTTGGAGCGACGGTTGACCAACCACAACCCCTCGATCCTCTCGCTCGATTGCGTGGGCGGGGTGATGGCTCACGAACTGCGCCTGCGTTTCAATTCGCCGACCGTCAATCTCTTTTTCGAGTCGTGCAGCGACTTCATCGAGTATGCGGCGGGGCTGGACTATTACGCAACGGCCGAACTGATCGAGTTGCCTTATGGCTGCGAAGGGGAGCGGCGCTACCCGATCGGGGCGTTGAAGGGAAACGGAACGTTGCCCGATATCCGCATCCACTTCCTCCACTACCATACGTTCGAGGAGGCGCGTGAGAAGTGGGTGGAGCGAAGTGTTCGCCTTAATTTCGACAACTTGTGCGTGGTGATGCAGGCCGCGTTGTTCGACGAGGAGCTGCTGCATCGTTTCGAAAGCCTGCCGATGCCGCGCAAGGTGGTGCTCGCCTATGAGAAGAGCTGTTCGGTCGAGAGTCCGCTCATCTTCAGAATGCGGTCGCTGGATACGTTCGTGCCGGGGCGGATTCTGGACTACAACGGACTTTCGGGACGACGCTACCTCGACGATTTCGATTATGTCGCCTTCCTGAACGACGGTACGATCCGGGCAGCCCGGTAGAGTATCGGTTGACCCCCTTGCAGAGAAATGCCGGACGAATCTCCGAGAGGGGCTATCGTCCGGCTCTTTTTATTGCTGGTAGTAGCGGTGTACGATCTTCAGCCCGCGTTCCTGCAGCAGATCGTTGGGGTTCGTGCCGGCGACCCCCTCGGGTACAGGCTCTCCCAGAGCGGCAAAGTGGTCGACCCAGAAGGAGGGCAACGTGCCGTCTGCGGCCCGGAAGTTCATCGGACGGCTCGTGAAGAGGGACGCATTGCTCTGCGGGTCGCGGTAACACTCCCAGACCAGCTCGCTGCAATAGAGCTTCCCGTTGTCGGGCAGAAACGAGTGGTCGTACGGTTGTCCGAGAAAACTTTTGGCCTTGGCGACGGCATCTCGGGTAACCTGCTCTGCGTCGGACCCCTGAAACCGGGCCACGATGACGGCAGGCTGTCCGCCGATCTTAGCCGACTCTTTGAGAAAATCGGCGAGGGGCCTTTTTGCAACTCCGTTCTCGGGGACAGCCTCCAGCACATAGATCCCGTCGTCTTCCACGCAGGCGATGGCTACGTGGGTGAATGAGAGCGTCTGCCTTTGGCCGGTTGCTGCGGTGATCGCCTGGCTCATGGCGCTCTCTTTGTCTGCCTGAAAAAGAAGATCCCCCTCTTGCGGTTGGAATTCACGATTGCTGCAGGCAAGTCCAAGCAAGGATATACCTATATATATTATAATATGACAGATTCTTCTCATGATTGCGGACTGTCTTCTCCTACAAATATAGTGAAAGTCGAACGATGGGGGCTATCCTCTTTGAATTTTCGATAGTATTTGCTCGGTTTGTCCATGTTAGATTGCCCTTTGTCCGGAGAAAATGTCGTGAATGAGTAGGTGTCGTGAGGCCTCGCGTTCGAATTTAGTCGGTGCAATGCGTCTGTTCCCGCGCTCGAATCCGACCTAAAAGAGAGGGTGGAGTGCATAACGGATCGTTGATCCGGCTGAATTTTTACCGGCTTTGTTGCCGCCCCATTGCATAAATCGGGGAATGAGGCGATCGGCTTGGGCTCTTTTTCGCGTGCGACCGGGCTTTCCTTCGGCAGGTGGATTTGCCCTCTGGAGTGCTCCGGAGCTGGAAGCAGCCCTGTAGAGCCTTGAGAGACCGAAAATGGATTCCTTATGTAAGCAATTGTAATCTAAGTAGATGATAAGATACGGTTAATTTTTTGTAAAAAAAGAGGCTGGAATATTTGGAAGTTTGATTCGGATGTGCTTATCTTTGCAACCGCTTTGAGAAACAAAACGCTTCTTGAAGCATGGTTCTGAAAAAAGAGAGTTGAAAAAAAATCCTTGAAAAGATTTGGAACTTTCCACTTTTTGTTATTATCTTTGCAGTCGCTTTCCGACTCAAAAAGAGAAAACGAAGGCAGGGTTCTGAATAAGGATTGAAAAAAAGTTTTCGAAAAATTTGGAAGTTTTAAAAAAGTGCTTTACCTTTGCACTCACTTTCACTGAAAAATTTAGAGAGAGCAGACAACCGAAAGGTTGTCATTCAGAAACAGAAAACGTTCTAAACAAAATAGAACAACGTTCTTTGAAGATATTGAGCAGCAAGTTTTATCCTCTCTCTTTGGAGAGAGATTTCAAACAATACCTTTGAGATTAGAGCTAAGATTTATACTTTTTTATACAATGGAGAGTTTGATCCTGGCTCAG
>CAWUYY010000093.1:0-24428 GCA_963926835.1 Rikenellaceae bacterium | reverse complement strand
AGAAGAAAAGATTTTTATGGCACGTATAGTTGGTGTAGATTTACCAAAAAACAAGCGGGGCGAGATCGGCCTGACCTACATTTACGGTATCGGTCGCTCGACTGCTCGCAAAATTCTCGACGAGACGGGCATTAGCTACGATCTCAAGGTGCAGGATTGGTCGGATGAACAGGTCGGCGCAATCCGTTCGAAAATCGTGGAACTGGGTATCAAGGTCGAGGGCGAGTGCCGTTCGATGGTACAGCTCAACATCAAGCGATTGATGGATATCGGTTGCTACCGTGGTATCCGCCACCGTCTGGGTCTGCCCGTTCGCGGCCAGAGCACGAAGAACAACGCTCGTACGCGCAAGGGAAAGAAGAAGACCGTCGCAAACAAGAAAAAGGCAACGAAGTAATAATTAGAGAGTTATGGCAAAGAAAACTGGAACAGTTAAGAAGAAGGTTGTTAAGGTTGGTGCCGTGGGTATGGCCTATGTTCACTCGACCTTCAACAACGTGATTATCACCATCACCAACGAGGTGGGTGATGTAATCAGCTGGTCTTCGGCCGGTAAGATGGGTTTCCGCGGCTCGAAGAAGAACACTCCCTATGCAGCTCAGACGGCATCGGCCGACTGCGCGAAGGTTGCTTACGATATGGGTCTGCGTAAAGTGAAGGTTTATGTGAAGGGTCCGGGTGCAGGCCGTGAGTCTGCCGTGCGTACCATCCACGGAGCCGGTCTGGAGGTAATGGAGATCATCGACGTTACTCCGCTGCCGCACAACGGTTGCCGCGCTCCCAACCGCCGTCGTGTATAATTTAACTGCGCGGAGGTTTTACGCAAAAACTGATTTATCGATTTTAAAAAGTTAATACAATGGGAAGATATATAGGACCTAAAACCAAAATCGCCAGAAAGTTCGGCGAAGCTATTTTCGGTGCGGACAGAATTCTCGAAAGAAGAAACTTTCCTCCCGGGCAGCACGGTCTTGCGCGCAAGCGTAAAAAGGTATCGGAGTACGGTCAGCAGCTCAACGAGAAGCAGAAGGCAAAGTGCACGTACGGTCTGCTGGAGAAGCAGTTCTCGCGTACGTACGAGCAGGCAGCCCGTATGGGCGGTATCACGGGTGAGAACCTGCTGAAACTGCTCGAGTGCCGTCTGGACAACGTCGTATACCGTCTGGGGATCGCTCCGACGCGTGCCGCTGCCCGTCAGCTGGTATCGCACCGCCACATTTGCGTGAACGGCAACGTGGTAAACATTCCGTCGTACTCGCTCAAAGCGGGCGACATCGTATCGGTTCGTGAAAAGTCGAAGAGTTTGGAAGTTATTACTGCATCTCTTTCGGGTGCCTCGAGAAGTCGTTACGCTTGGCTTGAGTGGGATGGCGCGGCCATGGCCGGCAAGTTCCTGCAGCGTCCCGAGCGCGAGGAGATTCCCGAAAACATCAAGGAGCAGCTTATCGTCGAGTTGTACTCCAAGTAGTAATTTAACAACCAATTCAATATTATGGCAATATTAGCATTTCAGAAGCCTGAAAAGGTTATCATGCTCGAATCCACTTCGTCATTCGGAAAGTTTGAATTCCGACCGCTGGAGCCCGGATTCGGTATGACCATCGGCAATGCTTTGCGCCGTATCCTGCTCTCCTCGCTGGAGGGTTATGCGATTACGACCGTGAAGGTTGCCGGCGTGGACCATGAGTTTGCCGCAGTTCCTGGAGTAATGGAGGGAATGATCGACATTATCCTGAAACTCAAGCAGATTCGTTTTGCCCGTACGGTTGATAACCAGGATGCCGAGAAGGTATCGATCAACGTAGCCGGGGTGACGGAGCTGACCGCAGGATACATTTCGAACTATCTCTCGTACTTCAAGGTGCTGAATCCCGATTTGGTTATCTGCCACCTGGCACCCGGAACGAAGATGCAGATCCGGTTGACGATCGGCAAGGGCCGCGGTTATGTTCCCGCCGAGGAGAACATGCCGGCCGATGCCGAGTTCGGAACGCTCCCGATCGACTCGATCTTCACGCCGATCAAGAACGTGAAGTACTCGATCGAGAACTACCGTGTCGAGCAGAGAACCGACTACGAGAAGTTGAATTTGGAGATTACTACCGATGGTTCGATCCACCCGACGGATGCTTTGAAAGAGGCCGCCAAGATTCTGATCCAGCATTTCATGCTCTTCTCCGACGAGAAGATCACCGTGAACATGGAGGATTCGAACGGAGCGGAAGAGTTCGACGAGGATGTACTGCACATGCGTCAACTCCTCAAAACGAAACTGGCCGATCAGGATCTGAGCGTTCGTGCGCTCAACTGCCTGAAGGCTGCAGACGTCGATACGGTGGGCGACCTGGTGAAACTCAACCGCAACGATCTGCTCAAGTTCCGCAACTTCGGCAAGAAATCCTTGATGGAGCTCGATGAGCTGCTGGCCAGCTTGAACCTGAAGTTCGGAATGGATGTATCAATCTACAAACTGGATAAAGAGTAATTATGAGACACAATAAAAATTTCAATCACCTGGGCAGACAGGCCGGTCACCGCAAGGCTTTGCTGTCGAATATGGCTTCGTCGCTGATTCTGCACAAGCGTATCGAAACCACCGTGGCCAAGGCAAAGGCTTTGAAGCAGTTCGTAGAGCCGCTGGTAACCAAGTCGAAGGAGGATACCACCCACTCGCGTCGTATCGTATTCTCGTACCTCAAGCAGAAGGAGGCCGTTACGGAGTTGTTCCGTACGATCGCTCCGAAGATTGCTGAGCGTCCGGGCGGTTATACCCGTATCCTGAAAACCGGATTCCGTCTGGGTGATGCGGCCGACATGTGCATCATCGAGTTCGTCGACTTCAACGAGGCTTATACGCTGGGTATCACCCCGACGGTTGCCGAGGCTAAACCGAAGACCCGTCGTTCGCGCGGCAAGAAGGCCTCGAGCGAGGCTCAGAACGCAGCTGCCGCCGAGGGCGGTGAGGCTACGGCCGAGAAGGCTGCCGCCAAGAAACCGGCTGCCAAGAAGGTAGCAGCTCCGAAGGCTGCCGCCGCCAAGAAGACGGCTGCTCCGAAGGTGGCAAAGAAGACCAACGTAGGCAAGAAGATGTAGTTCATCGCGCATACCTGCAGCGAAAAATCAGGATGGGGTTCAAGCGAGCCTCATCCTGATTTTTTATGCCTGTTTGTGTGTGGGGGGAGGGGAGATTCGACGGCGAAAAGAGGTCGAGTTGACGGGACTGTTCTGGTTTTTTGCACCGGTGATTGCGGTGATTGAAGGGGCAACGAGATAGGGGCGCATGAGATCAGCGAGGTGGGGTGGCGAGAGGTCGGTAGGGTGGAGTAGCGTGAGGTCGGCGAGGCGGGAACACGGAAGGGTTGGGCCGAAGTGAGAGCGTATCTGGGTGAGATACGGATGCTCTTCTGGGGGAGTGAGACGCGGATACTCTTCTTGCGAAACAGTGGGATGTTAAGGAGGGTAGCCGGTAATAGTCGGGAAATCTTCTGTCGTGGAGCGTGTGTGCGCAGGGAATCCCGTCCGGGTAAAAAATGGAGCGGAGAGAGTCATTCGACTCTCTCCGCTCTCGATGTTATTATGAAAAGGTTTGTGTGAGGCGTGGATTAGATGATCTTCTCCAGCTCGTCGATCGTGCGGCGCAACTCGGCATCCGTCAGTTCCGTATCCTTCAGTTTGCCGGAGAGATACTGCTCGTAGGCGAACAGGTCGACCAGACCGTGGCCGGAGAGGTTGAACAGGATGGTCTTGGCAACGCCCTCCTCCTTGGCACGTTTGGCTTCACGAATGGCACCGGCAATGGCGTGTGCCGACTCCGGAGCGGGGATGATACCCTCGGTGCGGGCGAAGAGAACACCGGCAGCCAGCGTTTCGAGCTGCGGAATTGCCTGTGCCTCGATCAGCTTGTCCTTGAGCAGCTGGCTGACGATCGAACCGGCACCGTGGTAACGCAGGCCTCCGGCGTGGATGTCCGACGGGTGGAAGTTGTGGCCGAGCGTGTACATCGGGAGCAGCGGCGTCAGACCGGCCGTATCACCGAAATCGTACTGGAACTCACCACGCGTCAGCTTGGGACACGACTGCGGCTCGATGGCGATCACACGGGTCTTCTTGCCGTTGATGATGTTCTCGCGGATGAAGGGGAAGCCGATACCGCCGAAGTTGCTGCCGCCACCGAAGCAGCCGATAACGATGTCGGGGTAGTCACCGAACAGCTCCATCTGTTTGAGCGACTCCTGACCGATGATCGTCTGGTGCAGCACGACGTGGTTCAGAACGCTGCCCAGGCAGTAACGCGTATTGTCGGGGTGCTGCATGGCAACCTCTACGGCCTCCGAGATGGCCATGCCGAGGCTGCCCGAGTCGTTCGGGTTCTTGGCCAGGGCGGCGCGTCCTGCAGCGGTCGTGTTGCTCGGCGATGCGAGTACCTCGGCACCGTAGGTGTTCATCATCAACTTACGATAGGGCTTCTGATCGTAACTTACTCTTACCATGAAAACCTTCAGGTCGATGCCGAAGTGTTGAGCCGCCATGGCCATGGCCGAACCCCACTGTCCTGCTCCGGTTTCGGTCGTCAAATGCGTGATGCCCTGCTTGCTGTTGTAGTAGGCCTGCGGAATGGCCGTATTGATCTTGTGGGAACCGATGGGCGACACGCTCTCGTTCTTGAAGTAGATTTTGGCTGGTGTGTCGAGCGCCTTCTCCAGACCGTAGGCACGAACCATCGGGGTGCAGCGATAGATTCTGTAGAGCTGCTGAACCTCCTCGGGAATGTCGATGTAACGCTCGGTCGACAGCTCCTGATGGGCCAGCTCTGCGGCGAAGATGCCGCTGAGCTCCTCGACCGTGATCGGCTTCTTGGTTGCCGGGTTCAGCGGCTGGAGCGGTTTGTTCTTCATGTCGCTGACAATGTTGTAGTACTGAGTGGGCATCTCAGAGTCGGGCAGGATGATTTTCTTCGTTTTCATAAGTGTGTAAGTTTTAAATTATCTATTTATAATTTGTTGATCATTCAATAAAAAAACCGTTGTCTGCTTGGCAAACAACGGTTGGTATCTTAAAGATGTATGGGACTTAATCTGTCCGAGCCTTTCATACAATATCGATGCGCTCATTGTTTGTCGTAAACAAGGAGTGCCACCACCAATATTGCATTGAAATTCTCATCTTTTCTTGCTTCTCTAGCTTTTCAGCGACAAAAGTATATATTTTGCGTTTACGTTGTACTCTCTTTGGCGAAATTTTTTTACGATTTTTCCTCTTTTACCGCCTCTGATGGAGGGATAGGGTACGCGAATCGTTGAACTTCAGACCAAAGTGACGTTTTCTTACTTTCTCGGAAATCCTTCGACGATTCCCAGAAAATCGGCCGCCTTGAGGGCTGCTCCGCCGATCAGACCTCCGTCGACATCCTCCTTGGCGAACAGCTCGGGGGCATTCGTCGGTTTGCAGGAGCCGCCGTAGAGGATCGTGGTCTCGTCGGCTGCCTTGCCGAACTTCTCACGAAGGGTGTGGCGGATGTGGGCGTGGATCTCCTGTGCCTGCTCGGCCGTGGCGGTCTTGCCCGTTCCGATGGCCCAGACCGGTTCGTAGGCGACGACGACCTCGGCGAACTGCTCGGGCGTGAGCGAGAAGAGCACCTCTTCGATCTGCTTTTTGACAACCTCAAGATGTTTGCCGGCTTCGCGTTCGGCGAGATTCTCTCCGACGCAGAAGATCGGGCGGAGACGGTTGGCCAGGGCCTGCTGCATCTTCCTGCGCAGGGTCTCCGAGGTTTCGCCGTAGTACTGGCGGCGCTCCGAGTGGCCAAGGATGACGTACCGGCAGCCCTGCGCCGCAATCATGGCGGCGGATACTTCGCCCGTGTAGGCTCCTGCACTCTCGGCGGCGCAATTCTGTGCTCCGACCTCGATGTCGCTCCCTTTCAGGACGTCGATCACCCCGCTCAGGTGGGTGAACGGAGGGCAGACAATCAGTTTCACCTCGGGATTGACCTGGTGGCGGTCGGCTGCGATCTGACGCGCCAACTCAACGCCTTCGGCCGGAAGGGTGTTCATCTTCCAGTTGCCGGCGACGATTTTGGTTCTCATGACGATCTGGTTTTATATTATGAATATAAGGTTTGTTCTCAGGCTTGCGGTTCGCACCACTTCTTCACCTCGTCGATCGACGGTGCTTTCAGTCCCAGCTTGTTCTTCTTGTTGAAGCCGCATAGGTCGTTGAAGAACTTGCCTGCCGAGAGTTTGCGCAGCGAATCGACGGTCAGGTAACCCATCTTTTGGATGACCGGCACCCACTCCTCGGGAACTCCGATGGCGGTATAGGCCTCCACGGGATCGCTCACGGCCTTCTTTTCGGGGCGCATCTGCGGGAAGAAGAGCACGTCCTGCACCGAGGGCTGGCCGGTCATGAACATCGTCAGACGGTCGATGCCGATACCCATGCCCGAGCAGGAGGGCATGCCGTATTCGAGGGCGCGGACAAAGTCCATGTCGATGAACATCGCCTCGTCGTCACCCTTCTCCGAGAGGCGAAGCTGCTCCTGGAAGCGCTCCAACTGGTCGATCGGGTCGTTCAGCTCCGAGTAGGCGTTGCAGAGCTCCTTGCCGTTGACGAAGAGCTCGAAACGCTCGGTCAGATCGGGGTTCGAGCGGTGGCGCTTGCAGAGCGGCGACATTTCGATCGGGTAGTCCATCACGAAGGTGGGCTGGATAAAATCCTCCTCGCAGTACTGGCCGAAGATGGCGTCGATCAGTTTGCCCTTGCCCATCGTCGCGTCGACCTCGACATTCAGCCGTTTGCAGGCCTCGCGCAGCTGCTCCTCGCTCTGGCCCGTGATGTCATAGCCGGTCTTTTCGCGGATCGCGTCGGTCATCGTTACCCGGCGGAAGGGGGCCTTGAACGAGATCTCGCGGCCGTCGATCGTCACTTCGGGTTTGCCGTGCAGCGCAACGGCCACCTTTTCGAGCATCTGCTCGGTGAACTCCATCATCCACAGGTAGTCCTTGTAGGCGATGTAGATCTCCATGACGGTGAATTCGGGGTTGTGCGTACGGTCCATTCCCTCGTTGCGGAAATCCTTGCCGAATTCGTAGACGCCGTTGTAGCCGCCGACGATGAGCCGCTTGAGGTAGAGCTCGTTGGCGATACGCAGGTAGAGTGGAATATCGAGGGCGTTGTGGTGCGTGATGAAGGGACGGGCCGCGGCGCCTCCCGGAATGGGCTGCAGAATCGGGGTCTCGACCTCCAGATAGCCCTTCGAGTTGAAGAACTCACGCATCGTGCTGATGATCTTGGCCCGGTTGACGAAGACCTCCCGCACGTGGGGGTTGACGATCAGGTCGACGTAGCGTTGGCGGTAGCGGATCTCCGGGTCGGTGAAGGCGTCGAAGGTCTGTCCGTCCTTCTCCTTGACCACCGGCAGCGGCCGCAGCGACTTGGAGATGAGCGTAAACTTCTGGCAGTGTACCGACAGCTCGCCCGTGTTGGTGATGAAGGCGAAGCCTTCGACTCCGACGATGTCGCCGATATCGAGCAGTTTCTTGAACACCGTGTTGTACAGCGTGGGATCCCCTTCGGGGCAGATGTCGTCGCGGCGGATATAGACCTGGATGCGGCCCGTATGGTCCTGCAGCTCGAAGAAGGAGGCGCTGCCCATGATGCGCCGGGACATGATGCGTCCGGCGATCCGTACATGCTGGTAGTTGTTTTTGGCCGGGTCGAAGTTTTCGGCAATTTTCCGGGCCGTCGCCGTCACTTCGTAACGGGCGGCCGGATAGGGA
The DNA here is from genome assembly GCA_963926835.1 of Rikenellaceae bacterium. Lineage (GTDB taxonomy): Bacteria > Bacteroidota > Bacteroidia > Bacteroidales > Rikenellaceae > Alistipes. The sequence goes on along the minus strand of CAWUYY010000093.1, from coordinate 16,650 downwards.
TCGATTCCGAGTTCACGCAAGGCTGCCAGAGACTGGCGGCGCAGTTTTTCCTGTTCGCTGAGTTCGATGTTCATGGGTATTTTCTTGTTTCGTTTGATTTCTTTCTGTTATGCAAATGTAATAAAATCCGTTGAATAATGGAATTCAGCGGCCCCGAAGCGGGATTTTTCTTGTGTGAAACGCGAACTCGGCCGCAAATCCGGCCGGGTGGTTGGAATTTCCCGTTTTTTTACTATTTTTGTATATATAACTCCTTGGAATGCCATGCGGTACGTGTTATGACGGGAAGCGATTCCCGCCGTTTCCAGCTGCGGACAACCACTCGGAGACTCTCGTGAGGGGGTATGGGCCGAAACGGGTCGGGTCAACGGGTCGGAAGGCAGGTGTCGCGGGTGTGCCGGGGAGAAAACCCATCCTATCAAACAACCCTAAATCTATTAACCAATGAGTTCTTTTCTTACTCGATCTTTCAAAAGATTGCAAGCCTCTTCCCGGCTGCTTCTTCTGACCGGTATGGCCCTCGTGGCGGCGATGCTGGCCGGTTGCGGCGAGAGCGAAGGGGTGGATGATTCCCGGGCGGATCACTTGGCCCTGAGTCCCGAGACGCTGGCCTTCAGTGAAACAGACGCGGCGGCCAACACAATCACCGTGACGGCGACCGAGGGGCTGACCTGGACACTGGAGATCTCGCCCGACGAGGGGGTCTCGGTGAGCCGCAGCACCGGTGTGGGCAGCGGGTCGTTCCGCATCGAGACGATGCCCTACGAGCAGGGGGTGACCATTCGGGCCGTCCATCGTTATGAGGATGGCCGCCAGCCGCTGCGGAGCAATGCCGCACAGGTGACGCGGGGCAAGGCTCCCGACGATCCGACCGACGAGGTCTCGTTGGAGGTCATTCCCGCCGAGATTCAGTTCAACCCCGACGATCCGTCGGCGAACGTGGTGACGGTGCGGTGTAATACCGCCTGGAGCGCTTCGACGCAAAGCAGCGGCCTTGACTTTACCCCGAGCGAAGGCGAAGGAGATGGTACGATCCAGATTACCGCCGCCCCGGCCAATCTGACCTCGACGATTACGGTGACGGCCGGCGAGGGAGACCGGGCGGTGGCGCGCGAGGTCTCGGTGACCTATACGCCCGCTCCGGTCGAGGCCGAGTTGATCTACTACGAGAACTTCGACGGAACCCCCTATTCGGATTGGGCCGACAACAGCACGGCCTGGCAGAATCCGGTCGGACCGGGGGCGTCGTCGGTCAGCTACACCACACGCCGGGCCCGCCTGTATCACGAGCAGTTCGGATCGGCGGGACGCTATCCGGAGGCCTCGGGTGGCAACCACATGCGCGTGTGGTTTGAGTCTGATGCCTATTTCGTGGTGAATGAGATCGCGCTGACGCCGGATCAGACCAACCTGACCCTTTCGATGGGCTCCTCCTTCACCTCGTCCGACTGCCGGATCATGCTCAGCAGCGACGGCGTGTCGTGGAAGGAACTATCCTATAAAGGTGCCAATACTTACAACTATTGGGAGTATATCTCGGTCGACTTCACGCTGGCCGCACCGGTCGACAAGCTCTACGTTCGTCTGGCTCCCCAGGGATCGCAGTCCTACGGCATCAATTTCGACGACCTGATGCTCTCGACCGGTTCCGGCGGGCAGATCGTGTCGCTCGAAACCGTTGTTCGCGATTACCGTTGGGCGGAGCTGCCGCTCGAGGCCTACTCGACGGGCGATTACGTGGTCAACACCCACTGGGCTACGACGGTCGTGTCGGGGCAGCATGTGCGTAACTTCACCTACTGCTACGATACGCGACGCCACTGTCCGCTCTGGATTGCCCATCCGCAGCATGCCTGCTACGAGGAGGGCTCCGGTCGTACCAATGTCTGGGCCAAGGATCCCTATATGACCGACTGGCAGCAGGCGATCATGTATCCGATAGCCGGTTATGAATACGTGTCGCTCTATTCGCCTGACCTGGATCTGCAATGGGGCCGCGGCCACATGCTGATGTCCAACTACCGGGGCGGTACGGGATCGGATCTCAACGCCCAGACCTTCTATTCGAGCAACGTTTCGCCTCAGGCCGGAGCGGCTTTCAACAAGTTGTGGAACGATGCCGAGATTCGGATTCAGGACTACTACGTCTGTGCCGATACGCTCTACTGTGTCTCGGGCGCCTACTTCGAGAATGAGAATACGGTGGCCAAAGATGCTACTTACACCTGGCAGGGTGTCCGTTATTATATTGAGGAGTATTCGAAGGATTGTATCGTGCCGACCCACTACTACAAGCTGATCCTGCGTACGCGCGACGGCAACACGGGTAAGGCGATCCAGGAGTGCGACGCTTCGGAGCTGATCTCGGTCGGTTTCTGGTTCTCGCACTCGGAGGTCGATCCGGTATCCAACTCCACCTCGCCGACGCTGGGCCCCGCCTACATGAAATCGGTCAAGGAGATCGAGGAGCTGACCGGCTTCACCTTCTTCCCCGAGGTCCCCGAATCGGTCAAGGAGCAGTGTAACCCGTCGGATTGGGAGTATTGATCCGCGGTTCAGTCAAACAGGAAGGAGCGCCTCTTGCGGGGCGCTCCTCTTCTTTTTCTTTCGGGGAGGTCGTTTACTTTCCGGCGACCGGCTTGAAGAATCCGCGTCCCAGTTCCCGGTAGCCCCAGTAGGCTGCACCGCCGACCAGCAGGCCGACAGCGGCTCCGAGCAGCAGGTCGATCGGGAAGTGCTTGGCCAGGTAGATGCGCGAGTAGCAGATCAGCAGCGTGATGACGATGCCGAGGATCGTGAACCAGCGGCGGCGGATGGCGGCGGCCGAGAGGGTTACGACGGCTACGATCGTGGCGGCGTGCGAGGAGACGGTGCCGTACTTGCCGGCAACGGCCTCGGCCGGAACGTGGACAATCCCCTCGGGGGTGGGGATGCCGGCGTGGCGCCAACTGAAGAGCGAGTCAGCCGGGATTGCGAGGTGTTCGAGTTCCGGGGTGAACATGGGACGCCAGCGCGGGGAAAGATCCGCCCAGAGGTTTTTCAAGGGGCCGGAATGTTTGAAGATGCCGCAGATCATGTCCGAGAGGACCAGCCCGACGGCCAGCGTCAGGATGAAGAGCAACATGTTGCGCCATCCGTAACGTCGCCAGACAAGCCAGAGAATCAGCAGGTAGAAGGGAATCCACATCGCGGTTCCCGAGACGGCCAGCATGAGCTTGTCGAAGAGGGGGCCGCCGTCGAAATTCAGAGCCAGAAAGAGGGAGTGGTCGCAGTCGTACATGGGGTTAGAATTGGAAGTAGATGAAGGGTTGTATGTCGCTCGATTTGACCTGCATGACGATCCAGACGATGCAGGCGGCCAGCAGCACCTGGGCGACGATCGGCATGGCCGTCACCACCCGTTTGGCCCAATCTTCACACAGACCGGGGAGCATGTGCAGGGCGTAGCCGAGCAGGATGAGCAGGAAGATGCCGGTGTAGCCTGCGAGTACCTGCGGGATGATTGCCGGGTTGAAGTTCTCGAAGATCTGGTGGAGCATCAGCGAGGCCGTCTGCATCGATTCGGCGCGGAAGAAGAGCCAGCCGAAGCAGACGAAATGGAAGGTGATCAGCACGCCGACGAGACGCCAGGGCCAGTGCATCTGGTAGCCCAGCGCCTTCTGGCGCGGAAAGATGGTCATCCAGAGCTTGTGGATGGCCAGTGCCACGCCGTGCAGCGCCCCCCAGAGGACGAAGCGGACGGCCGCCCCGTGCCACAGACCTCCCAGCAGCATGGTGATGAGCAGGTTGAGGTAGGTGCGCACGCGCCCCTTGCGGTTGCCTCCGAGCGGGATGTAGAGGTAGTCGCGCAGCCAGGAGGAGAACGAAATGTGCCACCGGCGCCAGAATTCGGTGATGGTGGCCGACTTGTAGGGGGCGTCGAAGTTCTTCGGGAAGTGGAAGCCAAGCAGCAGGGCGATGCCGATGGCCATGTCCGAGTAGCCCGAGAAGTCGCAGTAGATCTGCAGGGCGTAGCCGTAGATTCCCATCAGGCATTCGAAGCCGGAGTAGAGCAGCGGCTCGTCGAAGATGCGGTCGACGAAGTTCAGCGAAATATAGTCCGAGATAACCCCCTTCTTGAACAGACCGGTCAGGATCAGAAAGACGCCGAGTCCGAACATCTGGCGCGTTACGCGCAGGGGGTTCTGACGGATCTGCGGCAGGAAATCCTTGGCCCGGACGATCGGGCCGGCCACCAGCTGTGGGAAGAACGAGAGATAAAAGAGGTAGTCCAGCCAGTTGTCGAGGGGCTTGAGCTGTCCGCGGTAGACGTCAATCGTGTAGCTCATCGACTGGAAGACGAAGAACGAGATGCCGACCGGCAGGAAGATGTTCTGAAAACTGAGGAATCCTTCGCCGAAGAGGTTGTTCGAGATCTCGATCAGGAAGTTCGTGTACTTGAAGTAGCCCAGCATGCCGAGGTTGACAAGGATGCTGAGGGTGACCAGCCAGAGCCGTCCCCGGCGGCTCCGGGTGCGGGCCATGGCGTGGGCGATCCAGAAGTCGCTCACCGAGGCGAAGACGAGCAGCAGGAAGTAGATGCCGCTCGACTTGTAGTAGAAGTAGAGCGAAAAGAGGAGGACGTAGAGGATGCGCAGGGTGGGGGTCCTGCGCATGAATCCGTAGAAGAAGAGGAAGCCGGCGAAGAGAAACAGGAAGAGCCCGCTGCTGAAAATCATCGGCTGCGAGGCGTCGTAGGTCAGCATCGAGAGCAGTTTCTCACCGATATGGTCCACCAGTCGGATCTCCATCTGCGTCGTCAGAGTTTAATGGGTGTGGGCTGCAGCGGGGGCTCCGCAAGAAGCAGCTCCGGAAGGAGTGTCTCGTCGGGGTCGAGGATGTTCTCGTGCCGCTCCGGCACGATGTACTTGTGCTCCTCGACACCGCGGTTGATCGCATCGTAGAGGGCCCACGCAACGCGTCGTCCGCCGGCGAAGTTGATGTGGGTGTAGTCCTTGCCGGCCCAGCCGTTCTCGACAAAGCGGGCCATGCCGCCCAGCGACTGCATCGCATCGTAGGCGCTCCAGAAGGCGGCTCCCGTCCGCTCGGCTGCCCGGCGTTGTGCCTGTATCATGTAGGGGGCCGAGTCCATCGGGACAAAGCCGTCGTCGGATTTTACCGAGCGGTCGCTCACGCTCATCACCAGAATCGCCGCATGGGGGAAGCATTGGCGCGTGTAGGCGATCATCTTCTCGATCTGTTCGCTGTAACGGGAGAACGAGCGCACGCCGGGCTGCATGATGTTGAGGCCGTATTGGAGAATCACCAGGTCGTAGCCGAGCATGGCATCGATCTGCGCATCGACCGAGGGCGAGCTCCAGAACATCGCCTGTCCGTTGTTGCTGCGGATCGAGTAGTTGTCCACCACCACGCCCGACGATGCCTCGAAGATGGCACCGTAGCCGATGAATCCGGCTGCTCCGGAGAGAATCCGGAGTTCGATCGAACGGATGGCGCCGTAGACGGCGATCTGGCGGACGTTGGGATCCCCTGCAGCCTCGAAGATGCGGTTCTGGCGGTCGTTTACGACCACCTCCACGCGGCTTGTGTCACGGCTGATGAAAAAGATGCGAACCGTCTGGCAGCTGTCCAGACGTTCGCGGTCGGACGACCCCTCCCAGCGCACCGTCGCTCCGTCGGAGGGTTGGCACAGCCAGCCCGAGATGTAGTAGGAGTCGGCCAGCGACGCGGGAGTCGAGCGCCGCTGCATGATGTTGTAGGAGTTCCACCCTTTCGACTGGGTCCTGATCGTGCGTCGGAAGCCGGTCAGGGGCGAGGCCATCGGGGCAAAGCCAGCTCCTGCACCGCCGAAGCGCAGCTGCAGCCGCTCGCGCAGGTCGGACGAGAGAATGTCCCCCTCGACAAACGAGTCGCCCATGACGGCGATGCGGACCGTCGAGTCCTTCTGCTGCAGTTTCTCGTAGAAGGCGACCAGGCGGCTTTGGCCGGTCGTATCGAAATCTTCGATCGGAATCAGTTCGGGTGACAGACGTGTCGAGTCGGGGTGTCCCGGATAGCGTCCGAGCGTATCGCGGTTCGTGCGCAGATCCCATTCGTAGAGGATGGGGGCGCGGGCCGGGAGAGTGTCGGCAATGATCCGGGCGACCTGTTGCAGGTCGATGGCGAGATCCTCCTCGTCGATTGCCGCCTCCGTGCGGCTCTCCCTGTCGTCGTCGAAGGTGACCAGCTCCGAGAGGATGTTGGCCCTGCGCAACGAGATACCGCCCACTTTCAGAGGCGGTATCAGACTCACGCCGAGCAGCACGACGATGAGCAGCGTGACGGCTACCCAGCCACGACGCGTATAGTCCTTCTCGGGGCGCATTCGGTTAATCTCTTCGGCTGCCTAAGATCAGGAATACGTAGTAGAGCAGCGATGCGACGGCACTCAGGGCGGCTACCAGATAGGTGCGGGCTGCCCACGAGAGGGCCTCACGGGCCTGTTGCAGCTGGACGCCCTGAAGCGTGTGGCTGCTTGCCAGCCAGGCCATGGCGCGGTTCGAGGCGTTGTACTCGACCGGCAGGGTGATGATCGAAAAGAGGGCCGACATGGCGATCATGCCGATGCCGATCCAGCAGAGCAGTTCGTTCTGCGTGGTGGCCAGGATGACCAGCCCGATGATGACGACGATCATGGCCATGCGCGAGGAGAACTGCACGACGGGAACCAGCTGCGAACGCAGGGTCAGTGGAGCGTACCCCTGGGCGTGCTGGATGGCGTGTCCGCACTCGTGGCAGGCGACGGCCACCGCCGCCACGCTGCGGCCCGAATAGACCGCGTCGCTCAGGTTGACGGTCATCGTCTGCGGGTTGAAATGGTCGGTCAGGGTTCCCGTTACGTGGGTGATCTTCACGTTGTGTATCTTGTTGTCACGCAACATCTTCTCGGCTACCTCGGCGCCGGTCATGTCGCCGGGGAAGGGAACCTTCGAATATTTCTTGAAGACGTGTTGCAGACGCGCCTGAACGATGTATCCGGCGATACCGATGACGATGATCAGGAAGAACATGCCCATCGTGGCGGCGTCATATCTCGAAGCGACGGACTCCGTTGCGTAGTAGTTGCCGCTCTGGAGAAAGGTCAGGATCTGTAACATGGGTTGTCAGTTATTTCGTTTTGCGGTAGGTGTAGTAGGCTCCGGCCTGCTGGGCGGGCATCAGGACGATGTCGTTCACGTTCATGTGGGCGGGCAGCTGCACGATCCAGGCGATCGTCATGGCGATGTCGTCGCCCGTCAGGGACTCCACGCCGACGTAGGTCTTGTCCGCCTTCTGCTGATCGCCGTGGAAGCGAACCAGCGAGAATTCGGTCTCGACCATGCCCGGACGGATCTCGGTAACCTTGATGTTGTGGCTCAGCAGATCGGCCCGCATCGATTGCGAGATGGCGTGCACGGCGTGTTTCGAGGCGCAGTAGACCGCTCCGTTCTCGTAGGGCTCCGTGCCGGCGATCGATCCGAGGTTGATGACGTGCCCCTCGCCCGCGGCGACCATCTTGGGGGTGATGATGCGGGTGACGTAGAGCAGTCCCTTGACGTTGGTGTCGATCATTGCGTCCCAATCTGCGGTCGAACCCTGGTCGATGTGCTCCAGTCCGGCGGCCAGACCGGCGTTGTTGACCAGCAGGTCCACCCGCTCGATCGGCTCGAGGAAGCGTTTGCACTCCTCCTCGCTGCGGACGTCGAAGCAGAGGGTGCGGCACGAGCCTCCCTGAGCCTCGATGGCTGCCTTGAGTTCGGCCAGCCGGTCGGCCCGGCGGCCCGTTGCGATGATATCGTATCCTATTGCTGAAAGGCGGAGCGCCGTGGCGCGTCCGATACCGGAAGTGGCTCCGGTCACTAAAGCTTGTTTTTTCATAATGATGTTTTGAATTTTACAAAAGTAAGAAAAATTTGTGTTACTTTGCATGAAATTGGCCCAAAAACAGCGGCGGAGTGAACCTCGAATTCTTCATAGCACGCAGGATTGCACAATCCGCCCCCGGTAACCGTCCGGGGGTGATGGTTCGCATCGCGGTGGTGGCCGTGGCGCTCAGTCTGTGCGTCATGATCCTCTCGCTGGCCGTCATCATGGGTTTCAAGCGGGAGATCACGCGGCGCGTCGTCGGATTTGCCGCCCACGTCGAGGTGATGGATCTGCGGGGCGTGCGCTCGCTCGAGTCCTTCCCCGTGCAGCGCACGGCGGAGCTCGAAGAGGCGATCCGTTCGGCCGGCCGGGTGGTGTGGATGGCCCCCTACGCCGTGAAGGGAGGAGTGGTCAAGACCCCCGATGCGATTCTCGGCGTACGGCTCAAGGGGGTGGACGGCAGCTATGACTGGTCGTTCCTCCGGGAGAATCTTACGGAGGGAGCGCTGCCCCGTGTCGGGGATTCGATGCGCACGAAGGAGATCCTGATCTCGGAGAGTGTGGCCCGCGAGATGGAGATAGGAGTGGGCGACAAGGTCGAGATGCTCTTTGTCGAGTCGTCGGGTGCGCCGCGCCGCGACCGTTTCAAGGTCTCGGGGCTCTATGCCACCGGGATGGAGGAGTTCGACCGGACGGTGGTGATGACCGATCTGCGCAACGTGCAGCGGCTGCTGGAGTGGAACTCCGATCAGATCTCGGGTTATGAGATCACGCTGGAGGATTTTTCGCAGGCGGGGGCCTTTGCCCGGCAGCTGAACGACCGCTTTGCCGATGCCGAGGACGAGTCGTACTGGGATCTTGCGGCCGTGAGTGTGCAGACCCTCTATCCGATGCTCTTCGATTGGCTCAAGACACACAATGTCAACGCCGTCGTTATCCTGGTCATCATGGTGATCGTGGCGTTGTTCAACATGGCGACGGCCCTGCTCACGCTGGTGCTCGAACGCACGCGCATGATCGGTCTGCTGAAGACGATGGGAATGACGAACGGCGCCCTGCGCCAGATCTTCCTCTACCGGGCGCTCTTCATCGTCGTGCGGGGGGTCTTCTGGGGCAATGTGATCGGACTGGGACTCTGTCTGGTGCAGCACTGGTTCCACCTGGTACGGCTGGATCCGACCGGGTATATCCTCTCGGAGGTGCCCGTTTCGGTCGGTCTCGGATGGTGGCTGCTGCTCAACGTCGGGGTGATTGTCGTTATCCTGTTGCTGCTGCTTCTGCCCGCCTCGATCGTTTCGACTGTCAAACCGGATCGTGCGATCCGATATAATGTATAAAAAGCATCCATGAAACCTTACAATACGGAACAGGGGAAAAAGGAGCAGGTGCGCGAGATGTTCGACCGCATCGCCCCCTCCTACGATCGGTTGAATCATACGCTGTCGTTCCAGGTCGACAAGCTGTGGCGGCGCCACGTGGTGTGGATCGTGCGGCGGATGGAGCCCCGTCGGATTCTCGACGTGGCCACCGGCACGGGCGATCTGGCCCTCGCTCTGGCGCGTCACATTCCGGGGGTGCAGGTGCTCGGGGTTGACCTGTCGGGGAAGATGCTGGCCGAGGCGGCTCGCAAGGCTGCCGCCCGGGGGCTGGAGGATCGCGTGGTGCTCTCGCCGGGGGATGCCGAGCGGCTCGACCTTGCAGCAGGTTCGGTCGATGTGGTCACCTCGGCCTTCGGGGTGCGCAACTTCGGCGATCTGGAGCAGGGGCTGCGCGAGTTTGCCCGTGTCTTGAAACCCGGCGGGAAGACGGTGATTCTGGAGTTTTCCACCCCGCGCAACCCGTTGTTCCGCAGCATCTATGCGTTTTACAGCCACCGGCTGCTGCCTCTTGTCGGAGGGGCGGTTTCGAAGGATCGGAAGGCGTACGAATACCTCCCCGCCTCGGTGGACGAGTTCCCGGGGCCGGACCGTTTCCTGGAGTTGATGCGGCAGGCCGGATTTACGAACTGCCGGGCCCGCTCGCAGAGTTGGGGAATTGCTCAGATCTATGTGGGGGAGAAACAGTAGGGTGTTGAGGTGGCTGCTGCGCTCATGTACGGCACTTGCGGCGCTGCTCCTGCTGGGTGGGTGCGGGGCCTCGTTGGCCCGGAAGATCCACGTGGAGGAGGTGGTCGATCTCAGGACGTACGGGACGAGCGGAGCCGATCTGACGCTGCTTGTCTGCAATGAGAGCCGTCGTGCGGTGTCGCTGGAGGCGGCCTGCATGGAGTTCTTCGAGGATTCCGTCCTGCTGGGGAGGGCCCGTCTGCAGCGTGCTGTTGTCATTCCGAAGCGAAGCTGCGAGGAGGTGCGGAGCCGTTGGCGGAACGAGTCGGCGGATGCGGCCGGGTGGTATCTCCTCGAGAAGCGTCTGCGCGAGCATGAGCTCGACCGGCTGACGGTTTCCGGGGCCTTCGAGGTGCGTGTCGGAGGCGTTCGGCGGACGATTTGCTGGGATCGCGTCCCGGTTTCAAATTTTTTGAATATCTTTGCTCCGGATCAAAAGGAACCTGATGCACGGTAGAGTGCATCGGTCGGCCCCAGGGTCGGAGTCAGCTATATATAATAGGTGGGCATTGGAGGGTGCCGGCCGCGAATTGATGATGAAAACTATGAAAACCCGAATCTTTGTCTTGCTTTTGTTTGTCGTGGGGTGGAGTGGTGTCGTTTCGGCACAGTCGCTCGATTCGTTCAAGGAGCGTCTGGCTCAACCGGCCGGATCGACCACCGTTGCGGTCGTTGAACATGGCGATGCCTCCACGATGCTCGATCGAAGCATTCAGGGAAATGACCGCATGCGCTTCAAGGGTTATCGGATCGGTATCTTTTTCGACAACGGACCGGATGCCCGGGCCAAGGCCGTAGCTGCCAGGAAGGCTTTCGATGAGGCCTTCCCCGATGTGAAGGTCTATCTGACCTATGAGAACCCCTATTTCAAGGTATCTGCCGGTAACTGTGTGACTTCCGAGGAGGCAATCGTGCTCCTGGGAAAGATCCGCATCCACTTCCCGGAGGCCTATCTGATGCGCGAGGATCTGACGGTGGCGGACCTGATCCGATGAAAAAAATCATAAGAGAAAATTTTTTTAATATTTTTGGCGTAAATCCGTTGGATTCTATATATTTGCAGCCAAAATCAACCACATTAAAAAATTAATGCTATGAAAAAAGTATTATCTCTTATGATCATCGTTGCAGCTGCTGCTATGGTAGGCTGCGCTGGTAACCAGACGAAAAAGGCTGAAGCTACTGAGGTAGAGGCTGTTGAGACCGTAGAGGCTGTTGAGGCTCCTGCATGCTGCGAGAAGGCTGACAGCTGCGCTGAGGCTTGCACCGAGGCAACAGCCGCTCCCGCTGAGGAGGCTGCCGCTGAGACTACTACTCCTGCTGAGGCAACGAAGTAATAATCTTCCCGGAATAGAGAATGGGGGACCTCGTTACGAGGTCCCCTTTTTTTGTACAAAAAAGATAGCCGGTCCCACCAAGGACCGGCTATCCTGTTTCGGACAGGCTCCTTATTTGTCGAACTTGCCCTTGGCCTTGTCGATTTGACGTTTGATCGCTTCGATCGAGAGGTCGACGGCCTCCTCGAACGTCTTGGCGCGGTTCTCGGCGACCAGATCATGACCGGGAAGCGAGAGGGTGATCGTGGCCACCTTGTTGCCCTGATCGTGATCCTTGTCCAGTTTCAATATGACATTCGCTCCGGTTGCCCGCTCGGCAAAACGGTCGAGTTTATCCATCTTGTGCTCTACGAATTCGACCAACTTCTTGTCGGCATCGAATTTTACCGATTGAATTTGTACCTTCATAACCGTGATGTTTTTATAGGTTTATGTAATCGCGTCGTCTGCTCCCGACTCTTCGTCGGAGGGTAGATCGGGCTGTTTCTGTTGCGCTCTTTTCGGGGCTCGGCTCTTCCCTTGCCCCATATAGGTTCTTGTATCTCGTTTCGCTCCGGTAGTTCTTGCGTCGTTCTTCTCTTTTTGTGTCTTCTTCCAGGCCTCTTGTTTGCGCCGCTGCTCCCGGGTTCAGCCCTCGTGCTTGTTCTGTTCTCCCCGGGGGTGAGCCTTCGCGTAGACCTCCTGCAGGCGGGCGATGCTGTTGTGGGTGTAGACCTGCGTGGCCTGCAGCGAGGCGTGTCCGAGCAACTCCTGGATCTCGCGCATGTCGGCTCCGTTGTTCAACAGTTCCGTGGCAAAGGTATGGCGCAATACGTGCGGACTGCTCTTGCCCTGCACCCCGCCTGCCTGCAACTGAGCCTTGACGACCCGGTAGACTGTGCTGCGGGAGATTCGCTTTCCTTCTTTAGTTAAAAATAGCGCTTTTTCGGGTGAAATGCAAATATTTTGCCGTTTAATCGCCTCCAGATAGGCTATTATTTTCTCGCGAACCAGGGGCAGGATGGGGACGATTCGCTCCTTGTCGCCCTTGCCCCGCACCTTCAGGCTGTCGTAGTTGCCCTGAAAATCTTCGCGGTCGACGGTCACCAACTCGGAGAGCCGGAGTCCGCAACTGTAAAAGAGCAGCACAATCAATGCGTTGCGCATCCGCTCGAACGGTTCCTTCGGATCCTCGTGCTCGATCTCATCCAGGATGCCCGCCATGCGGGTCGAGGGGACGAAGACCGGAATCCGTCGCGAACTCTTCAGCGCGTGGATCGACTGCAGGACATCCCTGTCGATGCGTCCCGTCCGCAGGAGATAGCGGAACAGGCTGCGCAGCGAGGAGAGTTCGCGGTTCATCGAGGCGGCGTTCAGGTGTGCCGTCTCCGTGCGGTGGACGATCCATTCGCGAATATCCTCGGCCGTGATGCGCCGCGGATCGAACTCCGCATCGGTTGTTCCGAGCCACGCCAGAAAATTCTCCACGTCGCGCCGATAGTTTCGGATCGTGAGCGGCGAGTAGCGTTTGACGGTTGCCAGGTATTGCAAAAATTCCTCCGTAATCATTGTGCCGGGCTGAGGAGAGCGTTGGATGACCTCCTGTACAAATATACGAAAAAGAGATGCGGATGAGTATGTATGGGGTTCTGATTTTTGTCGCGGAGCCAGACGGATGATGCCCGGGAGAGGGGTTGCCGTTTGAGATAGTCTTGTGTTGTCCCTTTGTGGGGGCTCCGGTTTCAGGCAGGACTCCGGCCGGGGAGTGTATAAAAGCGAAAAAGACTTCCAACGAATGTTGGAAGTCTTTTTCTGTGCCCAGGACAGGAGTCGAACCTGCACGCCTCTCGACACACGCACCTGAAACGTGCGCGTCTACCAATTCCGCCACCTGGGCATTACATTATCGAAATAACGGTGTGCAAAAGTAATACTTTTTTTTCAAAAACAAATAATTTTGGAACTTTTTTTACAGAAAACCTTCCTTGTCGAAGTATTTGTACTTGAAAATCAGCAAGTAAATGACTGCAATTGTTATGTACGCATCGGCCAGATTAAAGACCGCTCCGAAGAAATATCCCTTGCTGTCGACCAGAAAACTCAGAAATCCGGGGACATTTTCCCAGCGAAAGAGCGGAAAATAGAACATGTCGACCACCTTCCCCATCATGAAAGCTGCGTAGCTGCCGCCGAAGTGGGCTACCGTCTGGGGGGTCGAGGCCGAGAAGATCAGTCCGTAGAAGGCGCTGTCGATCATGTTGCCGATCGCACCGGCCAGAATGACGGCAAATCCGATCAGCACCCCCTTGGGTGCCTTCTTGCGGATGGAGCGGCGGATAAGCCAGATGAGCAGCACGATCATGCAGATTCGGAACAGACTCAATACTAATTTGCCCCAGTCCCACGTTCCTGAGGAAGAGAGGTGCATGCCGAATGCGGCTCCGTTGTTTTCAATAAAATAGAGTTTGAACCAGTCGGGAATCAGTACGATCGCTTCGCTCAGGGTCATGTGGGTCTTTACCCAGATCTTCAGCACCTGGTCGGCCAGGAGCAGAAGGATGACGAGAAGTGTGAGTTTCTTGCTGTTCATGGGGTTGGTTTTGTTGGATACAAAAGTAGTGATTTTGGTGGGAAAACACCATTTTTGCCGATGTTTTATTTGTGAATGAAAAAAAATGTGTATCTTTAAGGGTTTAAAATTTTAATTTATATGAAGATTTTCAGTCCAAAACTTATTGGTATTCTCGCAATTGCATCGCTTTGCAGCTGCGTGGAGGATCGGCTGGACGAAGGTGTTGCAGAAAACCAGAGCTCGGGCCAAGACAAAATTATCCATACGACGGACAACGCCGTGAAGGGCGAGATGCTCGTACAGCTCTCTGAGGAGGCTGTCTCGAATATGGAGCGTGAGACTTCGCGTGCGGGTGCGACCCGTTCGGGAATTCAGCCCTTCGATGCGGCTCTCGACGAGATTCATGCCGTAAAGTTTGAGCGAGTATTTCCTTATGTGGAGGCAACCGAGGCAAATTTGCGCCGACATGGGCTCCATCGCTGGTATCTGGTGTCGTTTGACGAGAATGTTGACTTGAACACGGCCGCCGAGAGACTGGCCGAGGTCGGCAGTGACGTGGCCCTTGTTCAGTATAATGGCCGCGTGGTGAAGAACTTCTCGGAAGAGGCTGTTCCCTTTGATGTCGTATGGGGAGGCGCTACGCCCCAGATTGGTACACGTGCTGACGAGACTCCCTTCTTTGATGACCCGAAACTGCCGCTGCAGTGGCATTACAAGAACACGGGGGACGAGACGCTGGTCAAACCGATCAAGGCGGGTGCTGACATCAATGCCGAGCCGGCCTGGGAATTGTGCGCCGGTAATCCCAACATCATTGTAGCTGTCTGCGACCAGGGCGTCGATCCCACGCATGAGGATCTGGTTGCCAATATGTGGGTTAATGAAGCCGAGTTGAATGGAGCTCCGAATACGGATAATGACGGGAACGGATACAAAAATGATGTATACGGATATAATTTTGCACTGGATCAGGGCGATCTGACCTGGAATCAAGCCAATGACAGTGGTCACGGAACCCATGTGGCCGGTACGGTGGCTGCCGTAAACCATAACATGACAGGTGTCAGCGGCGTGGCCGGCGGTAGCGGTAAACACGACGGAGTGAAGATCATGTCGATACAAATATTTTCTATCGGACAGGAGGCCAGCACGGCACAGGTTGCCAAAGGTATTATCTATGCGGCTAATCAGGGTGCCTCCATTCTGCAGTGCAGCTGGGGCTTCACGAGCGGTACCTATACGTCGGATGAGCAGTTTGAGCAGGAGCGGGGTCTCGAGGCTCAGGCCTTCCGCTATTTCAATACGGAAAAAACACCGGCCCGAGAAAACTCTCCTTTGATTGACGGCGGTATTTGTGTCGTTTCTGCCGGTAATAACGGTCGTGCTTGCAGTTATCCGGGTGCTTTGCCTGACGTGGTGTGTGTAACCTCACTCGCAGCTGACTATACACCTTCGACCTTTACCAACTACGGTGATCCGGCTGATATTGCTGCACCGGGTGGAGATAACTTCTATTATACCTATAATGAAACTGCCGGCGGTGTCCTTTCGACTGTGCCTGCTCCGGATAAGTATGCTTACATGTCGGGAACCTCGATGTCGGCTCCCCACGTCTCCGGTGTCGCTGCTCTGGGCCTCTCCTATGCTTATCAGCTGGGTAAAAAATTTACGGCCAAAGAGTTCCGCAGCATGCTGTTGGGTTCTGTCGATGATCTGGATCCTTATTTGACGGGAGTGAAGAATTACACTCCTTATTCCTCGGATGGTTTCTATCAGAACGGTCGTATGGATATGAGTACCTATAAAGGTAAAATGGGTAGCGGTATCGTGGATGCCTACAAGATGCTGATGGCTGTTCGCGGTACGCCGGCTATCATGGTAGCTTTGAATGAGCCAACGACGGTAGCGCTGGAGTCCTACTACGGAGATATCACGAGCACGATGTCCTACGTCCTCAATGCAAGCGAGGAACTGAAGGCAAAGCTGGGTATGACCATCGAGCAGGTTGATGAGCATACGGTCAAGATCACTTGTACGAAACAGAGCGCCGGTCTGGCCTCGATCGAGAGCGCAGTCGGTGGTACGGATCTGAGCCGCGAGGTGGCTATCATCTGCCGCGCCAAGGTGGCTTCCAACGGCGGTTGGTTGTAGTCGTAGCCTTTTTGCGAATCAGAGAGGAGATTCCTTCGGGGATCTCCTCTCTTTTTTTTGGGGAGAGAGGAAGGGGCGTAGGCTGTTTTGACGTTCAATGTGTAATCCTGAAAAGAGGGTATGGCTCTTTTGAGGAAACGCGATGTTATTGGTTTAAGCCTCATGTGTGGCCCGGCGTAGAATGCGGAGGAGGTATTTATATCTAATCTATATATATAGGTGTGCGGGGTATTTTGAAGAAAAATGATAAGAATTTGTGAAAAAAGCCGAGAAATGTTTGCAGATTCCAAAATAATCCCTACCTTTGCATCCGCATTTGAAAATAAAACGTCAGCCAAAGCGCAGACAATGGTCAGAGATGATTGATGCTGCGAGGTCGATGAAAAAATAAAATGCAAAGTTCTTGAAAAATATTTGCAGGATTAAAAAAGATTGCTTATCTTTGCAATCCCAAACGCAACGAAAATTTGCGATTTGTTTTTCAAGCTGGTTCTTTGAATTACTGGTAATATTGAGAGAAAGAATGTAGTATTTATCTGTCAAATTCCTTTAAAGGAAGTTGAGTAGTCAGGACTCTAACAATACATTATTTTATACAATGGAGAGTTTGATCCTGGCTCAG
>CAWUYY010000092.1:0-2763 GCA_963926835.1 Rikenellaceae bacterium | reverse complement strand
AGTTGGGATCCAGCACGGCGAAGAGCGGGTTCTGCTCCCGGTCGAAGTTGCCCGTCTGGACGCTCTCCGAAGTGGCCGTAGAGTCGGCGCCGCCGATCTCCCCGATCAGACCCTCTTCGGCTGCCGGAGCGGAAGCCTCCTCCACAGCAGGGGTCTCAACGGCGCTCTCCTCCGTTGCTACCTCCTGTGCAGCCTCCTCCTTGAGGAGCTTGTCCGCAGAAGCCAGCATCGGAAGCACCTCGCGGGCATCGTACGTCAGCCAGAACTCCAGCGACGCCGTACCCTGCAACAGGTCGCGGACGCGCTGCGGCTCCTTGACGCCGGGAAGCTCGACCAGAATACGGTGCGAGTTCGGAAGGCGCATGATGTTCGGCTGCGTAACGCCGAAGTGGTCGATACGGCTGCGCAGCACGTTGAACGAAGCTCCGATGGCTGCCTCCGTCTCCCGCTTGAGCATCTTCTCCACATCGGCATCCGAGCTCTCGAGCGAGATCTCCTTACGGTCGGGGCTCACGAAGATCTCGGCAATGGGGCGACCGTTCGACAACCGCGAATAGGCCTTCACGAAGTCCCCGATATAGTCGCTCGACGATCCCTGCTTCATGGCCTCTTTCGCTTCGGCAATCGCCTCCACAAAGGCCGGATCCGTCTGGCTGTCGCCGGCAAGTGCCTTCACCACATCCTCGACCTGAACCTCCAGCATGACGTTCATGCCGCCCTTCAGGTCCAGACCCAGGTTCAACTCCTTCTCCTTGCACTCCTTGTAGGTGAACTTCTTGAAGCCCACATTGTAGACCTGCAGGTTCTGGATCGAATCCAGGTAATGTTGCTCGGCCGCCGACTGCTCGTCGAGCGGGAACTGGGCAGCGTATGCCGCCGCTTTCTTCTCTACGCTCCGCGTCTTGAACGTGAACGAGAGTTGATAAACGCATGCGAGACCCAGCAGGACCGCAATGAGTTTAATGAAACCTTTACTTTGCATTTGGAAAAAATAGTTGTTATTACGTTTGTTTTGATGTCATTACGCTCAATAGCACGCAAAGATAGAAAAAAAAGAATTAAATAACACGGTTTCAGCACCAGAAAATGGCCCTCCGGACAAAATTATCCTGTCCGCAGGCTCCGGTCGGCAAACCGACAAAATCCAGACTTCCGTCCACGGCAGGCTCCGTTTGCGAAAAAAATACCTATTTTTGCCCCGCATGCAGAACAATCCGACATATCGCTATCACCTCGCGGCGCTCTTCGCCGTGGCCGTGTGGGGCGCGACGTTCGTCTCCACGAAGGTCCTCATCGCTCACGGGCTGACTCCCGCCGAGATCTTCCTGATGCGTTTCGCCCTGGCCTACCTCTGCATCCTCCCCCTGGCCCGGGGAAGGAGGTTCGCAGATTCGCTGCGCGACGAGGCCCTGCTGCTTGCCGCCGGAGTCTGCGGCGGCTCGATCTACTTCCTCACCGAAAACATGGCTCTCGAGTTTGCCCCGGCATCGAACGTATCCCTGATCGTATGCACCGCACCGCTCTGGACCGCCCTGGTCCTGAGCCTCGCAGATCCCCGCGAACGAATGTCACGACGACAGATTGCCGGCTCGATCCTCGCCTTCACGGGAATGGTGCTCGTCGTACTCAACGGACGGTTCGTACTGAGGCTCTCACCCCGGGGCGACCTCCTGGCACTCTGTGCCGCCTGGCTCTGGGTATTCTATTCGATGGCCGTCAAGCGCCTCGCAAACCGATACCCCGCCCTGTTCATCACCCGAAAGGTATTCTTCTACGGACTGCTCACCATCCTGCCCACCTTCGCCCTGAGGCCTTTCGATGTCGCATGGCACGAGTTGGCTCAGCCCGTCGTCTGGGGAAACCTCCTCTTCCTCGGACTCATCGCCTCGATGCTCTGCTACCTGCTCTGGAACGCTGCCATGCATCGGCTCGGAACCGTGAGAACGACCAACTACATCTACCTCAACCCGCTGGTGACAATCCTCACCGCTGCCGTCTGCATCGACGAGCGGATCACTCCCGTCGCCATGGCCGGAGCCGCGTTGATCCTCTATGGCATGTGGTGCGCCGAGCGCCCTCAATGAGCCACCTTCAATCCAACCACGCCGATAAAGACCAGCAGCAGAAAAAACATCCGCCAAAAGGTCACGGCATCATGAAAAAAGAGAATCCCGATCAAAACGGTGCCGATTCCTCCGATCCCCGTCCAGACCAGGTAGGCCGTACCCATCGGAATGTCGCGCTGCGCCCAATAGAGAAACAGCCCGCTCAAACCCATCGAAACAACCGATAACAGCAGGTAAAGCAGATGATGCCGCGGGCTGAGCGCCGCCAGTTTGAAGCCCAGGGGCCAGCCCATTTCAAAAAGACCAGCCAATGCCAGATACCACCAAGCCATCATACAAAGATTTTAGGCCCCAAAGGTAAACATTTCCCCTATTTCCGGCAAATCCAGCCTCGCCGCAACAACAGTTCTTCAACCGCACAAAAAAAGGAGGCATCCCCTCGCGGGGATGTCTCCTCTCTTTTCACGGTGCCTTCGTATCGAAGGCCTCCGCCTTATTTCACCTCTTCGAACTCCACGTCCTCGGGTTGGCTCTGTCCGCCCTGCTGGGATCCGGCGTTCGACTGCTGACCCGCATTGGACTGTGCGCCCTGCTGCTGGGACTGCTGAGCCTGCTGGGCCGAGTAGATATCCTGCGAAGCGGCCTGCCAGGCGGCATTCAACTCCGAGATGGCCGTGTCGATGGCTGCCACGTCGGC
>CAWUYY010000091.1:0-5669 GCA_963926835.1 Rikenellaceae bacterium | reverse complement strand
TCCTTCGCGGTGAACAACATCGCGCTGGTCAACGGACGTCCGCAGCAGCTCAACCTGCTGGATCTGGTGCGCTATTTCGTCGAGCATCGCCACGATGTGGTGGTACGCCGCACCCGTTTCGACCTGGCCAAGGCCGAGAAGCGCCTCCACATCGTGCTGGGTCTGTTGATCGCCCAGGACAATATCGACGAGGTTATCCATATCATTCGGAATGCCAAGACGCCCGAACTGGCCAAGCAGGCAATGACCGACCGTTTCGGTCTGACCGATGCCCAGACCTCGGCCATCATCGAGATGCGTCTGCGTGCCCTGACGGGACTGGAGTACGACAAACTGGTGGCCGAGCGTGACGAGCTGCAGGCACAGATCGCCTACTTCAAGGATGTGCTGGCCAACCACGATCTGCAGATGAAGATCGTGCGCGACGAACTGGTCGAGGTGAAGGAGAAGTATGGCGACGAGCGCCGTACGGAGATTGTCTATTCGTCCGAGGAGTTCAATCCCGAGGATTTCTATGCCGATGAGGAGATGGTGATCACCATCTCGCACATGGGCTATATCAAGCGCACGCCGCTGGCCGAGTACCGCACGCAGAACCGTGGCGGTGTCGGTGCCAAGGGAAGTGCGACGCGCGACGAGGATTTCATCGAGCACAGCTATGTGGCTTCGATGCACAATACGATGCTCTTTTTTACCGAGAAGGGACGTTGTTATTGGCTGAAGGTATACGAAATCCCGGAGGGAACTCGTTCTTCGAAAGGTCGTGCGATCCAGAACATCATCCAGATCGAGCCGGACGACAAGGTGCGTGCCTATATCAATGTACGCCGCTTGACCGACGAGGAGTACATCAACAACAACTATATCGTGATGTGCACCAAGGACGGTACGATCAAGAAGACGAAGTTGGAGGCCTACTCTCGCCCGCGTCAGAACGGCGTGAACGCCATCGTGATCCGTGAGGGCGACCAGCTGATCGAAGCCAAGCTCACCAGCGGTCAGGCCGAGGTGATGATCGCGGCACGTGACGGCAAGGCGATCCGGTTCAACGAGCAGACGGTGCGTCCGATCGGACGGGTCGGTGCCGGTGTGCGGGGTATTTCGCTTGAGGCGGGCGACGAGGCGATCGGCATGATCTGCATCGAGCCGAACAGCAAGCAGGATGTGCTGGTTCTTAGTGAGAACGGTTACGGCAAGCGGACCGATCTGGAGGAGTACCGCATCACCAACCGCGGCGGCAAGGGCGTGAAGACGATCAACATCACGGAGAAGACCGGCAAGTTGATCTCGATCCAGGCCGTAACCGACGAGAACGATCTGATGGTCATCAACCGTTCGGGCCTGACGATCCGTACGGCGGTGGATCAGATCCGTGTGGCGGGTCGTGCGACGCAGGGCGTGCGCATCATCAACCTGCGTGACGGTGATTCGATCGCTTCGGTGATGGTGGTCCCGTCGAGCGCGGAGGAGAATCTGCGGACATCTGATGAAGAGCCCTCTTCGACACAGAGCGGAACGGCATTCGAACCGGAGACCGGAATTTCGGAGGCTTAAATGGATGGTAGTTGCAAACGAACAATCAACTCTATTATAAACTTTAAAAACACGTTTAAAAAGCGTTAAAAACACGTTCATTATGAAAAAGCTGATTTTGGCTCTGTCTGCTGTTGCATTGCTGGGCATGGCTGCGCAGGCACAAGATTTCAACAAGGAGGCTTTGTTGCAGAAGATTGCAAAGAACGAAGCGGCGGCTGCCGATGCGAAGAAGTCGACGAAGGCGGCTACGTGGATCAATCTGGCCAAGAGCTACATCGACGCTGCAATCGAGCCTACGAAGGGGCTCTATCTGAGTGACGGCGGCGATGCCCTGCTGGATATTCAGGTGATGGCCATGTACGGAGAGCCCGATTCGATTCAGGAGATCGTCCTGGATACTACTCCCCTGACGGCCATGCACTACGACTATGTGACCGTTTACTCCTTGAACAGCCAGGTAACGGGTTGGAAGCAGACCGCTGATGTAGTGGATGGTGCCGTTGAGAAGGCTCTTTCGGCGCTGGACAAGGCTTATGAGCTCGATCCCAAACAGGCTCCGAAGATTCGCGAGCAGCTGGTGCGTATCGACAACTTCTGCGCCGAGCAGGGAAATGCCCTGAACAGCCTGCAGGAGTTCAAACTGGCATCCCAGGCGTATGAAACCTCTTTCCGTGCCGAGATGAATCCTGCATTCGGAAACCCCGATCTGACTCGTCTCTACTATGCCGGCATGCTGGCTACCGTAGGCGGTGCGGCCGATCACGAACTGTTCAAACGGGGCGAGGAGCTGCTGACCAAGGCGCAGGAGATGGGTTTTGACGATGAGGCAGGACAGATCTACTACTTCCTCTATCACTGCTATTACGGCCAGCGTACCGATGATCCGGCCAACGTGATGAAGGCCAAGGATACGCTGCTGGAGGGTCTCTCCAAGTACCCGAACAATCAGGAACTGCTCACCAGCCTGGTCAACCTCTATTCGACCGAGGAGGGTATCGGTGATCCTTCGGAGTTGGTTTCCATGCTGGACAATACGATTGCACAGGATCCGAAGAATATCGAACTCTGGTTCGGTCGTGCCCAGCTCTTCGTTGAGTTGAAGGATTACGATGAGGCAATCGCTTCGTTGGAGAAGGCGATCGAGATTGATCCTGAATCGTATCCGGCCAACTTCTATACGGGTTACTACCTGATCATGAAGGCTGATGCCCTGAACGAGGAGGCCAATGCCAAACAGTACACCAGCATCGAGGAGTCCAATGCGGATCAGGAGAAGATCCTGTCGGTTTATGCCGAGGCTATCCCCTTCATGGAGAAGGCTTACGAAATCGACAACACGCAGGTTGATCCTGTAGCGTTGCTTCGTGCCCTTACCTTCCGTCTGCGTGACCGCGAGGGTATGATGGAGAAGTATCAGAAGTATAACGATCTGTATGCTCAGATGACTCAGAACTAATCCGGCACGATTGCCGAAAAAAAGAGTCCGGAGATTGTCTCCGGACTCTTTTTTTATGAGAAATAAAACAAGAACCTCAGCGCAACAAACAGACACAAATTTTCTCTGTTTATTGTGCTGAGGTTTAAGGGTGGATTTCCAAGGGACTTTGGTAACGTGTTATTTTACATACGACTCTTTTTCCATATAATATAAACCCTCGCCTTTTTCACCGTATTCCAGATCTTCCAGTTCAACCTTGATGATATGGTATGGCAGGGATGTTGTCTTTTGGGGACGATCGACTGTCAATAGATAGGCATTCCCGTATTCATCGGCCGAATAGTACTCCTTGATCTCCTGTTTCATCAGAACGGGGACCTCCTCTCCATCAATCCACACGGTAACTTTCAGTTGATCCGTGTGCGGCGCAGAAAAGATCCCTTTTGCATTTTTGCCAATGGAATCCTGTTTGATGTCGCTTAAGTCTTCTCCATGCGTGGCCTCATATCCTTGTTTTATAATTTGCTGGAAGCGGGTCAGGCTCATGGGACGTACAAAAATCTGGTACGTGGGCATTCCTCCGGGAATATGAAACGCACGCAGTCCGTATACCTCCATACGATGGTAGCGGATATTGAGTGTTGTGTCGCGGTCGGCAATGAAGTCCCATGCCCAGAATTCCAGACGCTGATCAGCATCGGATATCCCCGCTTTGGCCGTATGCGGATAAACATTCAGACGAATGGCAGCCATACTTTGGTATTTCCCTTTGGGTATGCGGGCTGAGTAATACCCATGGTTATCAGTCAAAACCTCAATGGTATTGTTGAATGAGGAATTTTGCCACATTACCGTACAGCTGTCTATGGGTGTGCCATTGAAATCTGTTACACGTCCTTGAATTAGCACACTGTCTTGGGGTGTTTGCGCAAATAAACTTCCAGAAAGGAATAGGGATGCGGTGATGAGTTTACAATTCATATTATGCTATTTGTTGAGAATACAAACATGTTCCTGTTTTGAATTTACTCCGAGAGCCTTGCTTTTTGATAGATAAGTTTCAGCCGCTTGGTCATCAGCCATTGGATGACGCCGCGCAGGAACATGTAGAGGGTGAAGGCCATCCACAGGGCGTTGTTCCCGATCACCGGATAGAGCCCGTAGAAGATGGCGAAGTAGGCGATGGTTGAGAGCACCATCGAGTTGCGCATCACGCGCGTTTCGGTGGCTCCGACCATGATGCCGTCCATGATGAAGGGGAGGGCGCTTGCGATCGGAATGAGCAGGATCCAGACAACGTAGTCGCGGGCGGCCTCGATGATCAGCGAGGCATCCGCCGAGTCGGATTTGGTGAAGATCCCCAGCAGTTCGCGCCATCCGGCCAGATAGAGGCCGACGAAGAAGAGGGCGATGGCGCCGCCCCAGACCAGACAGCGGCGGGTGCACCGGCGCAGGGAGTCCTCGTCCCGTGCTCCGATGAAGCGGCCCGTGAGTGCCTCGGCGGCGTAGGCCAGTCCGTCGTTCATGTAGGAGTAG
Source organism: Rikenellaceae bacterium (assembly GCA_963926835.1). GTDB lineage: Bacteria > Bacteroidota > Bacteroidia > Bacteroidales > Rikenellaceae > Alistipes. The sequence continues at coordinate 1,159 of CAWUYY010000091.1, read as the reverse complement.
AGGGTGAAGATTTGCAGCAGCAGGGTGTTGACCGTCAGCAGAATCTGATCCTCCATGCGGGCCGAGGCGGCCGTGAAGAAGGTGTAGACGGCCACGATGCAGAGCGTGCGGACGATGATGTCGCGGTTGATGATAAAGAACCGTCGGATAGGCCCCCAATCGATCACCTCCCGCCACGAGAAGCGGGTGAGAACCTTGCGGTAGCGTATCCAGAGCAGCAGCACGGCCAGTGCGACGCCCGTGTTCTGGGCAACGACCGAGCCGTAGGCGATGCCCGTGATTCCCATCCCGTAGCCGAATACGAACCAGAGGCTGGTGGCGATGTGGACGAGGTTTACGGTGATGGCGATCACCATCGGAATGACGGCATTCTGCATGCCGGTGTACCAGCCGTTGAAGCCGAAGAGGATGATCCCGGCCGGGACGGCCCAGATGCGGGCGTAGAAGTATTCGCGGACGATCTCATTTCCGTTCATGGCCCAGAGGGAGAGCTCCCCGAGAGGGCGCTGGAGAAAGAGCATGAGCAGCCCCAGCAGTGCCGATACGAGCAGGCTGCGGACGAGCATGTTGGTGCACTCGCGGAAGTTGCCGGCTCCGAAGGCCTGTGCCGTCAGACCGCTCGTTCCCATGCGGACGAAGCTGCAGTTCCAGTAGATGAAGTTGAAGATCGACACGCCGATAGCCAGTGCGCCGATCGTTGCGGCCGAGTCGTCGAGGTGTCCCGCGATAGCCGAACTCATGATGCCCATCAGCGGTACGGTGATGTTGGAGATGATGTTGGGAATGGCTAAGCGTAGAATCTCTCGGTTCATAACGGGACGTTTTACGCTGCAAAAATAGTCTAAGTCTCGAAATAAATATTAATAATTGTCTTGTTTCATAATTTTTCTTTGTTTAGAAAAAACACTATATTTGTATGGTACAAGCGCTTTATGCGTTTGTACAGACATATTAGAAAGTGTTTTTCACTTTGTCCTCAATAGAGAATCTGACAGTTTTCTTTCGAAGAAAAGGACAACGTACGACACTCATCTCTTGTTTAGATTGTGGAGAGGATGTTTTTACACCCTCTGTATCCCATATCTATTCAGGTGTGGGGTATTCGTTTATTTTCTTCGGGTTTTGTCAGAACCTTCTATTGAATAAGCGAAAGAGACTC
>CAWUYY010000090.1:0-8994 GCA_963926835.1 Rikenellaceae bacterium | reverse complement strand
CCAAAAGAACCTAAAAATGGGTTCCTTTTTGGGTGCCTTACTTGTAAAACCTTAATAGTTAAGGTTGTCAGCGGAGAGAAGGGGATTCGAACCCCTGATACGCTTGAGACGTATACGAGCTTTCCAGGCGCGCCTCTTCAACCACTCGAGCACCTCTCCTTGGACGAGCAAAGATAGGTATTTTTTTTCATATCACCGCAAAAGATCGAAGAAAAGAGCTCCACGCCGGCCGGAATTTTCTTTTTTTTTTATCTCGTCGCTTTTCGTATCTTTGCCCGAAACCAAAACAAACCCTTCATGAAGAAAGCAATTCTCACGGCGGCTCTGAGCGCCGCATTCTTCTCATCGTCGGCACAGGTACTCTCCCCCTCCGACCTAAAATCAATCCAGGACTCCTTCGTTCGCGACGGGGCCACGACTGCCCTGCAAAACGCCCTGAGCAACGAGGCCGACATCAACAAACTGGCCCTCAACCGCGAACTGCAGGGGAAGATCGACCATTACTTCAAGTACCGGGTCGATGTGAAGGGGATCACCGACCAGCTGCAGTCGGGACGCTGCTGGATGTTCACCTCGATGAACGTGCTCCGCCCCTCGGTAATGAAACAGTTCAACATCGCATCGTTCGACTTTTCCCACAACTACAACTACTTCTGGGACCTGTTCGAGAAGTCGAACCTCTTCCTCGAGAATGCCATCGCCACGGCCGACCACGCCATGACGGATCGCGACGTGGAGTGGTTCTTCAAGAAGCCGGTCGATGACGGCGGCGTCTGGAACCTCTTCTACAACATTGCCGGCAAATACGGTGTCGTCCCGGCCAGCGTCATGCCCGAAACGGCCCACTCGAACAACACGGCCCGGATGCGGGCGATCCTCAACGAGCGGCTGCGCGCCGGCGGCTGCCAGCTGCGCGAGATGGTGGCCGAGGGAGCCAACGAAAAGGAGTTGAAAGCGGCCAAACTCGAGATTCTGAAGGATGTCTACCGCGTGCTCGCCCTCTGCCTGGGGGTTCCGCCCACCGAATTCGAGTGGCGCTACGAGACCACCGACGGCCAGATCAAGACCCTGAAGACCACTCCGCTCGAATTCTACCACAGCATCATCCCGGCCGATTACGATCCGCAGAACTACATCATGGTGATGAACGACCCCACGCGTGAATACTACAAGACCTACGAGGTGCAGAACTACCGCAACACCCTCGAAGGGATCAACTGGATCTACCTGAACCTGCCCAACGAGGTGATCAAGAAGGCGGCCCTGGCCTCGATCAAGGCCAACGAGGCGATGTATGCCTCGTGCGACCTACCCCAGATCGACCGGCAGGAGGGGATCTGCGATCCGCAGATGTACGACTACGAGTCGCTCTTCGACATCCGTCTCGACATGGACAAGAAGGCGCGCATCCTGACCCGCCAGAGCGGATCGGCCCACGCCATGACCCTCATGGCCGTCGACACGGACGAGAACGACGTCCCCGTCAAGTGGCAGTTCGAGAACAGCTGGGGTCCGAACGCCGGTCACGAAGGCTACCTTACATTCACGGACCGCTGGTTCGACGAATACATGTTCCGGCTGGTCATCAACCGCAAATACCTGGACGAGAAGTCCCGGAAGGCGGCCCGCACCCAGCCGGTCCAGCTACCCGCCTGGGACTACATGTTCTGATCCCGGCAGCATGCCCGTTTACAGACGATCCGACCCCGGAACCGGGATCGGATCGTCTCTTTTTCTACCGGCAGCCACACCGGCTACCGCTCGGCCAGCAGATCGTGCCACTGCGGATGGCGGGCGATGTAAATCTTCGAATAGCTGCACAGCGGCACCACCTTCATCCCCCTTTGACGGAGATCTTCAAGCACCGCTTCGGTCAGTTCGGCCGCGATTCCCTGTCCGGAGTGGCTCTCCGGCACCCCCGTATGGGTCAGGGCAACCACCCCCTCGCCGATCCGCTCATAGTCGACCACAGCCGTTGCGTCGCCCAGATCGAACTCGTAGCGGCACTCCCCGGGCAGATGTTTCAATACATATCTTTTTTCCATAATTCGCATCCTTTTTCGCAGAGTCGCCGCGCAGGGTCTCTCTGCGTCAAAAAAAGCCGAACCGGGTCCTCTCGGATTCCGGTTCGGCACAAACAACTATTTTTCTTGGGTTTAAGCCTTGCCGGCCGATCCGAGTACCTCGTTGCACTTGTGCATGTAGAGCTTTTTCATCTCGTCACGCGCAGGGCCGAGGTATTTGCGCGGGTCAAACTCGGCAGGTTTGTCGGTCAGTACCAGACGAACGGCGGCCGTCATCGCCAGACGGCTGTCCGAATCGATGTTGATCTTGCAGACGGCACTCTTGGCTGCACGACGCAGCTGATCCTCCGGAATACCGATGGCATCCTTCAGGGCGCCTCCGTGCGTATTGATGATGTGGACGTACTCCTGCGGCACGGACGAAGAGCCGTGCAGCACGATCGGGAAGCCCGGAATACGTTTCTCGATCTCCTCCAGAATATCGAAGCGCAGCGGGGGCGGAACGAGCGTACCGTCCGCATTGCGAGTGCACTGTTCGGGGCGGAACTTGTTCGCACCGTGCGAAGTGCCGATCGAGATCGCCAGCGAATCCACACCGGTCTTCTTCACGAAATCCTCCACATCCTCGGGACGCGTATAGGTGTGTTTCTCGGCCGAGACCTCATCCTCGACACCGGCCAGCACACCCAGTTCGCCCTCGACCGACACGTCGAAGCGGTGGGCATACTCGACCACCTTGCGCGTGAGGGCGACGTTCTCGTCGTAGGGCAGGTGCGAGCCGTCGATCATCACCGACGAGAAGCCCATGTCGACGCAGTCCTTGCAGAGTTCGAACGTGTCACCGTGGTCCAGGTGCAGCACGATCGGGATGTTTTTGCCCAACTCCTTGGCATACTCGACCGCACCCTGCGCCATGTAGCGCAGAATGGTCGGATTGGCATACTTGCGCGCACCCGACGATACCTGCAGGATCACCGGCGAGGAGCACTCGACACAAGCCTGGATGATCGCCTGCATCTGCTCCATGTTGTTGAAGTTGAACGCGGGGATGGCATAGCCCCCCTTGATTGCCTTGGCGAACATATCGCGGGTGTTGACCAAGCCCAATTCTTTGTAAGATACCATAAACAGTAAGGATTAAAACAATATTTTTAATAATCGTACGTTTCGTCTTTGCTTTTATACAAAGCTAAACAATATTTCCCAAACCCAAGCCTTGTGGCGGCAGAAAAAACAGGCCGGCAAAAAAAAGAGGAGAGGCGGGCTCTTTCTGATTTGTTTTTTGTAAATTTGTCCGTAATTGGCAAAATTTCAATCTAAAAATAAAGTACTCACAACCATGTCGGAATTCATCTATCAAAAACCGTTCCCAATTGAAAAGGACAACACGCAGTACCGGCTGCTGACCAAAGATTACGTCAAGGTGGTCGAGTGCGACGGACGCCGCATTCTGAAAATCGACCCGAAAGGACTCGAACTGCTGGCCAAGGAGGCCTACAGCGACGTGTCGTTCTACCTGCGCGCCTCCCATCTGGAGAAGCTCCGCCACATCCTCGACGATCCCGAGGCTTCCGACAACGACAGATTCGTCGCCTACACGATGCTGCTGAACCAGGTCGTGGCGGCCGAGGGACAGCTGCCCACCTGCCAGGATACCGGCACGGCCATCTGCATCGGCAAGAAGGGCGAGGATGTCTACACGGGGGTCGATGACGCCGAGTGCATCTCGCGCGGCGTATACGAGACCTACCGCGACCGCAACCTGCGCTACTCCCAGGTCGTACCCTTCTCGATGACCGACGAGAAGAACTCCGGCACCAACCTGCCGGCCCAGATCGACCTCTACGCCACCAAAGGCAACGAATACAAGTTCCTCTTCATCACCAAGGGCGGCGGCTCGGGCAACAAGACCTTCCTCTACCAGCAGACCAAGTCGCTGCTGAACGACCGTTCGCTCGAGGAGTTCTTCCGCACCCACATCAAGGACCTCGGCACGTCGGCCTGCCCGCCCTACCACCTGGCCGTCTGCATCGGCGGCACGTCGGCCGAGATGTGTCTGTCGACGGTCAAGAAGGCATCGGCCGGCTATCTGGACGAACTGCCCACCTCGGGCAACGAGGGGGGCCGCTGCTTCCGTGACCTCGAATGGGAGGAGAAACTGCTCAAGATCTGCCGCGAGAGCGGGATCGGCGCCCAGTTCGGCGGCAAGTATCTGGTACACGACGTGCGGGTGATCCGCGCTCCACGCCACGCCGCTTCGTGCCCGGTCGGCATCGGCGTAAGCTGCTCGGCCGACCGAAACATCAAGGCCAAGATCACCGAGGAGGGCATCTTCCTCGAGCAGCTGGAGAAGAACCCGGCACGCTTCCTTCCCAAAGAGGCTCCCGGCATGGCCCCGGCCGTGGACATCGACCTGGATCAAGGCATGGACAAGGTGCGCGAGATCCTGACCAAATACCCGATCAAGACGCGTCTGAACCTGCGCGGCACGCTCATCGTGGCCCGCGACATCGCCCACGCCCGCATCAAACAGATGCTCGACGAAGGCAAACCGATGCCCGAATACTTCAAGAAACACCCGATCTACTACGCCGGTCCGGCCAAGACCCCGCAGGGCATGCCGTCGGGCAGCTTCGGACCCACCACGGCCGGCCGTATGGATCCGTACGTCGATCTGTTCCAGTCGCACGGCGGTTCGATGGTGATGGTCGCCAAGGGCAACCGCTCGCAGGAGGTGACCGATGCCTGCCGCAAGCACGGCGGATTCTATCTCGGCTCGATCGGCGGTCCGGCCGCCATGCTGGCCAAGAATTCGATCAAATCGGTCGAGGGGGTCGACTTCCCCGAACTGGGCATGGAGGCCGTCCGCAAGATCTACGTGGAGAACTTCCCCGCCTTCATCATCATCGATGACAAAGGCAACGATTTTTTCGCGGATTTCAAACACTAAACGGTTGTGCCCTGCCGTTATAGGGTTGATAGGAAACTGATTTTTTAATGAAAGTTTTTTTCTGTAAAGCAACTTTCGCACTGATTTTAGCACTCTTCGTCGGCTCTGTTGCCAGAGCCGACGAAGTTTCGTTCAGTGCCAACGCCCCGATGATCGTCTCGGCCGGAGAGAGTTTCCGCGTGGAGTTCTCGCTCAACGCCGAGCCGGACGACAACTCGTTCCAGGCCCCCGATTTCACCGGCTTCGAAGTACTGGCCGGTCCCGCCATCTCGCGCGGACAGTCGATCCAGATCATCAACGGGGCGATGACCAAAAGCATCAACTACACGATCACCTACGTTCTGCTGGCCCAGCAAAGCGGCAACTTCACGATCGGCCGCGCCTCCATCACGGTTGACAAGAAGAGCTACTCGACCCAGCCGCTGACCATCGAGGTGAACGACCAGCCGGCCGGGGCGAACACCCGCCCCTCGCGGGGTACGGTCGGCTCCGCGGGAAGAGAGGAGATGCAGGAGCAGGCCCAGGGACGCATCTCGGAGGAGGATCTGATGCTGCGGGTGAGCCTTTCCAAGCAGTCGGTCTACAAGGGAGAGCCTCTGCTGGCGACCTTCAAGCTCTACCGCCGCGTTCCGATCGTCGGATTCGAAGAGATCAAGTTCCCCTCGTTCAACGGCTTCTGGACCCAGGATATCGACGTGTCGAACGCCCAGTGGCAGCGCGAGACGCTGAACGGCAAGGTCTACGAGTCGACCATAGTCAAGGAGTGTCTGCTCTACCCCCAGCAGGCGGGAACGCTGACGATCGAACCGGCCTCGATTACGGCCATCGCCCAGATCGTCGTACAGAATGCCCGGCTGGCCGACCCCTTCTTCGGGGGTGGGCACGAGGTCTACAACGTGCGGCGCAAGCTGCAGACTCCCCGGGTAAACATCCAGGTGAAGGAGCTTCCTGCCGGGGCTCCGAGCAGCTTCACGGGAGCCGTCGGACGCTTCTCGATGGAGAGTTCCGTCTCGGCCGACCAGCTGGCCGCCAACTCGGCCGGAACCCTCACGGTCAAGATCACCGGAACGGGGAACCTCCCCTTCATCCAGGCTCCGCGACTGACGCTTCCCAACTCGTTCGAACAGTACAACGTCAAGACGACCGAATCGCTGCAGAACTCCGCATCGGGCACCACCGGTTACCGCCAGTTCGAGTACCCCTTCATCGCCCGCGCCGACGGAGAGTACCGCATCGACTCGATCCTGTTCACCTACTTCAACCCCCTGCGCAAGGAGTACGTCACGCTGACCTCTCCGACCTATCGGCTTGAGATCACGCCCGACGAAGGGGGCGGCGAGAACTATACGGCAGGCCGGCGCCTCTCGAAGGAGGATGTGGAGATGCTCTGCGAAGATATCCGCTTCATCCGGCTCAACAACCCCCGCCTCCACACCCAACGCGATCCGCTTCTCTTCAGCGGACTCTACTTCGGGTTGCTGGCGGTCATTCTGGCAGCTTTCGTAGGAACCTACATTGCCCTGCGCAAGCAGATCCGCGACAGCCAGAACGCGGCCCTGATTCGGGGTCGTCGCGCCAACAAGGTTGCCATCCAGCGGTTCCGCGCCGCCAAGAGCTACATGGAGCAGCAGAACCAGCACGCCTTCTACGAGGAGATGCTGCGGGCGCTGTGGGGCTACATGAGCGACAAGTTCAACATCCCGGTGGCCAACCTGACCAAGGAGAATGTCCGGGAGGAGCTCTTCAAGCGGGGCGTCTCATCCGAGGAGGCTCAACTCTTCTGCGAGCTGATCACCCGCTGTGACGAGGCGCAATATTCGCCGGTTGCCTCGGCCCGCATGAGCGACGTCTACCAGGAGGGGCTCGATCTGATCTCCCGCATCGAATCCATCATCAAACGTTGAATGCCATGAAACGATATATCATTCTGTCTGTACTGGCTCTGTGGAGCCTTACGGCATGGGGGCAGTCGGCTCAGGAGGCAACGGACTCCATCACGGCAAACGAACCCGAGGCCACGGAACAACCGATCCCGGACGTAAAGGAATTTGCACCCGAGCATCTGTGGGAACAGGCCAACACGGCCTACATCAACAACGACTTCCGGGCAGCCATCCAACTGTACGAAGAGCTGCTCGCCGACGGCTACGTCTCCTCGAAACTATACTTCAATCTGGGCAACGCCTGCTTCAAGGAGCACCGCCTGGGAGAAGCCATTCTGAACTACCACCGGGCGCTGCGGCTCAGCCCCGGCAACGAGGATATCCAATACAACCTCCACGTGGCCGAAAAGAGCACGAAAGACAACATCGAGGCTATTCCCGAGTTCTTCCTCACCCAGTGGATGCGCAGCTTCCGCCACCTGATGAGCGGAAATGCCTGGACGGTGGTCTCGCTGATCGTACTCGTTCTGATGCTCGGGTCGATCCTCTTCTACCTGCTCTCGCGCCGACTCATCTGGCGCAAGATGGGATTCTACGGCACGGTGATCATGCTCCTGCTGCTGATCCTCTCCACTTCGTTTGCAGCCGTCGACCGGCGCGAGACGCTCAACCGCACCTCGGCCGTCATCATGAGCGAGGCGGTGGCCGTCAAGAGTTCACCCGACCCGGCCTCCACGGACCTCTTCATCCTGCATGAAGGGACATTGGTCGAGGTATCGGACCGACTCGATAACTGGTGCGAGATTACCATTGCCGACGGGAAGAAGGGGTGGATGGAGTGTGCGAAACTCGAAACGATCTGACAAGATACTCTTCTCTTAAACATTTCGAGCAACCGTGTCGAGACTTCTGCAAGACGTAACCGGCGAACTGTCGAAACTGCCGGGCATCGGACGCCGAACGGCCCTGAGGCTGGCGCTCCATCTGCTGAAGATGGAACCTGAATCGGTCAGCGAGATGACCCGCAGCATCGACCGTTTCCGCCACGATATCAAACACTGCAAATATTGCAACAACCTCTCCGACGAAGAGATCTGCCCCATCTGCGCCAACCCCGAGCGCGACCATTCCACCGTCTGCGTCGTGGAGCAGGTCGCCGATGTTCTCTCAATTGAGAACACCCGGCAGTATCGGGGGCTCTACCATGTGCTGGGGGGAGTCATATCGCCCATGCAGGGAATCGCCCCGTCGGATCTGAAGATCGACCTGCTGATGAACCGCATTGCACAGGGGGGTGTCAAGGAGGTAATTCTGGCCATCTCCACCTCAGTAGAGGGGGAGACCACGCTCTTCTACCTGCTCAACCGGCTGCGGCAATATCCCGGCGTGAAGGTAACCTCAATTGCCCGGGGCATCGGCTTCGGCGACGAGCTGGAGTATGTGGACGAGCTGACCATTACACAGGCGCTGATCAACCGCCGCGAGATCGAATAGACACGGCGGAGGATCTTCATTCCGCCTATAAAAGAATCCTGTATATGTTCGATATACAGGATTTCTTCTTCCCTTCTATATAGGTCGCATCCGATTAGCCCATAACCGCCTTATATTTCAATCTGCGTAGAGGGGGCATAACCAGATACAAGCACCTATTTATTCTCCCGACTATTCGCCGATGTACTCTTCATTTTTTTGCCAGAGAAAGCAAAAGTCCCTCCCCGCGGGAATCAACGCCGCAGCAAAATTGTTACTCCCAGGAATTTCATAATAGAGGGATCCCATTCCACCGACTCTAGTAATCAAGTTGAATAAGGCAACCAGCAAAAGAATGATTTTTTATCAGGTACTCTTAAATATCGACGTTTGTCCACTTTCCAGTAGACGAATTGTATTGCTGCCAATCTCCTTCGGCCGTTATCCGGAAACCTCCTTTGCCGAGACGCACCTCGAATATGCTGCCAGTGAACACTGCGTATTGGTTGGCAGACTGGACGACTGCCATTCCATTCGGAGCGATCAGATTCCGGCGAGACGACGCTGTGAAAGAGTACTCTAGGGACAGTCGTTTAATTCCGTCATTATGAGTCAATCGGCAGACTGTCCCGGTAATTTTTCCGATCGAACTCATCTTTTTATA
>CAWUYY010000089.1:0-7888 GCA_963926835.1 Rikenellaceae bacterium | reverse complement strand
TCAATGACAGTGCATGGTATGTTCTTACCCTCGGCACTGTAAACGGAAGTCATTCCGATTTTCTTTCCAATAAGTCCTGACATTTTGTCAAAATACGTGTTTGTTAATATATAAAAGTGATCTTTTCCTTCAGGCAGGATTCTCTCTGAGAGAAACCGCAAGATCGCTGAAAGTGCTGCCGCTCCGATCCTCACGATCGGGCGGCGGCACGATCCGTATGCGGTTTCACGTCCGGGGGATCAGACTTTGATCTCAACCTCGACTCCCGAGGGAAGTTCGAGCTTCATCAGCGCGTCGATCGTCTTGGGAGTGGACGAATAGATATCGAGAATCCGTTTGAACGTACAAAGCTGGAACTGCTCACGCGCCTTCTTGTTGACGAACGTCGAACGGTTAACGGTGAAAATCCGCTTGTGCGTCGGAAGGGGCACCGGTCCGCTCACTACGGCTCCCGTGCTCTTCACAGTCTTTACAATCTTCTCAGCCGACTTATCGACAAGATTGTGGTCGAAAGACTTTAACTTAATTCTAATTTTCTGGTTCATATGTTTTGCTTATTCTAAATCCTTACGTTTACCACTTGCCTTCTCGATAACTTCCTTGGCGATGTTTGCCGGAACTTCCTCGAAGTGAGAGAACTCCATGGAAGAGGTTGCGCGGCCCGACGAGATCGTACGCAGTACGGTCACATAGCCGAACATCTCTGCCAGAGGAACCTTGGCCTTTACTACGCGGGCCGTGCCTTTCGACTCCATACCCGTTACCTGGCCACGACGTTTGTTCAGGTCGCCGATGATATCACCCATGTACTCCTCAGGGGTTACCACCTCGACGGACATGATAGGCTCCTTGATCACCGAACCGGCCTTGGGAGCGGCGTTGCGGTAACCGTTGCGAGCAGCAATTTCGAAGGAGAGCTGGTCTGAATCGACCGGGTGGAACGAACCATCCTTCAGGGTAACCTTCATCGAGTCCATCGTATAACCGGCCAGTGCACCGTTTGCCATGGCAGCAGCAAAACCCTTCTGTACGGCGGGGATGAACTCCTTCGGGATGTTACCACCCTTCACCTCATCGATAAACGTAAGACCCATCGGTGCGCCCTCGTCGGCGGGACCGATCTCGAAGATAATGTCGGCGAACTTACCACGACCACCCGTCTGCTTCTTGAATACCTCGCGGTGCGTCACGGTCTTGGTCAGAGCCTCCTTGTAGTTCACCTGAGGAGCGCCCTGGTTGATCTCCACGCCGAACTCACGACGCAGACGGTCAACGATGATATCCAGGTGCAGCTCACCCATACCGCTGATCACGGTCTGACCGCTGTCCTCGTCGGTATGAACGGTAAAGGTAGGATCCTCCTCGGCCAGTTTTGCCAGGGCAATGCCCAGTTTGTCGAGGTCCTTCTGCGTCTTGGGCTCTACGGCCAGACCGATCACCGGCTCCGGGAAGGTCATCTGCTCGAGCATGATCGGGGCGTTCTCGGCGCACAGCGTATCACCGGTGCGGATCTCCTTGAAGCCGACAGCTGCGCAGATATCACCTGCCTCAACGAACTCCAGCGGGTTCTGCTTGTTGGCGTGCATCTGATACAGACGGCTGATGCGCTCACGCTTGCCGCTACGGGAGTTCAGTACGTACGAACCGGCGTCCAGACGACCCGAATAGACACGTACGAAGCAGAGACGACCTACGAACGGGTCGGTTGCGATCTTGAAGGCCAGACCGCAGAACGGATCGTCCACCGTAGCGTGGCGAACCTCCTCCTCCTCGGTTTTGGGGTTGATACCCTTGACGGGGGGAACATCCAGCGGCGAGGGCAGGAAGGCCATCACGCAGTCCAGCAGCTTCTGAACGCCCTTGTTGTGGAACGAAGAGCCGCACAACATGGGGACCAGTTTCATCTGGATGGTAGCCTTGCGGATGGCGGCGATCAGCTCGTCGGCCTCGATCGAGGCGGGATCCTCGAAGAACTTCTCCAGCAGAGCATCGTCCACCGAAGCAACCTCCTCGATCAGCTTGTTACGCCACTCCTCGGCCTCGGCTTTCATCGAGTCGGGAATCTCGCGAACCTCGAAGTTGTCGCGAACGGTCTTGTCGTCGAAGTAGTAGTAAGCCTTATTATATATAAGGTCTACGATACCCTCGAACTTATCCTCGGCACCGATCGGCAGAACGACCGGAAGAGCCGTTGCACCGAAGTGCTCCTTGATCTGGGCGCACACGGCGAAGAAGTCGGCTCCCGTGCGGTCCATCTTGTTTACATATCCGATACGCGGAACGTGATACTTGTCGGCCTGACGCCATACGGTCTCCGACTGGGGCTCCACACCACCTACGGCGCAGAACGTTGCAATGGCACCGTCCAGCACGCGGAGCGAACGCTCCACCTCCACCGTAAAGTCAACGTGTCCCGGGGTATCGATCAGGTTGATCTGATACTGATGTCCCTGATAGTGCCAGAAGGCGGTCGTAGCCGCCGAGGTGATCGTAATACCACGCTCCTGCTCCTGTACCATCCAGTCCATCGTGGCGCCACCTTCGTGCACCTCACCGATCTTGTGGGTTTTACCCGTATAGAAAAGAATTCGCTCGGACGTCGTGGTCTTACCGGCATCGATGTGAGCCATGATACCGATATTACGCGTATATTTTAAATCTCTTGCCATCTTTCGTCTCCTTACTAGAATCTAAAGTGTGCAAACGCTTTGTTGGCCTCGGCCATGCGGTGCATCTCCTCCTTACGTTTGAAGGCGGCACCCTGCTGGTTGTAGGCGTCCACGATCTCGGCAGCGAGTTTTTCAGCCATCGACTTACCGGCGCGCTTACGCGAGTAAAGGACAAGGTTTTTCATGGAAATCGAAATCTTGCGCTCCGGTCTAACCTCCATAGGAACCTGGAAGGTCGCACCACCGATACGTTTCGACTTCACTTCGACTTGGGGCGTGATATTCTCAAGAGCCTGTTTCCAGATTTCCAGCGGAGATTTATCAGCATCCTTCATCTTCTTGCCGACCAGTTCCAGAGAGTCATAGAAAATGGTGTAGGCAATACTCTTCTTTCCATCCAGCATAAGGTTGTTCACGAAACGCGTTACTGCGACATCGCCGAACTTCGGATCTGGAAGTAGAATTCGCTTTCTAGGCTTAGCTTTTCTCATTGTTGTTGCTAAAAATTAATTGTTGCGTAGTCTTGGATTCTTGTTACTTACCTGCTTTGGGTCGTTTTGCACCGTACTTGGAACGACGCTGACGACGTCCATCCACACCGGCGGAGTCGAGTGCACCGCGAACCAGGTGGTAACGTACACCGGGGAGGTCCTTCACACGACCGCCACGTACCAATACGATAGAGTGCTCCTGCAAGTTGTGGCCCTCACCCGGAATGTAGGCGTTGACCTCCTTGCCGTTCGTCAATCTTACACGTGCCACCTTACGCATAGCCGAGTTAGGCTTCTTGGGGGTCGTCGTATACACACGCGTGCAGACGCCCCGGCGCTGAGGACACGCGGCCAGTGCCGGAGACTTACTCTTGTCCTCCAGGCTTACTCGGCCGTTTCTTACTAACTGCTGAATAGTAGGCATTTCTTACTGTTTTTGTCCTTTAAAATTGTGTTAAATTTCAATTTCCATCGTCTAAAATGGACTGCAAAGATAGGCAAAATTTCTGACTTTCCATATATTGGCGCAACTTTTTTGCGCGTTTTGCCTTGATTTTCCAGCATTTTACCCCATTCGGGCCGTTTTTGCGATTCTTTTTTCTTATAAAATCGCAGGTCGCATAAATAACAATCTATAACAAAAATCACAAGAAGCTGATTATTAGGACATCATGAATCGTCGCCGAAGCCCCGATCCGGGGAATTCCGCCGCGTCACGCCCCGAGACCCATTCCGCGGGTCAAGGTCGCTCGGGAGAAATTTGTGGGCCGAATCCAGATTCCCGCCGCATTTGAAGAAAGAGTTGCGATTTTTTCCCTAATTTTGTAGCCATAACAAAATGACAACACCGATTATGGAGTACAATTTCAAAGAGATAGAGGCCAAATGGCAACGCCGCTGGAGAGAGGAGCACACCTACCGGGTCGAGGTTGATCCCTCGCGTCCGAAGTTCTACGTGCTCGACATGTTCCCCTACCCCTCGGGGGCGGGACTGCACGTAGGCCACCCGCTGGGCTACATCGCCTCGGACATCTACTCGCGCTACAAGCGCCAGTGCGGCTTCAACGTGCTGCACCCGATGGGATACGACGCCTTCGGTCTGCCGGCCGAGCAGTATGCCATCCAGACGGGCCAGCATCCGGCCGTCACCACCGAGCAGAACATCGCCCGCTACCGCGAGCAGTTGGACAAGATCGGGTTCTCGTTTGACTGGGACCGTGAGATCCGCACCTGCGATCCGCGCTACTACAAGTGGACGCAGTGGGCCTTCCTGCAGATGTTCGGCCACTACTACGACAACCGCACCAACCGCGCCGAGCCGATCGAGAAACTGATTGCCCACTTCGAGAAGGAGGGTACGCAGCACCTCGACGCCGCCTCGACCCACACGATGCAGTTCACCGCCGAGGAGTGGCGCGCCAAGAGCGAGGAGGAGCGCGAGCAGATCCTCCAGAACTACCGCCTTGCCTTCCGGGCCGATACGATGGTGAACTGGTGTCCGCAACTGGGCACGGTGCTGGCCAACGACGAGGTGAAGGACGGTCTGTCGGTGCGCGGCGGATTCCCGGTCGAGCAGAAGCGGATGAAGCAGTGGCTGCTGCGTGTCACAGCCTATGCCCAGCGCATGCTGGACGGTCTGGAGCAGCTCCAGTGGAGTGACTCGCTGAAGGAGATCCAGCGCAACTGGATCGGCCGTTCGGAGGGAGCTCAGATCTTCTTCGATATCAAGGATTCGGAGCGCAAGCTGGAGGTCTTTACCACCCGTCCCGACACCATTTTCGGCGTTACGTTCATGGTGATCGCCCCTGAACATGAATATGTAGGCGAACTCACCACCCCGGAGCAAAAAACCGCCGTCGAGGAGTACATCGCCCAGGCAAAGAAACGCTCCGAGCGCGAGCGCATCGCCGAGACCAAACGGGTCAGCGGCGTAGTGACGGGCTCCTATGCGATCAACCCCTTCACGGGCAAGGCCATTCCGATCTATATTTCGGACTACGTGCTGGCCGGCTACGGAACGGGAGCCATCATGGCCGTTCCGGCCCACGACTCGCGTGACTACGCCTTCGCCCGCCACTTCGGGCTGGAGATCGTCCCCGTAGTCGAGGGGGGCAACCTGGAGGAATCCTCGTACGACGCCAAATCGGGCTGCATGATCAACTCCGACTTCCTCAACGGATTGGATGTCAAGGAGGCGATCAGCCGGATGTTCGCCGAGGTCGAAAAGCGGGGCCTCGGACGCCGTCTGGTGAACTACCGCCTGCGTGATGCCATCTTCTCGCGCCAGCGCTACTGGGGCGAGCCGATTCCGATCTACTACAAGGGGGAGACGGCCTATCCGCTCTCCGAGGAGCTGCTGCCGCTCGAACTGCCCCCGATCGACAACTTCGGCCCCACGAGCGAGGGCGAGCCGCCCCTGGCCCGTGTACCGGACTGGAAGACCGAGGAGGGCTACCCGCTCGAACTGTCGACCATGCCGGGCTTTGCCGGTTCGTCGGCCTACTATCTCCGCTACATGGATCCGCACAACGACCAAGCGCTCGTCGACCGTCGGATCGACAAATACTGGCGTAACGTAGACCTCTACGTGGGCGGTATCGAACACGCAACCGGACACCTGATGTACTCGCGCTTCTGGAACATGTTCCTCTACGACCTGGGCTACGTCTGCGAACCGGAGCCCTTCAAGAAGCTGGTCAACCAGGGTATGATCCAGGGACGTTCGAACTTCGTCTACCGCATTGCGGGAACCAACCGTTTCGTATCGCTCGGCCTGAAGGATCAGTACCAGACGCAGCAGATCCACGTGGATGTGAACATCGTCCACAACGACCAACTCGATATCGAGGCCTTCCGCAACTGGCGTCCCGAATTCAAGGATGCTGAGTTCGAACTCGAGGATGGGAAGTACATCTGCGGCTGGGCGATCGAAAAGATGTCCAAGTCGATGTTCAACGTGGTCAACCCCGACTACATCGTCGACAACTACGGCGCCGACACGCTGCGCATGTACGAGATGTTCCTCGGTCCGCTCGAGCAGTCGAAACCGTGGGATACGAACGGCATCGACGGCGTACACAAGTTCCTGCGCCGCTTCTGGGCCCTCTTCTACAACCGCGACGGGCAGCTGATCCTCACGGACGAGAAGGCGACCGAGAGCGAGCTCAAGACGCTGCACAAGACCATCCGCAAGGTGCGCGAGGATATCGAGAACTTCTCGTTCAACACCTCGGTGGCCGCCTTCATGATCTGTCTGAATGAGCTCGGAGGCTGCTCGAAACGCGAGATTCTGGAGCCGCTCACCGTTCTGCTGGCCCCCTTCGCCCCGCATATCGCCGAGGAGCTGTGGCACACGCTCGGCCGCGAGGGAACGGTCTGCGACGCCCCCTATCCCGAATATGACGAGCGGCTGCTCACCGAGAGCGCCTTCGAATACCCCGTTTCGGTAAACGGCAAGTTGCGCTTCAAGAAGAAGTACCCGCTCACCCTGACGCCGGCCGAGATCCAGGCCGACATCGTCCGGGCGGACGAGGCTCAAAAGTGGCTCGAAGGCAAGTCGGTCAAGAAGATCATCGTCGTTCCGGGCAAGATCATCAACATCGTACTCTAAACCGCGGTACGAACCCAAGGAAAAGAGAAAGAGCGGGCTGTCGGAGATAGATCTGACAGTCCGCTCTTTCTCGCCTCACAATCCCGGCTCCGAACAGGTTTTGCAAACTCGCAGCAAAAATATCGGCAGGAATATTTGGTTTATACTATAAACTTATTTATATTTACCAACAGAAAAAAAGAGCCCGACGAAGAGGTACTTCGTTTTTTTATTCTCCTTCAAGTTTATTTTATAAACCAGTTAAATATTTAGAGCTATGAAAAAGAGGATTCTTGCACTTGCCATGCTGTTTGCCGCAACGGGAGTACCGACGCTTTTTGCACAAACCGGAAGTCCGGTAACCTTCGAGGTGACGAACCTTCCCTCCGAGCAGGGGAAAGTCCTGCTGACCACCCAGAACGGGGAGTACTACGGGATAGTCGACGTAACGGTCCCGACCACCACGATCCATCTGGAGGGGATTCCCGTCGGGGAGTACACCGTTTACGTATTCCACGATGCCAACAACAACTTCACGCTGGATCGCGACGCCGAGAATATCCCCGTCGAGTACTGCGCCACGCAGCAGATCGAGGTAACGGAGAGCCAGAAAACGTTCCGGATCGAACTGGAAAACATCCGGGAGCGAATCAGCCATTAGTCTCTCCCTCAGCCCGACAATGCGATGCGGAGAATCCTTCGCCGTTTCCACGCGCTGCAAAAGAGGCCCCGTTCACAACAATTTGCTATATTTGTATTTGAAGCGTACAAAATTCGGTTAATGGAATCTTGCCACCCCTCGCGGGTGATGGGGGCACGGGATAAAGACTGTATCAGCGAACGAGTACGTTAACCCGAAGCAGCGGTATGACACTGGCTATCCAAGGCGTTGAGAATGCACGATGACGGAATCACCGGCTAACAAGAGTACGTCCGGACGCAAAGACATACCGCTACGACTTTTTTCGAGCAGAAGGCCATACAAAACCGGCAGCTGCGAATTGGGAAGGCGAAAAGAGATTCACAACCACCCGTTTTCAGATTTCAGAGCTTTTTCGTATCTTTGATGTAGTCTGAGAGAGTTTAATTGACTACGAGCAGATTATGAAAGACTCGCATGAGATAGGCTAACGGATAAG
>CAWUYY010000088.1:0-49798 GCA_963926835.1 Rikenellaceae bacterium | reverse complement strand
CGCGCGAGCCGACGCAGTGCAGCAGCACGATCCGTCGCGGGCGCTGGCCGCTCGTGGTCGTGACGTGCCCCTCGTTGAGCATGCGTTCGATATCGACCGACGTATAGACGTTGTCGTAGATCCCGTAGCCATACTCCTCCTTGATGCGGGCATCGAAGAGCGTAAAGCCGGAGCAGACGACCACCGACCCACACTCGAGCCTCTCGCCCGACGCGAGCGTCACACTCTGCGGGGTGAGCGAGACCACCTCGGTCGAGGTCATCACCTCGATCTCATGTCCAGCCATCCGGCGGCGCAGATCGGTCAGCACCTCCGAGGCGGGCGTCATCGACGGAAAGAGATGATACCACCCCTTGAGTTTGCCGCCCAGTTCGGACTCCTTTTCGATGATCGTCGGGCGAATGCCCTGCTCGGCCAGCCGCAAGGCGGTCTGAATGCCGGCTACGCCGCCCCCTATGATGATTACCTCCCGTTTCATTGCATTTTGATGTTATAGACCATATCCTGCGAGCCGCAATTGACGACCGAAGGGGCCGGATTTCCAATAAATTTTCCATTACGGCCCAGGTATTTGGCCGCCGGGTCGTAACTGATGCCCATCTTGTCGAGCAGCGGTTCGACGTTGACCTGATGCATCTGCAGCCCCAGTTCCCAGGGGTCGTACCCCAGCACCAGACCGGCCATCTCCTCGTAGGTCAGCACGGGAATGCCGCATCCGTCCTGTCCGTAGGTGACCCCCTCCATCTCGGCGATGGTATACTGCCACTTGTCGAGGAACATCGCGCAGCCCGGGCAGTTCGCCACGATGAAATCGGGCTTGTAGGGGGCCATACTCTCTAGTTTCTTATGGGAGTTGGCGACCGAATAGCCCCGGTTGGCCTGCACCAGATAGTTGCGGAATCCAAATCCGCAGCAGTGGCGGCGCTCCGGGTAGTCAACACACTCGCCGCCCCACGACTCGATCATGCCGGACAGTACATAGGGAAACTCCGCCCCGCCGATTCCCGACTTGGGGAAGATCTTGGCATAGTGGCAGCCGATGTGCTCGACCACGTGCAGCGGTTCGCCCGTCTGGGCGTTGACCAGCCGGTATTTGGCCCGCTGCGCGATCTCCTCACGCACGTGGAAGATGATATCCGACGTATGCGCCAGGCTCTTCGGCTTGCGGAATTCGCGCCCGGTCGCCTTGTAGAGGTGCTCGCGGATTTTCTCCTCCAGTTCGGGGAACTCCTCCCACGTGGCCAGAATCTCGGTGTAGATTCCGAACGAGGTAATGCACGAGGAGATGAAGTTCTCATACCCTGCCTCGGTCATCAGCGCAAACTGACGAGCCACGACGGTCATGATCGTCTCCAGCGGCACGATATCGGAGTGATAACCGATACCCGTGCAGGAGGTGTGCAGCGGATCGTCCAGCACATCCCGTCCCAGATCCCGCTGCATGATATCCAGAAATGCCTTTTCGCTGCCCGGGAAGAAGTTCTGCCGGATGCAGCTGCGTACATAGTAATAGTGGTCGTCGGCGATCTCCTTCTGGTAATCGCTCCACGTCGAGCGTCTCATAGGCTGCTAATAGTGTTCGTTGGAATTTGTCGTGAAGGTGTCCATCATGTACCGGTCGTCGGCACCGTCGTACCCCATCTCGCGCGCCTTGCGGTCCGAATGCCGTTCGATCGTATCGAAGAATGCCTTTCCCCCGGTCTCCTCGAAGATCCGGCGC
This sequence comes from Rikenellaceae bacterium, assembly GCA_963926835.1. Lineage (GTDB taxonomy): Bacteria > Bacteroidota > Bacteroidia > Bacteroidales > Rikenellaceae > Alistipes. Next base: position 48,078 of record CAWUYY010000088.1, on the reverse strand, counting down.
ATCTCCTCCATCGAATTATCGTCCATGCGGCGCAGCGCCCCGGCTCCCTGCTGGTTGTATACCGGCGTAAAACGGCCGTACACCTCCTCGTCGTGGTTGTAGATCCACTCCCAGACGGTTCCCTGCTCGGGGTGCAGTTCGGGTTTGACCAGTTTGGGCACGATGCAGTAGCCCGTGCGCAGGATATTCTCGCCGATCGTCCGCTTGATGGCCAGCTGCTGGCGACCCTTCTCGCTCTCGACGAAAAAGCCGAGTTTCTGCGAAAGCGTCCGCAGCGCCTGGATCACATAGCCCGGGGTATTGCCCCGCGGACAGCGCGGCCGGCAGGACATGCACTCGCCGCAATACCAAATCACGTCGCTCTTCATCAAACCTTCGATCGCCTCGTCGTCCTGTGTCTGCACGATGTTCACGATCTGGCGCGGATCGTAGTTGTAGAACTCCGCCGCCGGACAGACGCCCGTACAGACGCCGCAATTCATGCACGCATGAAGGCCCTCCTTCATCCGCACATCCTCCATCAGCATATCGAAATACTTGCCCATACAAAAAAGGATAACTTCACAGAGGCAAAGTTATCCATTCCTGCAGGATCCGACAGTAGTAAAAATACCTATTTTTTCCGTTCGTAGCGTTCGAATGCAAACGGGTAGGGATACTTCTCGCCATGTTCGAAACGGGTACACTCGACCCGCGTCCACTCCCGCTCGTCCCAGGCCGGGAAGCGCGTATCCCCCTCGTAGGGATGGAAGACCCGCGTCAGGAAGAAGGTATTGGCCAGCGGCAGCGCCTGGGCGTAGATCTGCGCCCCGCCGATGATGAACACCTCTTCGTCGGGGGAGAACAACGCCAGCGCCTCCTCGAGCGAATGAGCCACCTCAACCCCCTCGATCTGCAGATTCTGGCGGGTAATGACCACATTGCGCCGGTTGGGAAGCGGACGTCCGAGCGATTCGAAGGTCTTGCGTCCCATCACCACCGGATGGCCCGTGGTGACGGCCTTGAAATGTTTGAGATCTTCGGAGATGTGCCACAGCAGGCGGTTCTCGCTGCCGATCACTCCGTTCTCGGCTACCGCTACGATAATCGCTATCATCTGGTTGTTTCTTTTTATAATTAAAAGGACATCGGGGCCTTGATCGCCGGCCAGGGATCGTAATTCTCCAGCGTGAAATCCTCGTACCGGAAATCGAATACGGAGCGCACCTGCGGATTGAGGCGCATGGTCGGCAGCGGACGCGGCGTACGGGAGAGCTGTTCGGCCACCTGATCGAAATGGTTCAGGTAGATGTGCGTATCGCCGAGCGTGTGAACGAAGTCACCCGGTTGCAACCCGCACTCCTGTGCCACCATCATCGTCAGCAACGCATAGGAGGCGATGTTGAAGGGGACGCCTAGAAACGTATCGGCACTTCGCTGATAGAGCTGGCACGAGAGGCGCCCTTCGGCCACATAGAACTGGAAAAGCACGTGGCAGGGCGGCAGCGCCATATCGTCCACCTCGGCCACGTTCCAGGCCGAGACGAGCATCCGCCGCGAATCGGGATTGTGCTTGATCGTATCGATCACCTGTCGGATCTGGTCAATCGACCCGCCGTCGGGCTTGGGCCAGCTGCGCCACTGATAGCCGTACACATGGTTCAGATCCCCCATCCGGTACCCTTCGATCGACGAGGGCTCCTCGCGACGGACAGCCTCCAGAAAGGCCTCCCGCGCAAGCGGCAGCACGCCATAACGCACGCAAAGTTCGTTGTAATAGCGGTAGGCGTCGTTGTCCCAGATGTGAACCTCGTGGTCGAGCAAGTATTTGATATTCGTATCCCCCTTCAGGAACCAGAGCAGTTCATGGATGACCCCCTTCAGGAAGACCCTCTTGGTGGTCAGCAGCGGAAAGCCCTGCTGCAGGTCGAACCGCATCTGATGGCCGAACACACTGCGCGTGCCCGTACCCGTACGGTCGTTTTTGACGATGCCCTCCCGCTGAATCCGGCGGAGCAGGTCGAGATATTGTTGCATGTCGAATCAGAATTTTTTCAATGCGATACGGCCCTCCCGATCCATCGCGGCATAGACCGGATTGTGCACCCATTCGCCCAGGCAGAGCACCCGAAGGTCTCCCTCCGAGTAGTCGCGCGGCTGATGCATGTGGCCGAAAATAAAGTAATCGGGACGTTCCGGAGCCCGGTATTCGCGGGCATAGGCGACAAGCGGATCGGTGATGTGTTCGCCCAGCTCCTCCACGTCGTGGCTCTTGCGTGACTTGCCGCTCCACCACTGTCCGAAGCGCAGGGCGCAGTCGGGGTGAATCAGCGAGGAGAAGAGCACGCGCAGCACCTTCGAACGGAAAACGGCGTTCATCAGCCGCAACAGCGGGCGCCTGTCGATATTCAGGTTGTCGCCATGGGCCATAAAGATCCGCTTTCCGGCCAGTCGGACCGTCTGCGGCGAGGTGTGGACCTCCATGCCGCACTCCTTCTCGAAGAAATCGCGCACCCACATGTCGTGGTTGCCCGTCAGGAAAACAACCCTCACCCCGCGGTCGGTCAGCGAAGCGAGCCGTCCCAGCACCCGCACCGAGGCCTTGGGGATGACCCGTTTATACTCGAACCAGAAGTCGAAAAGATCCCCCAGAACGAACAGCGCCTCGGCATCCGGAGCGATTGCATCGAGCCAGGCGGCAAACCGGGATTCGATCTGCCGGGCTGCGGCGGCATCCCCGCTGCCGAGGTGGACGTCCGAAACGAAGTAGTACATCGCCCCTTTTCTATTTGAATTGAGTCTCCAAAGCCTGTTCCAGCGCCTCACCATAGAGATCGCGTGCGATAACGACCCCCTCGCGGTTGATCAGGAAGTTCGACGGGAGCTTCTGCACGGCATAGAGTCCGAGCGAGGGCGAGGCCTCGCCCTTGAAGTCGCTGACCGAGATCCACGGCAGACGCTGCTCCTGTACGGCCGTCACCCAGGCCTGCTTCGAGGTGTCGATTCCGACTTGATAGATCTCGAATCCCCGGTCGGCGTAACGGGCATACAGCTCCTTGAGTTCGGCATTGAGCGCATTGCTGTTGCCGCGCTCGGCCGACCAGAACTCGACCAGAATCACCTTCCCCTGCAGCGAACTCAGACGCACCTTGTTCTCGAACATGTCGTACATCTCGAGATCCGGATAGCCCGTCTCGGCGATGCTCGACACCAGGTTGATGCGCGACTCCATCCGGGCGATTTCACTGGCCAGCAGCGGCAGATAGGGCGACTCCGGATAGCTCTCCTCCAGCGCGTCGGCCACCATGCGGTAGTAGATCAGGTCGCCGTCCAGATTGAAGAGGAAGACATCGCCCGGCAGGCGCTGGTAGAGCGCATAGACGGCCGCCAGCGACGACTGATGGGTGATGATGAACTTCAGCTGTTCACGTTTGATGCGCAGATATTCGGCCTTGTAGGCGGTCTCGATCCGCAGCCGCCCCTCGTTGTCGAGCGACTCCTGCTCGGAGAGCGAAGCCAGCTCGTTCAGACGGGACAATCCGGCCACAAAGGGCTGGTAGAACTGCCGCAGCAGTTCGGATTCGGGCGATCCCTCCACCGTGTAGTTCTGCACCACCCGTCCGACGGAGTTGACCGTCACCCGTTCACCGCCGGCCAGAAACAGCGGAATCCGGTCGGAGTGGCAAACCAGGTTGTAAAGCGCGGGAGTGGAGCCCACCTCCTTGATCTGGAGCTCATAGTTTCCGGCGGCATCCACCGCGGCGGAGTCGATCCGATTCTGCCCCAGCGGAGTCTCCTGCTCCACATAGACCGTCCGGCAGTCCGAGCCGACCAGCCGTCCCGAGATCTTAACCGTCGAGGAGTGGCACGAAGACAACAACAGAACCGTGCACGCGAAGACAACCGAAGTGAGAAGTTTGTGATTCATGTTTAAAATATATCTGTTCGATAGATAGATTTAACGGATTTATTTGGAAGAGTTGTGTCTCACCCCTCCGTTTTTATTGCCGAAATTGCGCGAGGAGTGTTGATTGCGTCCCTTCTGTTGCTGTTTCTGTGCCCCTTTCTGACCCTTCGGCGAATACGAAGAATGGGGCTGTTTGTAGTCATTTCGGATATTGTTCAGAGCCACTTCGTCGATCTGGATCGCATTATCGGACATCTTTCTGAGGTCCTTTATGATCACCTCGTTGCTCGGATGCTCCTGGTTGTACTCGTAGCTCTTCGTACGCATGTAGCGGGCCAGATTGTCCACCGCCCGCGCAACAGCGGCCGTATCCTTCTCGGAGGTCAGCTTGCGCATCATCCGCTCGACATACTTGCCGTAATGCTTGTAGGTGATTCCCCCGGTGGAGTAGCTCATGGGACGCGGCGACACGGTCAGCTGCTGGCGCGTGGGGCGCGGATAGGGAGAGTCCACATCCAGCTGAAAATCAGACATAATAAAGAGATGATCCCACAGCTTGTGGGTAAAATCGGCCGTATCGCGCAACAGCGGATTGAGGTTGCCCATCACCGCGATCACCGCGCGAGCCTGACGGTTCCGCTCCCGGCGGTCTTCGATCTGCAGTAGCGAATCCACCATCTCCTGGATGTGCCGGCCGTACTCGGGCAGATAGAGCTTGCGTCTTTTGTAATTGTAATTTTTCTGCATAAGGATTTCAGCACGACGAATGTTTCGAATCGTCTGACAAATGTTCCAAAAAGCGCTCGGAAATAGCGTATTTTCTCATGTGGACAAATTTGATCCCCACTGGATTAAATTTGCTGATACAATTGGAGTTTTCTGGAGAAAATTGTAACTTTCGTGACAAAAATACGGAAAAAAACATTAAAAGCAAGATATGGCAAAGGTTTTAATCCTGGATCATTCGAAAAGTCTGCGCAACACGCTGCGCGAGCGGCTGGAGTTCGAAGGCATCACCACCGAGAGTGCGGATACCGAAGCACAGGCGGTGGATCTCTGCCGGCGCATCCCGTTCGATCTGATCATCTCCGAACACGAAGATCGTCTGCCCCAATGCAACATTCCCTTCATTGTCCTCTCGACCGAAGCAACCGTCGAATCGGCGATCAAGGCGCTGCGCAACGGAGCCCAGGATTACCTGACCAAACCGATCGACATGAACCGGCTGCTGCAGTCGATCCGACGCACGCTGGAGCAGCAGAGCGAAGAGGCTGCGTCGCACCCCGCCGTCCGTACTGCAAGACACCACGCACACACGAACGCCGAGGAGCAGATCATTGGTGATTCGCCGGCCATGCAGCTCGTCCACCAGATGATCGACAAGGTCGCACCGTGCGATGCCCGCGTCCTCATCACCGGTGAAAACGGCACGGGCAAGGAGCTCGTCGCCCGCGCCCTGCACGCCAAAAGCAGCCGATCCGGAGCTCCGTTCGTCGAGGTCAACTGCGCGGCCATTCCCTCGGAGCTGATCGAGAGCGAGCTGTTCGGCCACGAACGGGGTGCCTTCACCTCGGCCATCAAGCAGCGCAAGGGAAAGTTCGAGCAGGCCAACGGCGGCACACTCTTCATGGATGAGATCGGAGACATGTCGCTTGCGGCCCAGGCCAAGGTGCTGCGGGCCCTTCAGGAGAACAAGATCAGCCGCGTGGGCAGCGACCGCGACATCGAGGTCGACGTGCGCATCATCGCGGCCACGAACAAGAACCTGCGCGAAGAGATCAGGAAGGGGAACTTCCGCGAGGATCTCTACCACCGCATCGGGGTGATCATCATCAAGGTACCCCCGCTGCGCGAACACGCCGAGGATATTCCGCAACTGATCGACCACTTCATCGGGATTATCTGCCAGGAGTACAAACTGCCCGAGAAAGAGATCGACCGGGAGGCCGTGGAGATGCTCCAGGCGATGCCCTGGAGCGGCAACATCCGCGAACTGCGCAACGTGGTGGAGCGGCTGCTCGTTTTGAGCGACCAAAAGATCACGCGTCAGGACGTGGAGCGCTATTGCTGAGCCCCGCACTCCAGCCGATCGAGAATCTCACCGGGGTGGATTGCCAGGCAGTCCGCCCCGTGTTCCTTCAACTCCTCGACCGAGCGGAAACCCCAGGTTGCCCCCACCGAGAAGACTCCGGCGGCACGTGCCGTATCCATATCGACCCCCGAATCACCGACATAGAGCACCTCATCGGCGCTCACTCCGACCTGCGACTCGATCTGGTGGATCACCTGCGGATCGGGCTTCAGCGGACGGTCGGGAACCTGCCCCATCACGGCCTCGAAGGGGATGTCGGAGAAAAACTCCCGCACCAGCTTCTCGGTTCCCGCCTGAAACTTGTTCGTCGCCACGGCCAGCTTCACCCCGCGCGCGGCGAGGGCTGCCAGCAGCTCGGGAATGCCCTCGTAGGGCTTGGTATAGCGGTCGATGTGCTTGACGTAATAGGCCACGAAATCGGCCCGAAGAGCGGCAATGGTCTCCGGGGTGCGCATCGACTCGGGAATCGCCCGCTCGATCAGCCGGGTCACGCCGTTGCCGACAAAACGGCAATACTCCTCGTAAGTGTGCCGGGGCAGTCCATGCTGCTCGAGCACGTGGTCGCAGCTGGCGGCCAGATCGCCGATCGTATTGAGCAGCGTTCCGTCCAGATCAAAAATCACCAGTCGGATCTTCATATACTATTTCATTTATACGGTTCGTTTAACCATGCAGAAACACCGCTGCCGGAGCGAGACAGTCTCACCCTGCCGCCTTCCGGACAGCTGCCGGACAAAGGTAATATAAAAAGAGGCCCGGCCGAAAAACATTTTGTTATTCGGGTTATTTCCCTTTACTTTGTATAGTCAAACCGAAAGATCGAAGATCATGAAAACAGACATTGAAATTGCAAGAGAGACCAAACTAGATAGAATCGAAGAGGTCGCCGAAAGACTGGGTATTCCGCGCGACGAGATACAGAACTACGGACGCTACATCGCCAAGATTCCGACCCATCTGATCGACCGCAAGAAGGTCGACGCCCACAACCTGATCCTGGTATCGGCCATCACGCCGAACAAGGCCGGTGTCGGCAAGACCACCGTTTCGATCGGTCTGGCCCTGGGCCTGAACAAGATCGGCAAGAAAGCGGTGGTCGCCCTGCGCGAACCCTCGCTCGGCCCCTGCTTCGGCATGAAGGGCGGCGCTGCCGGCGGTGGCTACTCGCAGGTGCTGCCAATGGAGAACATCAACCTGCACTTCACCGGGGACTTCCACGCCGTCACCTCGGCGCACAACATGATCACAGCGCTGCTGGACAACTACATCTACCAGAACCGCCACACCTGCCAGGGGTTGAAGGAGATCAAATGGAAACGGGTGCTCGACGTGAACGACCGCAACCTGCGCAACATCGTCTCCGGACTGGGCGGCTCGGCAAACGGCGTACCGGCCGAGACGGGCTTCGACATCACCTCCGCCTCGGAGATCATGGCCATCCTCTGCCTGGCCACCGACATCGACGACCTGAAACGCCGCATCGGCAACATCCTGCTGGGTTATACGTATGACGACAAACCCTTCACCGTACGGGATCTGGGAGTTGCCGGAGCCATCACCGTGCTGCTCAAGGATGCCCTGCTGCCCAACCTGGTGCAGACGACCGAGAACACCCCCGCCTTCGTCCACGGAGGCCCGTTCGCCAACATCGCCCACGGCTGCAACTCGATTCTGGCCACCAAGATGGGACTCACCTACGCCGACTACCTGATCACCGAGGCCGGCTTCGGTGCGGATCTGGGCGCCGAGAAGTTCTTCAACATCAAGTGCCGCAAGGCGGGACTCTCGCCGAAGCTGACGGTCATCGTGGCCACGGCCCAGAGCTTGAAACTGCACGGCGGCGTTCCCGAATCGCAGATCAAGGAGTCCAACCGCGAGGGGCTGATCCGGGGCTTTGCCAACCTGGACAAGCACATCGAGAACATGAAGAAGTTCGGTCAGCGGGTCATCGTCACCTTCAACCGCTTCGCCAGCGATACGGAGGAGGAGATCGCACTCGTCGCCGAGCACTGCCGCCAGAAGGGGGTCGGCTTTGCCCTGAACACCGTCTTTGCCGACGGAGGCGAGGGCGGAGTGGAGCTGGCCCGTCTGGTCGTGGATACGATCGAACACAACCCCTCCGAGCCGCTGAAATTCACCTACGAAGAGAACGACCCGGTGCGCGAGAAGATCCGCAAGGTGGCACAGGGGATCTACGGAGCCTCCTCGATCGTCTACACGACGCTGGCCGAGAAGAAACTCAAGCAGATCGAACAGCTCGGCATTTCGCACTACCCGATCTGCATCGCCAAGACCCAATACTCCTTCTCGTCCGATCCGAAGGCGTTCGACGTCACGGAGGGATTCGAACTGAAGGTGCGCGACATTGTCATCAACAACGGCGCCGAGATGATCGTGGTCATCATGGGCGAGATCATGCGCATGCCGGGTCTGCCGAAGGAGCCGCAGGCCTACCACATCGACATCGTAAACGGATTGATCGAGGGGTTGAGCTAATCCTCCGGTCCATCGGACAAGAAAACAGAGAGAGCGGAGCCGCGCAGGCTTCGCTCTCTCTGTTTTTCCGAAAGGAGACGGCATGGCCGGGCCCGATTTTTGCAGGAGAGCAGAAAAATATTCCCCGTCCGAACCCGCTGTGGCTCTGAGCCGAGAGCATTCCGGAGAGCCGCACCCCGTTTGGCGGATTCATTTATTATTTTTAAATTCGGCCGATACTAAACCCATTTAACCATGGCGTTTCGCATACCCACACCGGCAGCCGTATTCCGCTTCTACCTCGACGGATTCCGCTCGATGACGCTCGGCCGTACCCTGTGGGCCATCATCCTGATCAAGCTATTCATCATGTTCGCCATCCTGCGCCTCTTCTTCTTCCCCAACCAGCTCGGAGGCATGGACCAGGAGCAGCGCAGCGAGCATGTTCTCGAACAATTAACCACACTTAACGAATAACTCTCTGCTTATGATGTCGGATTATCTACAAACCGTCGACTGGTCCCGGGCGCAATTTGCCATGACGGCCATCTACCACTGGCTGTTCGTACCCCTCACCCTGGGGTTGAGCATCATCTGCGCCCTGATGGAGACCAAGTATTACCTTACGGGCGATCCCTTCTGGAAACGGACCGCCAAGTTTTGGATGCGTCTGTTCGGTATCAACTTCGCCATCGGCGTTGCGACCGGACTGATCCTCGAATTCGAGTTCGGCACCAACTGGTCCAACTATTCGCACTTCGTGGGCGACATCTTCGGTGCGCCGCTCGCCATCGAAGGCATCCTCGCCTTCTTCCTCGAAGCGACGTTCGTTGCGGTCATGTTCTTCGGATGGAACCGCGTCAGCCGGGGTTTCCACCTCTCGGCCACCTGGCTCACGGCCATCGGAGCCAACCTCTCGGCCCTCTGGATTCTGGTGGCCAACGCCTGGATGCAGTATCCGGTCGGATGCACCTTCAACATCGACACGGTGCGCAACGAAATGACCTCGTTCTGGGACGTACTCCTCTCGCCGGTTGCCATCAACAAGTTCACCCACACGGTGACCTCCTCCTTCGTGCTGGGAGCCCTCTTCGTCTGCGCCGTCAGCGCCTGGTACCTGCTGCGCAGGCGCGAACAGAAGATGGCCCGCGCCAGCATCCGCATCGCCTCCGTCTTCGGTCTGATCTTCGCCCTGGTCACCGCCTTCACGGGCGACCGTTCGGGAGTTATCGTAGCCCGTACGCAGCCGATGAAGTTCGCTGCGCTCGAGGCCCTCTATGACGGCAAGGTGGGGGCCGATCTGACGGTAATCGGCGTACTGCGCCCCGAGGCCGAACGCGGCAACGGCGAAGATCCCTTCTCGGCCAGCATCCGCATTCCCAAGATGCTCTCCGTGCTGGGATACCACACTCCGGACGCCTTCGTTCCCGGTATCAACGACCTGCTGAACGGCAACCAGTACCACGGCATCATGTCCACGGTCGAGAAGATCGCACGGGGCAAGGTGGCAATCGCCGAACTTGAACGCTTCAAGGTGGCCAAAGAGGCCGGCGACCAGCAGACCCTCGAGGAGATCCGGGCCAAGTTCGATCCCAACACCCCGCAGGGGGCCGAATTCCTCAAGGAGTACTTCGCCTACCTCGGTTACGGATACCTCGAATCGCCCGCACAGGCCGTTCCCAACGTACCGCTGCTCTTCTACTCGTTCCGCGTGATGGTGGGAGCCGGATTCCTCTTCATCCTCGTGCTGGCACTCGCCTGGTGGTACAACCGTCGCGACCGGCTCGCAAACAAGCGCTGGTTCCTCTGGGTGCTGCTGCTCTGTCTGCCCGTCGCCTACCTCGCCTCGCAGGCCGGATGGATCGTGGCCGAAGTGGGTCGACAGCCCTGGGCCATTCAGGATCTGCTGCCGGTCAACGTAGCCGCCTCGCGCATCGCCAGCGGCTCGGTAGCGGTCACCTTCTTCATCTTCCTAGTGCTCTTCGCCGCGCTGCTCGTGGCCGAACTCAGCATCCTCTGCAAACAAATCAAGATCGGACCCGAAAAAGAGTAATGCCCTATGAATACGATGATATTTCTTCAACACTACTGGTGGCTGCTGATCTCCCTGCTGGGGGCGCTGCTGGTCTTCATGCTCTTCGTCCAGGGAGGACAGAGCCTGCTCTACACCATCGGCCGCACGGAGGACGAACGTAACCAGATCGTCAACTCGCTGGGGCGCCGCTGGGAGCTCACCTTCACCACGCTGGTCACCTTCGGCGGCGCGTTCTTCGCTTCGTTCCCGCTCTTCTACTCGACCAGCTTCGGCGGCGCATTCTACGTCTGGATGCTGATCCTGCTGGTCTTCGTCCTGCAGGCCGTCTCGTACGAATACCGCCGCAAGCCGCGCAACATCTTCGGAGAGAAGACCTTTGACTGGTTCCTGAAGATCAACGGCGTAGCTGGTACGCTGCTGCTGGGCATCGCCGTGGGCACCTTCTTCACGGGAGCGAACTTCACGGTCGACCGCCTCAACATGGCCAACCTGGGCGGAGACACCACGATCTCGCAATGGAGCACGCCGTGGCACGGATTGGAGGCGGTGCTCGACTACCGCAACCTGGCGCTTGGTCTGGCCGTGCTCTTCCTTTCGCGCACGCTGGCACTGCACTACTTCCTCAACGACATCGACAATCCGGAGATTCGCGAACGCGCACGCCGACGCTCGATCTGCTCGGCCGGAGCGTTTTTGGTCTTCTTCCTTGTCTTCCTCATCAGCCTGCTCTGCTCGACGGGCTACGGCGTGGATCCCGCAACGGGAATCGTCTCGCCCGAGCCCTACAAGTACCTGCACAACCTGCTGGCCATGCCCTACGTAGGCATTCTGCTGCTGGTTGGCGTCGTACTGGTGCTCTGCGGCATCTGGCTGGGGTGGCGCGGAAGCCGCAAGGCGATCTGGATGAGCGGCATCGGAACCGTCCTGACGGTACTGGCCCTGCTGCTTACGGCCGGATGGAACAACACCTGCTACTATCCGTCGCTGACCGACATGCAGTCGTCGCTGACCATCTACAACTCCTCTTCGAGCCAGTTCACGCTCAAGACCATGAGCATCGTCTCGCTCATTATCCCCTTCGTCATCGCCTACATCGCCTATGCATGGTGGGCGCTGAGCAAAAAGCCTCAACCCGAGAAGGGCAACAAGGAGTCGCAATACTAAAGGAACAACGAAAAACGAAACCCCGGATCGACGATCCGGGGTTTCGTTTTTACAAGCGAGGAAGAGCGCTGGCGCTACTCCTCCCTTTTCTTTCCGATGCGCGAAAGGTGCTCCTGCAGACGGAGGCTGAAATGTTCACGGCGCTGACGAAGATTCGCACGCCACCCCTTCCAACGCATGTAGCGCTGCCGCTTCTCGGGATAGATATCCGGGATGGTCAACAGGATCGCCGTCTCCTCGACATCACCGAAGTCGGGATTGAGCGTCGTCTCGAAGACCCGCATCGTGGGTGAGAGGTTCATGTAGGCGTTGATAAGCGGGGGAATGTTCTCGTTGAATTCCCGGATGCGCTGAATCAGAATCTTGTAGTTCTCCTCATAGCTCTGACCGGTGAAGAACTCCTCGTAATAGGGGTCATCCAGATCGAGCTGCAGCGGATGGATCGCCTTGACCAGCCCGTCGGGATCGGGGAAATAGCGGCGCAGGAACCAGATCAGCGCGTTGCGGGCCGCCGCCTTGTAGGAGGCGTACATGGTCACCTTGCCGAACAGATACTTCACCTTGGGGTTCAGCACCACCAGCGCACCCAGGCCGTCCCACAGATTGTCAAGGGCATAGATACTCTTCGAGTTGCCGCGCGACTGATAGGCGGGCTGCACGAACGAGCGTCCGAGTTCAATCGTGTGCGGCAGGTATTTGCGGCGGAATTTGTCGCTGAACGTGAAATAGTGTTCGGTCGAGAGGTGCCGGGGATGGGGCGTCGTGCAGATGATGAAGCGGTAGCCGCCGATGATCTCCTGCGCGGCCGGATCCCAGACAATCAGCTGGTAATAGCCGTCACCGGCCAGATCCTCCTCGTCGATATCGAGCGCAAGCCCCGTGCCGCCGCCCGCCTGTCGGAAGGCGACTTCGCGCAGACGTCCGATCTCGCGCATCAGGGAGGGACACTCGGCCGCATCGAAAATGTAGATCTCGTTTCCGGCCTTGTTCGTGTTGCGCACCTTGCGCTCCGGCGTCAGTTCCGCCACCAACAACGCCCGGTCAACCGGTTCAATGATAGGTTCCATTCACTGAGTTTTGAATACAAAACTAAAAAAATTTACCGGCTCTCGCTCTCCGGCTCCAACTTTTTTTGCAGGGCATAAACCTTTCCCCTAACATAATCAGCCTGTTGCCGCCAGCCACCCTGCCGGGCCAACTCCCCGGCCGGAATCGGATCGCCGATCAGAATCCGGAAATGGTTACCCTTCTGCGAGAACATCTCGTCGGGCAGGTAGAGCATCTCGACATTGAACTTGAGTCCCGACCGTTCGCGCAGATTCGAGAGCCGGTAGAAGAAGTCCGAAAGGTGCCCCTCGACAAAGACCGGCACGATCAGCCGCGCAGAGGCCGCCGCCCGTTTGACGAAGTTCGTCCGCCACACAAGATCGCTGACCACCCCCTTGTGCCGGCGGGAGCACAATCCGGCCGGGAAGGTGAGAATCGGCAGATCGCCGGCAAAGGCCTCGTCGAAGCGGCGCAGGTTCTCGGCACTCTGCGCCCCGTGCTTGTTGACCGGGATCCAGAGCGGACGCAGCGGTTCGACATGCATCAGCAGGTCGTTCACGATCACCCGCGCATCGCCGAAATAGTCGATCAGCCGGTCGGCGAGCATCATGCCGTCCATCCCGCCGAACGGGTGGTTCGAGGCGAAGAGATAACGCCCGTGGGGATCCAGACGATCCATCCCTTCGACCGAATAGGTCACCCCCCAGAAGCGGAAGCAGGACTGAATGAACTGCTGCGGCGGGAGCGAGGCATACTCGGAGAGGATGTAGTTGATCTCGTCCTGATGAACCGTGCGTTTGAGCCAGCGGGTCACGAATTTGGGGACCCATCGGGCCGCCTTCGGGGCCTTGGCCGCCAGCACGGCGTCGATATCTATTTTTGCCATAACGAAGTCTAAAAATTCAAAACAAATATAGCAAAAATGGGCAAAAAAATCCCTAACTTTACCCCCAAATATTTTCAACTAAAAATGGCCTCTGCGTATCACATACCCGTTCTTTTGGAAGAGTCTGTCGGACTGCTCGATATCGTCCCGTCGGGGAGCTATGTCGATCTCACGTTCGGCGGCGGCGGCCACTCCCGCCGCATTCTCTCGCAACTGGGCCCCGAAGGATGCCTGTATGCCTTCGACCAGGATCGGGATACGCTGGCCAACTGTCCGGAAGACAGCCGTTTCCACTACGTGGAGAGTAACTTTCGCTTCCTGCGCGGGGCCCTGCGGCTGCGCGGCATCACCCAGGTGGACGGCATTCTGGCCGACCTGGGGGTCTCGTCCCACCACTTCGACACCGAGGAGCGGGGATTCTCGTTCCGCGGCTCCGCTCCGCTCGACATGCGCATGAACCAGCGCGGCGGACAGACGGCGGCCGATCTGGTCAATACGCTCGATGCCGAACAGCTCACCCGCATCTTGGGCGACTGGGGCGAGATCGACACCCCGTGGAAGGTGGCCGGCTGCATCGTCCGCGCCCGCGAGCGGCAGCCGATCGCAACGACGGCCGATCTGGTGGCGGCCGTCGCCCCCTGCACCCCCCGAAAGGAGGAGTCAAAATTCCTGACCAAGCTCTTCCAGGCGCTGCGCATCGAGGTGAACGGCGAGATGGAGGCGCTGAAGATGGCCCTCGAACAGAGTCTGAAGGTGCTGCGTCCGGGCGGCCGTCTGGTGGTGATCTCCTACCACTCGCTCGAGGACCGGCTGGTCAAGAACTTCATGCGCAGCGGCAACTTCGAAGGACACATCGAAAAGGATTTCTTCGGCCGGGCCGAACTCCCCTTCGAGGTGATCACGCGCAAGGCGGTCGTTCCCACCGACGAAGAGGTCGCCCGCAACCCCCGGTCGCGCTCGGCCAAGCTCCGGGCCGCCGCCAAACGATAGACCGACTCTGCAGACCATGAAATACACCGACCACGAATTCGACCCCGTCACCGACGAGCAGCGCGCCGCGCAGCTCGAAGAGGAGGAGCTTGCCCGCAAGATCCGCCGCGAGGTGCTGCGCGTACAGAGCGGCGAGGCCGATGAGGAGATTCGTGCGGATCAGGAGCGCGAGGAGGCCGAACGGGCCAAGCGCGAGGAGGCCGAGCGACGGCGCGAGCGCTTCCGTTCGAGCATGTTCTGGATGCTCTTCTCGGGCACCATTCTGGTCCGCAAGGGGGCCTCAGAGTACTACCGCTACCTGATCTGCATCGCTGCGATGTTCTTCGTCAGCATCTTCGTGATGTTCACGGCCCTGCATCTGGACATGAAACACACGCGCCTCTACCGCGAGGTGCAGATGCTGCGCGAGCGATCGACCCGCCTGCAGGAGCAGCGGTTCCGGCGCACCACCCATACGACCATCGTCGAGGAGCTCAAACGACGAGGCATCGAACTGCAGGATCCGACCACACCGGCTGAACCCATCGAGTAAGAGACGCAAAGATGAAAGAGGAAAAATCACGTATCAAAAGCGACATCCTGCTGCGAGTGAGACTGCTCTACCTGCTCTTCATCCTGGCCGGTCTGTTCATCATTCTCCGCCTGATCTGGGTGCAGCTCTTCAGCTCGGAGGTGGCCTACAACGCCGACCGCCTGGCCGGCCGCATCTTCAGCGAGGAGATCATCCCGGCCCAGCGCGGCAGCATCCTGACCCGCAACGGCGATCCGCTGGCCACCTCGATCTTCCGCTACCGGGTCGAATTCGACTTCGGCAGCCCGGGTCTCGACTCGATCCGCACCTTCCACGAGCAGAGCGACTCGCTCTCCAAACTGCTGGCCGCCTACTTCCGCGACAAGCCGGCCTCGGAATACCGCCGCATGTTCCGCACCCAGCACAACAAGCACTACCGGGTCATCTTCCGCAAGGATACGATGGTCGCCCGCTCCGAGGGGTGGTTCGCCCGTCTGATCGACCGCATCCTCGACCGGGAGCTGGTTCCCAAGAAGCTCTACGATACGATCCGCGACCATACCCCCGTATCGATCCTCCCGCGCGAGATCGACTACACCGAGTGGCAGACCCTGCGCAAATATCCGTTGCTGAACTGGAACATGGGCATGGTCTACAATTTGGTGGAGACCGACGAGCGGGTCTACCCGCAGGGAGAGCTCGGACGGCGTACGATCGGTCTGACCGGCGATCGGGGCAACTACGGCATCGAGGCGGTCTACCGCGACGAACTGGCGGGCCGCGACGGCAAGACGACGCGCCAGCGCATCGCCCGGGGATTCTACGGGCGGGTCGTGGACGGAGACAACCAGGATCCGGTCGACGGACTGGATGTGGTGACCACGCTCGACCTGGACGTGCAGGACGTGGCGGACAAATACCTGCGTGAGCAGATGACCGCCCAGAACGCCATCTGGGGCACAACGATCGTCATGGAGGTCCAGACGGGCGAGATCATCGCCATGGTCAACCTGGGACGCACCCCGAACGGCACCTATGCCGAACGGGAGAACTACGCCATCGGCCGCAGCACCGAACCGGGCTCGACCTTCAAACTGGCCTCGATGCTGCTGCTGCTCGAGGATGCCCACATGCCCCTCTCGCAAACCTACGACACGGGCAACGGCGGCGTGGTGATGGTGGGCGGCATCCGCGTGCAGGATTCGCACTCGGGATTCCACGACATGGACTTCCGCACGGCGGTCGCCCAGTCGTCAAACGTCTACTTCGCCAAGGCGATCTGGGAGCGCTACGCCAACAACAAGGAGCGCTACAGCGACTTCATGAAACACCTCCACCTGGATCAGACGGTCGGACTGGAGGCCTTCGGCGAGAAGAAACCGCTCTTCCAGGACTGGAAAGAGGTGCCCGACCCAAACAGCATGCTCATCCGCCGCAGCTTCGGCTACCGCGTCAAACTGGCGCCGATCCAGGTGATCACCTTCTACAACGCCATTGCCAACGACGGCAAAATGATCTCGCCGCTGCTGGTCAAGGAGCTGCGCCGGGGAGACGACGTGGTACAGCGTTTCCGTTCGAAGACGCTGGTCGAACAGATCTGCTCGCACAGCACCCTGAAACAGGTTCAGTCGCTGCTCGAGAGTGTCGGTACGGAGGGGACGGGTGCCGGATTCTTCCGGGACACGACCCTCTACCGGGTAGCCGCCAAGACCGGAACGGCCCAATACGCCGACGACAGGATCGGCTACCGCGACGGATACTACGTGGGCAGCATGGCCGCCTACTTCCCGGCCGACAAACCCCGCTACACGATCCTGACCACCATCCACACCAAACGGCAGGGGGGCAAGGCCTACTACGGCGGTCCCCTCTCGGGTCCGGTGGTCAAGAAACTGATCACCTACCTCTACAACCGCGAGCACGACTGGGATCTCGAAGCCCCCTCCAGCGACAAGGAGTACTATCCGGACCGGATCAAGGGGGGTGACATCGCCCAGGTGCGACAGGTGGCCGGCGAATTCTCGCCTCACGTCGTCTTCGACCAGCGTACGGGCTGGGGAAAGGTGAAGGTCGATTCGCTCTCGCGCGTGTCGATCTCGGCCCAGGAGCAGCAGGAGGGCGTCATGCCCAACGTGGTGGGGATGGGGCTGAAGGATGCCCTGTTCCTGCTCGAAAGCCAGGGACTCAGAGTCTCCTTTACGGGAAAAGGAACCGTACGATCACAAAGTATCGCTCCCGGCACGCACATCGCGCGCGGAGGAGCTGTAAGCATAACACTCAGATAAAGAGATGAAACGACTGTATGAATTGATTGCCAAAACTCCGGTGCGCCATCTGGTCGGCCCCGATGATCCGGAGATAGGCAGGCTTGTTTACGACTCGCGGCAGGTAGCTGCCGGAGATTGCTTCTTCGCCGTCAGCGGCACCAAGACCGACGGGCACGACTTCATCGAGTCGGCCGTGCTGGCCGGAGCCAAGGCCGTCGTCTGCGAACGGCTGCCCGAGCGGCTCGATCCGCGGGTATGTTACGTTGAGGTCGAGGATACCAATGCCGCCATGGCCGATATGGCAGCGGCCTACTACCACGACCCCAGCCGCCAGCTGAAGCTGGTCGGCATCACCGGCACCAACGGCAAAACCACCACCGTCACGCTGCTCTACGACCTGTTCCGCCACCTGGGCTACAAGGTGGGGCTGATCTCGACAGTAGTCTATCGGATCGACCGCGAGAGCATCGAATCGACCCACACCACGCCGGACACCATCCGTCTGAACGAGATGATGGCCCGCATGGTCGAGGCCGGCTGCGAATACTGTTTCATGGAGGTCTCCTCGCACGCCATCGTGCAGGAGCGCATCCGGGGGCTGCACTTCACGGGGGCCATCTTCTCGAACATCACCCACGACCACCTGGACTACCACAAGACCTTCACCGAATACATCCGCGCCAAGAAGCTCTTCTTCGACAACCTGCCGCGCGAGGCCTTCGCGCTGACCAACATCGACGACCGCAACGGCCGCGTCATGGTGCAGAACACGCGGGCTGCGGTCAAGACCTACTCGCTGCAGTCGATGGCCGACTTCCGCTGCAAGATTCTCGAAACCCATCCCGACGGCATGGAGCTGCGTCTGGACGGCAGCGAGGTGTGGGTTCACTTCCTGGGACGCTTCAACGCCTACAATCTGCTCAGCGTCTACGCCACGGCCCTGCTGCTCGGAGCCGACCGCGACGAGGTGCTGCGCAGCCTGAGCACGCTGCACCCGGTGAGCGGACGTTTCGAATTCGTGCGGGCGGCCAACGGCATCACGGCAATCGTCGACTACGCCCACACGCCCGATGCACTGGAGAAGGTGCTGCTGACGATCGAGGAGATCCGCCGTCCGACCCAGCAGCTCTTTGTCATCTGCGGCTGCGGCGGCGACCGCGACAAGACCAAACGCCCCGAGATGGCACAGATCGCCGTCAAGCATGCCACCACGGCCATTCTGACCTCGGACAACCCCCGTCACGAGAATCCCGAGGCGATTCTGGACGACATGGTGGCCGGCCTGTCACCCGACGACCGCTTCATGCGCATCACCGACCGCAGTGAGGCGATCCGCACGGCGGTCATGCTGGCCAAACCGGGCGATTTCATCCTCATCGCGGGCAAGGGCCATGAAAACTACCAGATCATCGGCGACACGAAACACCACTTCGACGACAAGGAGGAGGTTTCGCGCGCCTTCGAACTCTTCGCCAAAAACTAACGCTGCACCATGTTATACCATCTTTTCAAATACCTCGACAAAACCTACGACCTTCCCGGTGCGGGCATGTTCCAGTACCTCTCGTTCCGGGCGGCCTTCGCCATCATTCTGGCCCTGCTGATCATCATCATCTTCGGCCGCAGCATCATCAACCTTCTGCGGCGCAAGCAGATCGGCGAGGATATCCGAGACCTGGGGCTCGAAGGACAGCTGCAGAAAAAAGGGACACCCACCATGGGCGGCATCATGATTCTGCTGGCCATCCTGATCCCCGTCCTGCTGTTCGCCAAACTCGACAACGTCTACATCCAGCTGATGATCATCTCGACGATCTGGCTCGGACTGATCGGATTTCTGGACGACTACATCAAGGTCTTCCGCCACCGCAAGGACGGTCTGAAGGGACGTTTCAAAGTGGTCGGCCAGGTCGGCCTGGGCATCATCGTCGGCACGGTCATGTGCTTCTCGCCCGATATCGTCGTACAGGAGAAGACGAGCGAGCCGGTCGAGACGATCTATCTGGACGAAAACGGCGAACAGATCGCCACGCATACGCGCCGCTTCATCGTCAGCTCCGAGAGCCACCGCACCACACAGACCACCATCCCCTTTGTCAAGGACAACGAGTTCGACTACAACTGGCTCACGGGAGGCCACAAGGTGCTCACGTGGATTCTCTACGTGCTGGTGGCCATCTTCATCGTCACGGCCGTATCGAACTCGGCCAACCTGACCGACGGACTGGATGGACTGGTCACGGGCGTCTCGGCGCCGATCGTCGCCGTGCTGGGCGTACTGGCCTACCTGTCGGGCCACATTATCTACGCCGACTACCTCAATATCATGTACATACCCGGCAGCGGCGAACTGGTTGTCTTTGCGGGAGCCTTCGTCGGAGCCCTGATCGGCTTCCTGTGGTACAACAGCTTCCCGGCCCAGATCTTCATGGGCGACACCGGATCGCTCTCGATCGGCGGCATCATCGCCGTCTTCGCCCTCTGCATCCGCAAGGAGCTGCTCCTGCCCCTGCTCTGTGGCGTCTTCCTGGTCGAGAGCCTCTCGGTCATGATGCAGGTCTCCTATTTTAAATATACCAAGCGCAAATACGGCGAAGGAAGGCGTCTACTGCTCATGTCGCCCATCCACCACCACTTCCAGAAGAAGGGGTTGTTCGAAACCAAGATCGTCACGCGATTCTGGATCATCTCCCTGCTGCTGGCCGCCATTACGCTCGTTACCCTCAAGATTCGTTAAACAAGATGAAAAAAATCGTTGTATTGGGTGGAGGAATCAGCGGATACGGCTCCGCCATCCTCGCCAAGAAGAAAGGATTCGATGTCTTCCTCTCGGACAAGGGGAAGATCGCCGACCGCTATAAGGCCGCCCTCGACCAGTGGCAGGTTCCCTACGAAGAGGGACAGCACACCGAAGAGCGGATTCTCGCAGCCGACGAGGTGGTCAAATCGCCCGGCATTCCGGAGAAGGCCCCGATGGTCTGCAAAATCCGTGAGGCGGGTATTCCGATCATCTCCGAGATCGAATTCGCCGGACGCTACCTGGGCAAGGCGAAGACGATCTGCATCACCGGCTCGAACGGCAAGACGACCACCACGTCGCTCATCTACAAGATCCTGCGCGATGCCGGCTACAACGTCGCCCTGGGCGGCAACATCGGCGAGAGTTTCGCCTACTCGGTCGCCACGGGATCGTACGACTGGTATGTACTGGAGCTCAGTTCGTTCCAGCTGGACGGCATGTACCGGTTCCGGGCCCACATCGGCGTGCTGATGAACATCACGCCCGACCACCTGGACCGCTACAATTACTGCTTCCAGAACTACATCGACAGCAAGATGCGCATCACGCAGAACCAGCTCTCGAACGACTACTTCATCTACTCGGGCGATGACGAGGTGATCTGGAAACAACTGCCCAAATACGACCTGCACATGAAGCAGCTCCCGTTTGCGGCCAAAAATGCCGTGGCGAGCGGCGCGGGCGACGCCTTCCTGCTCGACGGCAGATTCACCGCGACGGTCGGCAAGAGTTCGGTCGAAATCGACACAAACCGGATGCAGCTGTCGGGCCTTCACAACGCCTACAACGCGATGGCGGCTGCGCTGGCCGCCCTGGCCGCAGGGGTCGCCCCGGAGCAGATCCAACGCTCGATCTACGACTTCCAGCCCGTCGAGCACCGGCTGGAGCCGGCCGGCGAGATCAACGGGGTCCTCTACATCAACGACTCGAAGGCGACCAACGTCGATTCGACCTGGTACGCTCTGGAGAGCATGAAACGCCCGGTGGTGTGGATCGCCGGCGGTACGGACAAGGGCAACGACTACGAACCGCTCAAGAAGTTCGCGCGGGAGAAGGTGCACACGCTTGTCTGCATGGGTGTGGACAACAAGAAACTGGTCGACAGCTTTACGGGAGTCATTCCGCGGGTGATCTCGACCGGCTCGCTCGAAGAGGCGATGCAGGCGGCCCGCGCAGCGGCCCGACCGGGCAACGTGGTGCTGCTCTCGCCGGCCTGCGCCAGCTTCGACCTGTTCAAGAACTACGAAAACCGGGGCGAACTCTTCAAGGAGTGGGTCGCCTCACATGCCAAATAACGACCGATGAAGGAGGAGGCTAAAACTGCCGACGCGGCAGCAACCCAGGAGAAGGAACCGAGTGCGGGATTCAAGCTCATCACGGGAGATCGCGTGCTGTGGGTCATCATCGTGGCCTTGGCCGTCATCTCCATTCTGGTGGTCTACTCCTCGACGGCCAAGATGGCCTACGACGCCCACACAGCCCGCTCGACGGCCCACTTCCTGCGCCAGCAGCTGTTGCTGCTGGCAATCTGCGTGCCGCTGGTGATCGTCACCCACAAGATCAACGCCCGCATCTACAACCGGCTCTCGCTGGCCGCCTACGTGATCAGCCTGCTGCTCACCGTAGCCGTCTACTTCATCGGAGCCACGACCAACGGTGCAGCCCGCTGGATCCCGCTCGGCCCCTTCCAGCTTCAGCCCTCCGAGGCGCTGAAGATCGCCACCGTGCTCTTCCTCGCCCGGCAGCTGGCCGGCCGGCAGAGCGTCATCGACAAGATCCGGATCATCCCCTCGCTCAACCCGCTGCGGTGGAGCCGCCCCGACCAGAAAAAGATCTGGCGGGAGGGAACATGGCCCATTCTGGCCCCGGTGCTGCTCTCCTGCGTGGTGATCTTCCCGGCCCACACCTCGTCGGCCGTGCTGGTCTTCTTCACCTCGTGGGTGATGATGCTCATCGGGCGGGTTCGGATGAAAGAGCTGCTGAAACTGCTGGGGCTCGCCTTCGCCGCCGTGCTGCTGGCGGGCCTGCTCAACCTGGGACGCAGCGAGACGGCCGGCGGCCGTGTCGAGACCTGGATCGACCTCTGGACCCACTCCCAGACCGAGAAACCGATCGACAAGCTGACCGATACCGAACGCTCGATGATCGCCATCCACAACGGCGGCCTGCTGGGCGAAGGCGCCGGACAGAGCGCCATGCGTGTGGAGATGATCCACCCCGAGAGCGACTATGCCTACGCCTTCTTCGTCGAGGAGTACGGCATCATCCTGGCCATTGCCCTGCTGCTGCTCTATCTCTGGATCTTCTTCCGCGCCATCGAGATCTTCCGACGGTGCGGAACAGCCTTCCCGGGGCTGCTGGTACTGGGGCTGGCGCTGCTCATCACCTGCCAGGCGCTGCTCCACATCATGGTCACCGTGAACCTCATCCCCGAGACGGGACAGACCCTGCCGCTCATCTCGCGCGGCGGATCGTCGATGATCTTCACGGCCATTGCACTCGGCATGATCCTGAGTGTCAGCCGCCAGAATGACGAACAGTCACACGACACCCCCAAGTCGGAGTCGCTGTACGAAAAATAACAAGAACATCCGGGACTGCCCCAACAAGGATGGTTCCGACCCGAAAACAACAACATGGAAGAGATCAGACTGGACAAATACCTCTGGGCGGTGCGCATCTTCAAGACGCGCAGCGATGCCGCCGAGGCCATCCGCCAGAACCGCGTGCTGGTCAACGGCTCGTATGCCAAGCCCTCGCGGGAGGTGCGCATCGGCGACATCATCTCGGTCAAGCGGATGCCCGTAACCTATCAATACAAGGTCGTAGGCTACGTTTCGAGCCGTCAGCCGGCCAAGAATGTTCCGGACTACTGCCTGAACATCACCCCGCAGGAGGAGCTCGACAAGCTGAACGTGCCGCACGAGACGATCTTCGTCTTCCGCGACCGGGGAACGGGACGCCCCACCAAAAAGGAGCGTCGCGAACTCGATTCGCTCATGGAGGAAATCTTCTACGAGGACGAGGAGGATTAATCCACGCAACAAGAGAACAGAACAATCAACCCTTAAAAAAACTTTTTATGAAAAAAATCGCTACCCTTTTGATCGGGATCGTGCTCGGCATCGGGACTGCCGCGGCGCAGGAGCCCGAAGCAACCGTTCCCGCCACGACGCCTGACCTGGAGTATACCCAGGCAGCCGTATCAACCACTACGATCGACTCCCTGCGGCAGCAGGTCAATGAACTGAACCAGCAGCTTGCCGAGCAAGAGGAGGAGGACCTCAACGAAAGAGTGTGGAAAGGCCGTGCCAAGTACTTCAACATCGGATATGTAAGTCAGAAGCTGATCAACAAGGATTACGACGTGCCCGCCCTGAAAAACGACTTCGGCGTATCGCTGAGCTGGGGTAAAACCTTCTACCTGCACAAGAAGCCGCTGTTCGGCATGCTCAAATTCGGACTGGACTGGAGCTGGATCGACCTGAACTACTCCCAATACACGACAACGGAGTACGACGAAGGCTCCGATCCGACCGGCGGCATGCTGCTGGATACGTACGATATCGGCAACCACCAGCTGGAGTATGGTATGCAGTTCGGACCGTCGGTTACGATCAACCCGGTTCAGGATCTGAAGATCAGCCTCTACTTCCGGGTTACCCCCTCCTACTCGATGATGTTTGTCGACAGCGAGTTCAACTCCAACTATGCGACTTTCCTCAACTTCGGCGGCGCCATTGCCTGGAAAGTGATCTCGGTCGGTGTCGAGGGACGTTGGGGATCTGCCAAGTACAAGGGGATTGCCATCGATGAGATTGACTTCGATAACGAAGAGTTTCCCCTCTCGACCTCATCCACCAAAACGAAGCTGAAGACCAGCTCGATCCGTTTCTACATCGGTTTCCGCTTCTAACCGGGATAGCGACAAAACAAAAAAAACCGCTGAAAAATCAGCGGTTTTTTTGTTGAGCTACCTGGATTCGAACCAAGAATAACAGGACCAGAATCTGTTGTGTTACCATTACACCATAGCTCACTATTGTTTTGGTAGTGCAAAAGTAGAACTTTATTTTTCAACTGCAAAAGATTTTCGGAAAAAAATTCATATTTTTGTTTCAATCCGGTCAAAAAACCGGATTTTACCTCTCGAATCAAACGTATAAAACGATAAACTATGGGTATCAAACTCCGTCTTATCATCATGAACTTCCTCGAATATGCAGTTTGGGGAGCTTATCTGACCTCGATGGGAACCTATCTGGCCAGTGTAGGACTGGCCGGGGACATCGGAATTTTCTACGCCATGCAGGGCATCGTGTCGCTCTTCATGCCAGCACTGATCGGTATCATCGCCGACCGCTGGATCCCGGCTCAGAAGATGCTCGGCATTTGCCATCTGCTGGCCGCCGTATTTATGGGGGCAGCCGGATACTACGGCCTCACGGCCGGAGCCGCGGTGGACTTCTCGATCCTCTTCCCGCTCTACGCCCTCAGCGTGGCCTTCTTCATGCCCACCATCGCCCTCTCGAACTCGGTGGCCTACTACGCCCTGAACAAGAAAGGGCTCGATACGGTCAAGCACTTCCCTCCGATCCGCGTATTCGGAACCGTCGGCTTCATCTGCGCCATGCTGACCACCAACTTTGTCACCTTCTCCGACATATCGATGCAGCAACTTCCCTCGCAATTCATCTTCTCGGGACTGATCGGTCTGGTGCTGGGCATCTACGCCTTCTCGCTGCCCAACTGCGAGATCAACAAGTCACAGGAGAAGAGATCCTTCCTGGAGGGCTCCGGACTGAAGGCCTTCTCGCTCTTCAAACAGAAGAAGATGGCCATTTTCTTCATCTTCTCAATGCTGCTGGGCGTTTCGCTGCAGATCACCAACGGATTTGCCAACCCCTTCATCAGCACCTTCAAAGCCATTCCGGAGTTTGCCGGCACGTTCGGCGCCGAAAACGCCAATGCGCTGATCTCCCTGTCGCAGATCTCCGAAACGCTCTGCATCCTGCTTATCCCCTTCTTCCTGCGCAAGTTCGGCATCAAGCGGGTGATGCTCATGGCCATGTCGGCCTGGGTGCTCCGTTTCGGTCTGTTCGGCGCAGGCAACCCGGGCGGCGGAGTCTGGATGTTCATCCTCTCGATGCTCGTCTACGGCATTGCCTTCGACTTCTTCAACATCTCCGGCTCGCTCTTCGTCGATCAGGAGACCGACTCCTCGATCCGTTCGAGCGCCCAAGGGCTCTTCATGATGATGACCAACGGCATCGGTGCCACGATCGGCACCCTCGGCGCGCAGGCCGTCGTCAACAAATTCGTCTACTCGCAGACAACCCCGCTGGAGCAGGTGGCCGGCTGGAGCACGGCATGGTATCTGTTCGCCGCCTACGCCCTCGTGGTGGCCGTCGTATTTGCCTTCGTATTCAAATACAAACATACGCCGGGCAAGGCATGACAGTGACTCCCGGAAAAAGAACAGCCGCCAACCGACAATCGGTCAGCGGCTGTTCTTTTTTGCGCCTGCCTTATAATTAACGCATCAGGACGGAGCTGTCGCCGTAGCTCAGGAAGCGGAAATCGTGCGTGAGGGCATAGTCGTAGATCCGCCGCCAATCCTCTCCGACATAGGCCGAGACGAGTAGCAGCAGGGTCGACTTGGGCTGGTGGAAGTTGGTGACGATGTTGCGCACGATCCGGAAGCGATACCCGAGCGGAGTGATCATGATCCGGGTCGAGGTCTTGATCCGCTCCAACCCCTCGCGGGTCATGTAATCGAGCAGGATCTGCAACGCCTCCCGACCACCGAACTCCTCCGGCAGGTCGTAGAGCTCCCACTGGCCGATCGTCCGCTCGAGCTCGGGCGTTCCCGTTCTCTGAATGCGCCAGGCAAGGGCCGGCAGCGACTCGAGCGTCCGCACCGAGGTGGTTCCCACGGCCGTGATCATTCCCCACTTCTGCAACAGATGCTCCACCGTCGAGCGGCGGATCTCGAAGTGCTCGGTATGCATCGGATGAGTTGCCGCATCGCGGTCCTTGACCGGCAGGAAGGTGCCGGCACCGACATGCAGGGTCACCTCCTCGAATTCGAAACCGCGGCTCTTCATCCCCTCGATCAGCTCCGGGGTAAAGTGCAGTCCGGCCGTCGGTGCGGCCACGGAGCCCTCGAATTTCGAATAGACGGTCTGATAGC
This sequence comes from Rikenellaceae bacterium, assembly GCA_963926835.1. Classification (GTDB taxonomy): domain Bacteria; phylum Bacteroidota; class Bacteroidia; order Bacteroidales; family Rikenellaceae; genus Alistipes. Next base: position 21,732 of record CAWUYY010000088.1, on the reverse strand, counting down.
GCGTATTGTCGATCTCCTGGCTCTCCCGGTTCAGGTAGGGCGGAATGGGGATACGACCGAGATGCTCCAGCAACTGGCCGAAGGTCAGATCGGCCGTCCACTCGAAGCGTACGATCTGCTCGCGGCCCCCCTCTCCGACCCGGAAGGCACGCAGCTGCTCCGGCCGGCCGGCGTATTCGAAGTCGATCACCAGCGGCCCCTCCTTCCACTTCTTGAGATTGCCCACGATGCAGCTCCACTGGCAGGTGCCGCACACGGCAAAAGCCCGTTCGTAGTCGGCCGGATCGTGCGGCTCGAGACAGAAGACCTCGATGCGCGCCCCGGAGGGCTTGTGCATGATGATCCGCGCACGGATCACCTTCGTGTTGTTGAATACGAGCAGCGTGCCCGCCGGCAGCACCTCTGCGATGTCGCGGAAGTGCCGCTCCGAGATGCACCCCTGCTCATAGACGAGCAGTTTGGAGGCGCTGCGCTCCTCGAGCGGATACTTGGCGATCCGCTCCTCCGGCAGTTCATAATTGAACTGTTCAATATCGATATGCCTTTCCATTTTCGAATGTTGATGGCTGCAAAATTAACAAAAAAACGTATCTTTGCAGAAAATAGGGGCGATTCCGAACGCTCATCGAACGATACATTCGGGCGGTGAGCAGGGCGATCTTCGCCAGGCTGCCCGTCCGAGCCCGGAAGTCTCCGCAGCAAACCATACGGCAGAGGATTTTCGCGGCTTGGCCTGCATGCGGCATCGAGCGGAGCGCGACGCAGCGCTCCGAACGCCTCGGAGCCCCTGTTCGAACACAAACAGCAAAAGCCATGAAAACCGATTTTCTGGTCATTGGATCCGGCGCCGCCGGTTTGAGCTTCGCACTGAAAGCGGCCGAGCACGGACACGTGACGATCGTAACGAAGGGTAAGATCGAAGAGAGCAACACGAACCACGCCCAGGGGGGCATCTGTTCGGTCACCTACGCACCCGATACATTCGAAAAGCACATTCACGATACGCTGGTCTGTGGAGCTGGCAAGTGCGATCCGGCCGCCGTCGAGCTGGTCGTACGGCGCGCTCCCGAGATGATCCGGGATCTGATCGCCTGGGGCACACGCTTCGACAAGACGGCCGACGGCCGCTTCGAGCTGAACCGCGAGGGCGGCCACTCCGAGCACCGCATCCTGCACCACGAAGATCTCACCGGCGCCGAGATCGAACGAGCGCTTATCGCCTCGGTTCGGCAGCACCCGAACATCACGGTGCTCGAGAACCACTTCGCCATCGACCTGCTGACCCAGCACCACCTGGGCGAGTTCGTCACCCGCCACACGCGCGGACTGGCCTGCTTCGGCGCCTACGTGCTTAACCTGAGCAACAACGAGATCGAGACCGTGCTGGCCAAGTTCACTATCGTGGCGGCCGGCGGATGCGGCAACATCTACTCCTCGACCTCGAATCCGATCGTGGCCACGGGCGACGGCATCGCCATGTGCCACCGCGCCAAGGCGATCACCCAGAACATGGAGTTCATCCAGTTCCACCCCACCACGCTCTACAACCCCGGCGAGAAGCCGAACTTCCTCATTACGGAGGCGATGCGCGGCTTCGGCGCCATCCTGCGCCTGCAGAATGGCGAGGAGTTCATGGACAAGTACCACCCGATGAAGTCGCTCGCCCCGCGCGACGTGACAGCCCGGGCCATCTATACCGAAATGACCCGCCGCGGCGAGGATTTCGTCTATCTGGACGTCCGCCACAAGGACCCGGACGACATTCGCCGCCACTTCCCCAACATCTACGAGAAGTGCCTCTCGATCGGCATAGACATCACCAAAGACCTCATCCCCGTCACGCCGGCGGCCCACTACTGCTGCGGCGGCGTAAAGGTCGATCTGAACGGCGAGACCTCCATCAAACGGCTCTACGCCCTGGGTGAGTGCTCCTGCACGGGGCTGCACGGGGCCAACCGACTCGCCTCCAACTCGCTGATCGAGGCGATCGTCTATGCCGACCAGGCGGCCCGCCACACCGCCTCGCAACTGGATTCGGTACAGATTCAGGAGGGGATTCCCGACTGGGACTTCGAGGGGACGCAGCACACCGAGGAGATGCTGATGATCATCCAGTCCAAGCGCGAGATGCAGGCCATCATGACCAACTACGTCGGCATCGTACGGTCGAACCTCTCGCTCGAGCGGGCCATGCGACGCCTCTCAATCATCTACGAGGAGACCGAGGAGCTCTACAACAAGACCAAGCCCAACCGCGAACTGTGCGAACTGCGCAACATGATCGCCGTCGCCTACCTGGTCATCAAGCAGGGCAGCGCCCTCAAGGAGTCGGTCGGCTGCCACTACAACACCGACTACCCGCCCAAAACGGCCAAATAGTCCGCTTCGGATCCCGGAATTAAACACATAAACAATACGAACCGCTAAAAATACAAAGTCCAACACCCAGATATGACCTTACAGGAAGAGATCGCACGCCGGCGTACGTTCGCCGTCATCGCCCACCCGGATGCGGGTAAAACCACCCTTACGGAGAAGTTGCTGCTTTTCGGCGGCGCCATCCACGTGGCGGGAGCCGTCAAGAGCAACAAGATCAAGAAGGGGGCGACCTCCGACTTCATGGAGATCGAACGTCAGCGAGGCATCTCGGTTGCCACCTCCGTGATGGGATTCGAGTACGAGGGGCGCAAGATCAACATCCTCGACACCCCCGGTCACGAAGATTTCGCCGAGGACACCTACCGCACGCTGACCGCGGTCGATTCGGTCATCATCGTGATCGACGGAGCGAAGGGCGTCGAGTCGCAGACCCGCAAGCTGATGGAGGTCTGCCGCATGCGCAAGACGCCGGTGATCGTCTTCATCAACAAGCTCGACCGCCCCTGCAAGGATCCCTTCGACCTGTTGGACGAGGTGGAGAAAGAGCTCCACATCAAGGTGCGCCCCCTTTCGTTTCCGATCTCGAGCGGTGACACCTTCAAGGGGGTATACAACATCTACGAGCAGAACCTCTCGCTCTTCACCAGCGACGAACGCCAGACGGCCGACGCATCGACCGTCGAGATCTCGGATCTCACCTCGCCCGAACTGGATCAGTTCATCGGCGAACGCTATGCTACCCGTCTGCGGGAGGATATCGAGCTGATCGAAGGGGTGTACGATCCGTTCGAGCGTCAGAGCTATCTGGACGGTGACGTGGCCCCGGTCTTCTTCGGCTCGGCGGTCAACAACTTCGGTGTGCGCGAGCTGCTCGAATGCTTCATCCGCATCGCCCCGTCGCCCCGGCCGGCCCCGACCGAGACGCGCATGGTCGAGCCCGGCGAGGAGAAGATGACCGGCTTCGTCTTCAAGATCCACGCCAACATGGACCCGAACCACCGTAACCGGATTGCCTTCCTGAAGATCTGCTCGGGCATGTTCGAGCGCAACAAGAACTACCTGCACGTCCGCAGCGGCAAGATGATGAAGTTCTCCTCACCGACCGCCTTCATGGCCGAAAAGAAGTCGGTGATCGACTTCGCCTACCCGGGCGACATTGTCGGCCTGCACGATACGGGCAACTTCAAGATCGGCGACACCTTCACCGAGGGCGAAAAGCTCAAATTTACAGGCATCCCCTCCTTCGCACCCGAACAGTTCCGTTACATCGAGAATGCCGATCCGCTCAAGTTCAAACAGTTGGCCAAAGGCATCGACCAGCTGATGGACGAGGGTGTCGCCCAGCTCTTCATCTCGTCGCTCAATGGCCGCAAGATCATCGGCACGGTCGGCGCCCTGCAGTTCGAGGTGATCGAGTACCGTCTGGCGCACGAATACGGAGCGGCCTGCCGCTGGGAACCGATTTCGATCTACAAGGCATGCTGGATCGAGAGCGACAACGCCGCCCAGCTGGCCGACTTCAAACGGCGTAAGCACACCAACATGGCCGTCGACAAGCACGGACGTGACGTCTATCTGGCCGATACGAGCTATGCGCTGGCGCTGGCCCAGGAGAACTTCAAGGATATCCGGTTCCATTTCACCTCGGAGTTCTGATTCAATCCGGAAGAGAAAAAAGAGAGGCTGCATCCCGCATGATGCAGCCTCTCTTTTTGTTCGAAGCGCCCCGTGAGTTACTTCGGGGTCGCCTCCACCTACTTTTTCTGAAGTCCCATCTTCTCGATCAGGGCCTTCACTTCGGGCTTGTGGCCGCGGAAGTTCACGTAGAGGGTCATCGGGTGCTCCTGTCCGCCCTTCGAGAGAATCTCGCGACGGAAAGCCTCCGAAACCTCCGGATTGAAGATACCCTTCTCCTTGAAGAGCGAGAAGGCATCCGCCTCCAGCACCTCGGCCCACTTGTAGCTGTAGTAACCGGCTGCATAGCCGCCGCCGAAGATGTGGTTGAATGCCGTGGCCATCGCCGTGCCGTCGACTACGGGCAGCACCTGCGTCGATGCCATCGAAGCCCTCTCGAATGCCTCTACATCACCATCGAACGGCTCCTTGATCGTATGCCATGCCATATCGGTCATGCCGTACGAGAGCTGACGCACGTTGGAGTAGGCGGCCAGGTAGTTCTTCGAAGCCTCGATCTTCTCGATCAGCTCGGCCGGAATCGGCTCGCCGGTCTGGTAGTGAACGGCCCACAGATCGAGGTACTCCTTCTCGGTAGCCCAGTTCTCCATGATCTGCGAAGGCAGCTCGACAAAGTCACGATAGACGTTCGTACCGTCCAGCGACTGGTAGGTTCCCTCCCCCAGCATGCCGTGCAGGGCGTGGCCGAACTCGTGCAGGAAGGTCTCGAACTCGTCGAAGGTGAGCAGCGAAGGCATGTTCTCGGTCGGTTTGGTGAAGTTCATCACCATCGATACGAGCGGACGGGTCTCCTTGCCGTCGATGATGTAGTTGTCGCGGAAGCTGGTCATCCAGGCGCCTCCCCGTTTGGTCTCGCGCGGGAAGAAGTCGAGGTAGAGCACCGACATGAAGCGTCCGTTCTTGTCGAACACCTCATAGGCCTGCACGTCGGGATGATAAACCTGAATATCCTTGCTCGGCTTGAACTCCAGACCGTAGAGCTTGTTGGCCAGCAGGAAGATACCCTTCTTCACCGAATCGAGCTGCAGGTAGGGTTTCAGCAGCTCCTGGTTGAGCGCATACTTCTCCTCGCGGTACTTCTCCGAGTAGTAGCCGAAGTCCCAGGGCATCAACTCACCCTGCAGACCCAGCGAGTGGGCGTAGTCGCTGATCTTGTTGTAGTCGTCGAAAGCATACTCCTTGGTCGCATCGAGCAGCTCCTGCATGAACGAATTGACCGTCTGAACGTTCTCGGCCATGCGGTTCTCGAGCACGTAGTCGGCATAGGTCGGATAGCCCAGCAGATTGGCTATCTTCAGACGCAGGTTGACGATCTGCTTGACGACCTCCGTATTGTCGAACTCACCGCCCAGAGCGCGCGAATTGTAGGCTTTCCACGCCTGCTCCTTCAACGGGCGGTTGGTCGAATAGGTAATAAAGGGAATGTAGCTCGGAGCCTGAAGGGTCAGGGTCCAACCCTTCTCCCCGCGCGCCTTGGCATCGGAGGCCATGCCCTCCTTCACGAAGTCGGGCAGTTCGGCCACCTGAGCCGGATCGGTGATGTTGACCGAGAAGGCGTTGGTGGCATTCAGCGCATTCTGCTCGAACTTGAGCGAGAGCTCGGAGAGTTCGGCCGTATATTTACGGTAGAGTTCCTTGTCCTCGTCCGAGAGGTTGGCTCCGCTGCGCACGAAGTTCTTGTAGGTATTCTCCAGCAGCTTCTTGTCCTCCTTGGTCAAACCGCGTCCCGGCTTCTCGTAAACGGCCTTTACGCGGGCAAACAATTCGGGATTGAGCGACAGGTCGTTTTCATACTCGGTGATCATCGGCTGGATCTCAACGGCAATCTGCTGCATCTCGGGCGTTCCGTCGGCCGAAAGCAGGTTGTAGAAGACGGCTGCGATCCGGTTCAGCAGCTGACCGTGACGCTCCAGCGGTACGATCGTATTCTTGAAGGTCGGTTTGGCCGGATTGTTCACAATGGCATCCACCTCGGCACGAGCCACGGCAATGGCCGTCTCGAAGGCGGGCTTGTAATCAGACGGTTTGATCTGATCGAACGGCGGAGTCGCATAGGGGGTGTTCCACTCCGCCAGCAGCGGATTGCTGGTATCGATCTCGGGCATCTGCACCACGGGCATCGAATCGCTCCCACATCCGACTGCAAGAGCAGTTAACAGGGTCATGATAATTTTTCTCATCGGTGTTAGTTGGTTAATTGATTGTTTGATTGTATTTGAATCTTCTCTGTTCGTCTATCGCTTGAACTCCTGCGGACTCTTCGCCCGCATGGCCTGTTGCTGCAGGCGCTGCCGCAGGCGCGGATCCGAAAGGTCCTGTTTTTTCACGCTGTCCCGGGGATCGAGCTCCGTCTCCGGCTCCTCCTCGATCAGCCCCCGGCCGATGAGCATCGCCCGCTGATCGGGCTCCGCCCCACGGAACTCCCGGTAGAGGGTCATGCCGTCGGCCGATCCTCCGCGCGAGAGCAGCCGGCGGAACTTGCGGGCCACCTCCCGGCTGAAGATATCGCCGCTCTCGCGGAAAGCCTGGAAGGCATCCTTGTCGAGCACCTCGGCCCAGAGGTAGAAGTAGTAGCCGGCCGAGTACATCCCGTCGAAGATGCTGAAGATGTGCTGGAAGTAGGGATAACGGTAGCGGGGAGCGATCTGCGGGATGAGTCCGCGCCGCTCGTAGAGGGCGTTTTTCTCGAATTCGTTCACATCGAACGGCCGGTAGTCGACGATTGAGTGCAGATCGAGGTCGATCAGGGCGGCCGCCACGATCTCAGTGGTGATGAATCCCTGGTTGAACTTCTCGTTTTCACGGATCTGGCGGATCAGTCGGTTGGGAATCACCTCGCCCGAACGGAAATGGAAGGCGTACTGACGCAGCATCTCGGGTTCGAAGGCCCAGTTCTCCATGATCTGTGAGGGAAGTTCGACGAAATCGCCCTCCACCTCCGAAAGTCCGCGGTACTTCACGTCGGCAAACAGCGAATGGAGCGCATGGCCGAACTCGTGGAAGAGCGTTGCGGTCTCGTCGAGGGAGAACAACGCCGGCATCGTCTTGGTCGGAGGGGTGAAGTTGCAGACGATGCTTACGATCGGCGCAACGCGCTGCCCCTGCTCATCGTAGCGCTGCATGCGGAAGTTGCCGCACCACCCGCCGCTGCTCTTGCTGCTGCGCGGGAAGAGGTCGAAATAGAGGATACCCAGCTGTTTGTTGTCGGCGTCGAAGACCTCGTACGCCATGCAATCCTTGTGGTAGGTCGGCACGACCACCGGCGAGAAGGTCACCCCGTAGAGGCGGTTGGCCAGGTAGAAGATACCGCTCATCACCCCCTCCTTCGAGAAGTAGGGGCGCAGTGCCTCCTCGTCGAAGGCATACTTGCTCCGGCGCTGCTTGTTGGCGTAATACCACCAGTCCCACGCCTCAAGGGTCGCCCCCGGCTCATCCTTGCGGAGCAGCCGTTCGAACTCGGCCGCATCCTCCTTCGCCCGCTCGAGCGCCGGGGTCCAGATCGTATCCAGCAGTTTGTAAACCCGGGCGGGAGTTCCCGCCATCTGGGCCGAAATGGCATACGATGCGTAATCGGGATAGCCCAGCAGGTGGGCCTTCTCGTTGCGCAGGCGGGCCATATCGCCGACGATCGCCTTGTTGTCGTACTCGTCATCGTGGTTGCCCCGCTCGATGTAGGCCTTGTAGACCTTCTCGCGCAGATCGCGACGATCCGAATAGGTCAGCAGAGGGATGCGGCTCGACTCGTCGAGCGTAAAGAGGTACTTATCCTTCATCCCCGCATTGCGCGCCCGATCCTGCGCCGCGTCCCGCACACCGGCCGGAATTCCGTCGAGATCTTTCTCGTCGAGCACCAGCGAGAAACGGTTGTTCTCGGCCAGCACGTTGTTGCCGAACTTCACCGAAAGCAGGGCCAGTTCACCGTTAATCACGGCCAGACGCTCCTTCTGCTCCGGCGAAAGCAGCGCTCCGGCCCGCACGAAGTCATCGTAGATCTTCTCGACCAACCGCAGCTGCTCGGCATCCAGCGAGAGCGCCCCGCGGCGGTCATACATCGATTTGATGCGGGCAAACAGAGCCCCGTCATGCAGGATCCGGTCGTCGTGGGCCGAGAGGAGAGGCGCCACCTGCTCCTGTACGGCGGCCATCTGCTCGCTCATCTCGGCCGAGCAGAGCATGTCGAAGATCAGGCGCACCTGTTCGAGTTCCAGCCCCGAATTGTCGTAGGCCAGGATCGTATTCTCGAAGGTCGGCTCGTCGTTGTTCGACTTGATGGCTTCGATCTCCGCCACGTGGGTCGCCATGGCCCGCTCGAAGGCGGGCATATAGTGTTCGGGAAGAATCTTGTCAAAGGGAGGGACACCGAACGGAGTGGTCCACTCCTCAAAAAACGGATTGGCCGGCTGGGATTTGCGGTCAAAACAGCTCGTAACGGTCATAATGAACGTCAATGCGGATAAAAATAACAATCGACTCGGTCTCATGGTTCGGTTTTCTGGGTCTTCACAGTCTCCTGGCACAACCACCCGGGCATGCACCTGCACTCCTGCCGGTCTCCAGGCGGCCGCCTTTCGGACCGACGCAGGAAGCCGGTCCCCGAAAATCCTCGCGGTGGAAGAGAACGGAGAGCGGGCGGCAAATCGTCTGCGAAGAGGTCATAAACTTATGGAGCGTTTCTCCTATATTTTTTGCAAAGATAATAACAGAACAGAATACCGGGAGCAAAAAATGATTACTTTTGACAGAAATTACCACGGTCAGACCCCGTCTGACGTAAAAAAACAACATCAAGATGGAGAAAATCAAAATTGGGGACACCTACAGCGAACCGGTCCGCTACACGCAGGCGAATGTCGAAACCTTCGGCCGGATCACCGGCGACTGCAATCCGATCCACCTGGATGCAGCGTATGCCACCACCACCCCCTTCGGCAAACCGATCGTTCACGGATTCTTCGCGGCAGCCGTTTTTTCGAAAGTCTTCGGCATGAACTGGCCGGGACAGGGGACGATCTACATGTATCAGGAGATGGCCTTCCGCGCTCCGGTCTACGTCGAGCACGACTACGTTGCCTGCTTCGAGGTGCTCGAGGTCAACGAGGAGAAACACCGCGGGGTGATCAAATGCACGCTCGAGGACAAGGAGGGCAACGTCCTCATCTCGGGACAGGCCAAACTGCTCCACAAGGAGAGATTCTAACCGTACTCACATAACAAGAACAAAACCATGGAAAAAAGACTGAGCAACAAGATCGCCGTCATCACCGGCGGATCGGACGGAATCGGAAAGGCAACGGCTGAGCGATTTGCAGCCGAGGGCGCTACCGTGATCATCTGGAACAGAACCCCCGCTACGGGCGAGGCTGTCGCCAAGCAGATCGGCGGAGAGTTCATCAAGGTTAACACGGCCTCGTTCGCCGAAGTGGAAGAGGCTACGCGCCAGGTGATCGAGAAACACGGCCGTATCGACATTCTGGTCAACAACGCCGGCATCACACGCGACGCAACGCTCAAGAAGATGACCCCCGAGATGTGGCAGAGCGTGATCGACGTCAACCTGACGGGCGTATTCAACTGCTGCAAATGCGTCAGCCCCATCATGATCGAGAAGGGCTGGGGACGTATCCTGAACGCCTCGTCGGTGGTAGGTCTGTACGGCAACTTCGGCCAGACCAACTACGTGGCAACGAAAGCCGGCATCATCGGCATGACCAAGACCCTGGCCAAGGAGCTCGGCCGCAAGGGCATCACGGTCAACGCCGTCGCTCCGGGCTTCATCCTCACCAACATGGTGCGCCAGATGCCAGCCGAGGTACTCGACTCGATGAAGGCCAAGGTTCCCGAGCAGCGTCTGGGTGAACCCGAGGAGGTTGCCGGTCTGTACGCCTATCTGGCCAGCGACGAAGCCGCCTACATCAACGGTGCAACGATCAGCATCGACGGCGGTCTGACCATCTAAACACCATCGACGTCCGATCCCATGCAGCTCTTCTACGCCCCCGACATCGTGCCCCCCGACTACACCCTTTCGGAGGAGGAGTCGAAACACTGCGTCCGCGTACTGCGTATGGGCGTGGGAGATCAATTGCATATCACCGACGGCAGAGGCAATCTGTACCGGTGCCGGATCGTGGACGACAATGCCAAGCACTGCCGGGTGCGTGTATGCCAAACGCATACCGCATTCGGCAGGCTCTCTTATGAGCTGACCATGGCCGTCGCCCCGACCAAGAATACCGACCGCTTCGAATGGTTTCTGGAGAAGGCGACCGAGGTCGGCATCGCCCGTATCATTCCGCTGGATACGGCCCACAGCGAGCGCCGTATTCTGAAGACCGAACGGGAGATGAAGGTCATCACGGCAGCCGTCAAACAGTCGCTCAAGGCCTATCACCCCCAACTCGAAGAACTCACGCCGTTCCGGCAGGTGGTTGAGGCCCCCTTCGAGGGGCAGAAGTTCATCGCCCATTGTGCCGAGGCGCTGTCGCCCGAAGGGAAAGGGTATCTGCCCCGCCTGCTGCAGGCCGGAGGCAAGGTGCTGATTCTCATCGGACCCGAGGGGGATTTCTCGACCGAGGAGATCGAGCTGGCCGTACGGCACGGTTTTCGCGAGATCACGCTGGGCAAGCAGCGGCTGCGCACCGAAACGGCGGCCGTCGTGGCTACGGTGATGGTCGCCGCAGCCAATGAGTCCGCCGACGAACAACCCGCAAACACGACCGACAAGGAGTCATGAAACAGTGGTGGGAGATATTCTGGTCGTTCTTCAAGATCGGCCTCTTTACCTTCGGCGGAGGCTATGCCATGATCCCGCTGATCGAGCAGGAGGTGATCAAAAAGCGGCATTGGATCGCCGACGACGAATTCCTCGATCTGCTGACCCTCGCGCAGTCCGTTCCGGGGCCGATCGCCATCAACACGGCTGTCTTCACCGGCTACAAACGGATGAAGATGCGCGGAGCGATCGCCGCCATGCTCGGGGCCGTACTTCCGTCGTTTATCATCATCCTGGCCATCGCCCTCTTTTTCGCCAACATCCGACAGAACCACGTGGTCGACGCCGCCTTCAAGGGGATGCGTCCGGCCGTGGTCGCACTGATCATCACCCCGCTCATCTCGCTCTCGCGGGGCATGAGCAAGGCGGCGATTGTCATCGCCATCCTGCTGGCCGGACTGATCTGGTGGCTGAGCCTCTCGCCGGTGCTGATTCTGGCACTCGGTGCAGGCATCGGAATCGTCTGGGAGTTGGTCGTCGTTAAAAGAAAACACCCATGATATTCTGGCAGTTGTTCATCAGCTATCTGAAGATCGGATTCTTCGGATTCGGAGGCGGTTATGCCATGCTGGCACTCATTCAGAACGAGGTCGTTGTCCAGCATGAGTGGATAACGAATGCCGAATTCGCCGATATTGTCGCCGTATCCCAGATCACCCCCGGGCCGATCGCCATCAACTCGGCCACCTACGTCGGCTATACCGTCGGCATGCAGGGTGGAGGAAGCCCGCTGTTCGGTGTGCTGGGGTCGATCATTGCCACCCTGGCCGTCTGCATGCCCTCGCTTACGCTGATGGTACTGGTGGCCCACTTCATCGCACGGCTGCGCAACAACCCGATCGTGGCCGGCGCCATGCTCGGACTGCGTCCCGTCGTGATCGGCATGATCGGTTCGACGGCTCTCATGCTCATCTTTCCCTACGACAAGCACGACGCCAACTTCATCGACCTCTGGAGCTGGGTTCTCTTCGCCGGCGTACTGGTCGGCTCCTACTTCAAGGTCAATCCGATCCTGATGATCATTCTCTCGGCCGTGGCCGGCATCATCATCTATCTGTAACCCGGAACGCTATTCGCCTCCGGCCACAAAGAGTACTCCTCCGGTCAGCAGCACCACAAGGAAGGAGATCAATGCCAGCGCCGTGAGGACCATGAATCCCACATGCACGAAGCCCCACTTCTCGCCTCCGTGAGGCAGATTCGGGGAGGTGAGCGCCACGATGATGCCGACGATCGGCGTCAGAATCAGGCTCAGAATCAACGTCCAGGCAAATCCGATCTTGCGACGGCTGCCGATCAGGCCCACCGCCACGGCAACCAGGCACCAGGTAACGATGCCCAATACGATGGAGAGTGTGTTCATGCTTACAATCGTTTAAATGAGAATTGCCCCGTTCCGACACCGGCTAACCGATCTCTCTATCGGATGAAGCGGTAATAGGTCCCCAGCGGGAGACGTTTCCCGGCCCGGTCGTCGAAGCAGAGTTCACCGAATTGCTGTTCAAAAGGCGTGCCGAACGCTTGCTGGACGGCCGTCGAGGCCAAGGTGGCCGAGAGTCCCATCGAATAGAGGTTCAGCACCAGAAAGGCGTGACGGGGTTCGAGCAGCCGGGCACAGCACTCGAGCATCTCGCCGATATTGTTCTCCAGAATCCACTTCTCCCCGTTGGGTCCCCGTCCGTAGGCCGGAGGGTCGAGGATGATTCCGTCGTAGCGGTTGCCACGCCGCACCTCCCGCTGTACGAACTTCAAGGCATCCTCCACGATCCAGCGCACCCCGTCCAGTCCGCTCGCCTCCATGTTCTCGCGGGCCCAGGTCACCACCTGCCGGACCGAATCGACATGGGTCGTATCGGCTCCGGCCGCACGCGCGGCAAGCGTAGCCCCTCCCGTATAGGCAAACAGGTTCAACACGCGCGGCGAACGTCCCTGCTCCTTCAGCGCAACGATCCGATCGTAAATGAAGTCCCAGTTGGCCGCCTGCTCCGGGAAGAGTCCCACGTGTTTGAACGAGGTCAACCCCAGCCGCATCCGCAACCGCATCGTCTTATAGGCATACTCCACCGTCCAGCGCGACGGCATGCCCGGGCGCAGTTGCCACTGCCCGCGCTCGTCGCTGCGGGCATCGCGCACGAAGGAGGCGTCCGCACGGCGCCACTCCTCCTCGGGAAGCGTCCGTCGCCAAATGGCCTGCGGTTCGGGACGGCGCACGAGGTAACGTCCGAAGCGTTCGAGCTTTTCGAAGTCGCCCGAATCGATCAGTTCGTAATCGGGAAAGTTGGGAGTGAGGATTTCAAACATGAAACGCTATGTTGTAATAAGTTATTCTCAGGAACGATCGCTCTGATCGATCAGGCACATTTCGCAACGGGCGCAATCGAAAAGAAGCCGGTAGCGGAAACGCCCCCGCACCAGAAAGAGATCCCCCTTCAGATCGGGATTCCGTTTCAGGCACTGCCCGATTTCGCGGCGGATGCAATAGGCCGTCCGCATGACGGTATGGCCGGTGGTAGCAGACGCGAGGTCCAACCCCCGTTCGATCCGCTGCACGCCGTGGTCGCGGTAGAACTGCTCGGCCAGCCGGTTGGTCACATTCTCCTCGGCGGCAAGGCTCTCCGACGGATAGCGTGCCGTCCTCTCTTCGGGCAGAATGCGGTGCTCGATCGGGCGGGCCAGCCGCGCCTCGCGCAACTTTTCGAGCCCCTCGCGACGTAACCGGGCCAGCAGCGACACCGGTACGAACCGCATCTCACCCGACGTGCGCACCTGCCGCACGTCGAAAATCGTATCGCCGCTGCGGGAGAGCTGCGCCGCGATCGTTTCGGCCATCTTCTGCGGATTCTTCGCCTCATCGAACTCCCTTTCGCACACCACCTCGGCATCGACCCCCTCGACATCCGTAAACCGAACGACCACACGCCCGGCCGAAAGGATCGCCTCGGCCTCGGCCGGAATGACCCGCCGGGTCCGGCTGCGTTCGAGCGCCGCGGCAAAGTTACGGTCGAAATTGCGGTAGATCTCCGCCCCGGCGGCAATCCCCTCCATGCGGTTGGGCTGCACCCGGCGCCCCTCGACCGCGTTGACGTTGGTTCCGATCAGTCCGCCCGCCGTCAGAAAGCAGATTCCATCGCCCGGGGCCAGATCATGCTGCCGGTCGAGCTGGAAACTGCACGTCTCGACCCGCACGACGCGACCGATAAATTCGCCGACCGACTTCGGGGTATCGAACGAGGCGACCCCCGCCCGCCGGCCATCGAAAAAGTACTCGGACTCGCCCCGCGTAAAGCTCTTCGAGGGGTCGGGCCGGAAATCGGGAATGCTCTCGCCGACCGATGCGCGGCAAAAATCGGGACGTTCGGCCAGCACCCGGTCGATCTGCTCCCGGTAGTAGCTGACCACGTTCTTGATATAGCCCAGATCCTTGAGCCGACCCTCGATCTTGAACGAGGTGACTCCGGCGTCGATCAACTCGCCCACCCGCATCGAGAGGTTCATGTCCCGTACCGAAAGCAGGTGGCGCCCCTTGAGGATTGTCCGCCCCTTCTCATCCACCAGGTCATAGGTCAGGCGGCAAGGCTGGCTGCATGCCCCCCGGTTGCCGCTCCGCTCGCTCATCGAGCGCGAGAGGAAGCACCGCCCGCTGTATCCTACGCAGATGGCCCCGTGCACGAAACACTCCAGATCGACGTGACAGGCAGCCCGGATCCGGCGGATCTCCTCGAGCGAGAGGGCCCGCTCCAAAATCACCCGCGCAAAGCCGCAGCGCTCCAGAAAGAGGGCCTGCTCCGGGGTGCGGTTGCACATCTGGGTCGAAGCGTGCAGCTCGACAGGCAGATCCATCCGACGCAGGGCCATGTCCTGCACGATCAGGGCGTCGACTCCGGCAGCGATCAATTCGTTCGCCTGCCGGCGGGCCTCCTCCAGCTCCCCGTCGTAGAGCAGCGTATTGAGGGTCGCATAGACACGAACCCCGTACTGGTGGGCATATTCGACCGCCCGGGCGATCTGCTCGACCGTATTGCCGGCCGCAACGCGCGCCCCGAACCGGGCGCCTCCCATGTAGAGGGCGTCGGCTCCGTAATCGACGGCCGAGATGGCCGAAGCCAGCTCACGGGCCGGTGCAAGCAATTCGATGGATTTCACAATGAGTGGCGATTTGTGGACAAAAGTAAAAAATAATCGGCAAATGTGCAGGTGATTAGGGTTTGTTTTGTAATTTTGCTTGTTGAACACGAAACAAAAACACGATCAATACGATGCTTACAATCAAGCAACTCAGGGATGACCGCGAAGCTGCCATCCGCCGTTTGGCAAAGAAGGGGGTCGATGCGGCTTCCGTCATCGACAAAATAGAGAAGCTGGACGACCGCCGCAAGGCCATCCAGCACGAACTGGACGAGATGCTGGCCCAGCAAAACCAGGCATCCAAACAGATCGGCGCCCTGATGGGTCAGGGACGCCGGGAGGAGGCCGAGGCGAAGAAGGCCGAGGTCGCTGCCCTCAAGGAGCGTTCCAACGCACTGAATGCCGAGTTCAAGGAGGTGTCTGACGCCCTGCAGGCTGCGATCGTCTCGCTGCCGAACTTCCCGGCCGACATCGTTCCCGAAGGCAAAACCGCGGCGGACAACCTGGTGGTCAAGATGGTGGAGGATCACCGCACGCTTCCCGAGGATGCCCTGCCCCACTGGGAGTTGGCCCGCAAGTATGACCTGATCGACTTCGACCTGGGAGTCAAGCTGACCGGAGCGGGATTCCCCGTCTACAAAGGCAAGGGTGCCCGTCTGCAGCGCGCGCTGATCAACTTCTTCCTCGAGCGCAACACCCGCGCCGGATACCTCGAGATCGAACCGCCGATCATGGTCAACGAGGCCTCGGGATTCGGCACCGGCCAGCTGCCCGACAAGGAGGGACAGATGTACCACGCCACAGTCGACAACTTCTACCTGATTCCGACGGCCGAGGTCCCCGTCACGAACATCTACCGCGACGTCATCCTCGACGAGAAGGATTTCCCGATCAAGATGACCGCCTATACCCCCTGCTTCCGTCGTGAGGCAGGCTCGTACGGCAAGGACGTGCGCGGTCTGAACCGTCTGCACCAGTTCGACAAGGTCGAGATCGTACAGCTGAGCCTGCCCGAGAAGAGCTATGCCGCTCTGGACGAGATGGTCGCTCACGTGGAGACGCTCGTTCAGGCGCTCGAACTCCCCTACCGCATCCTGCGCCTCTGCGGCGGCGACATGTCCTTCACCTCGGCGCTGACCTACGACTTCGAGGTCTACTCGAAGGCCCAGAAGCGCTGGCTGGAGGTATCCTCCGTCTCGAACTTCGAGTCGTTCCAGGCCAACCGCCTGAAACTCCGCTACAAGGACGCCAACAAAAAGACCCAGCTGGCCCACACGCTCAACGGTTCGTCGCTGGCTCTGCCCCGTATCGTGGCCGCCCTGCTCGAAAACAACCAGACCCCCGAAGGGATTCGGATCCCGGAGGCATTAATTCCCTTCACAGGATTTGATTTAATCAAATAATTGCTATATTTGCACCGTTTCTAACACACACAAAACAACTAAACAAATGGCTTACAAAATTAATCCTGATCTGTGCGTTGCTTGCGGCACGTGCATCGACCAATGTCCGGTAGAGGCTATCTCGGCTGGTGATGTTTATGTTATCGACGCTGACAAATGTATCGACTGCGGTTCCTGCGCAGGCGTTTGTCCGAACGAGGCAATCAAACCGGAATAATCTGAAAATCAGCATAAAAAAGCCCGTCCAAATGGACGGGCTTTTTTATTGTTCTCGCTTTCCGGAGCCTACTTCCGCTCCTTGATGCGTCCGCTGCGATAGGCCGCCAGCAGACGCAGCAGGTCATCGATCTGCACCTGCAGCTCCTTGCCGATGGTCGTGTCGCGCACGGTGATCCGGTCGGTCGTCGCCTCGACAATCGTCTTGGTCGAGATGATGTCCTGTCCCTCCTCGACCGCCTTCACGCTCGATTCGAACGGTTCATGCTGTACCAGCTGCAGTCCGTGCGAGTTGAAGATCAGCGTATAACCGGCAATTCCCGTCTCCGACTGGTAGGCCTTCGAGAATCCGCCGTCGATCATCAGCAGCTTTCCGCCCGCCTTGATCGGGCTCTCCCCCTTGCAGGTCTTCACGGGAATGTGTCCCGAGATGATGTGAGACTTCTCGGGATCGAGACCAAACGAGGTCAGAATCCGACAGCACATCTCGGCATCCTCGAGGTGTTTGTAATAGGCACCCTTCTCCTCGTGGTGGGTCTTCTTGTCCTCGATCAGGTAGCGCTCCAGGGTCGCCATCTTCGCCTTGTCGAAGAAGGGAGACTCGGGGCCGCACCAGAGATACCACATGTAATCGAGCGCCTTCTCGCGGCTCTCACGCCCGTTGCCACCGAAATAGGCCTCCCGAGCCAGCTGATCGAGACGATCCAGCAGCGCACGGCCCGAATAGGGCTCGCCGTCCACCATCACCGTCTTGAACTGTCCATCCTCGGTCATCGGGATCGAGGCGTGGTACATGAGGTTCGAGTTGACAATCAGATACATGCTTCCCTTCGAATAGAGCAGGCGGATGTGCTTCTGCAGCTTGTCGCTGTTCAGGAACGACGCCTGCAGCGTACGGATCAGACGATCCTCGGCCGGCGTCAGCTTGTAGGGATCCTTCGGATCGACCGTCGGGAAGTCGGGATCCTTCAGCGGATAGGACTTGCCGTCGATCTCAATGGTTCCCTTATCGTAATCGATCTTCTCGAGCAGGGCACGCGACTCCATCTTGTACTCCGGATGGCGCTTGATCATCTGACCCTCGATCTTGAACTGGATCACCGAGATCGCCTTGTGCATCTGGCTCATCAGCAGCACATCCCGCTCGTTGACACCACTGCTCTGCATCACCTTCGGCTTGTAGGGCAGACAGGGGGTGTTTTCGTAGTACTCCATCGCGAAACGGGCCAGCGGCAGCAGGTTGATACCGTAGCCGTCCTCCAGAACATCCAGGTTGTCATACCGCGCCGAGACACGAATCACGTTGGCGATCGATGCCAGGTTGCCCGCGGCGGCTCCCATCCAGAGAATATCGTGGTTACCCCACTGAATGTCGTACATGTTGTACTCGGCCAGGGTGTCGAAAATAATGTGCGGGCCGGGACCCCGGTCGAAAATATCGCCGATGATATGCAGCCGGTCGATCGTCAGACGCTGAATCACGTTGCTCATGGCGATGATGAAGGCGTCGGCCCGGCCGATCGAGATGATCGAATTCAGAATGCCGTTGAAATAGTTCTGCTTCGAGGAGCCGGGCGAATCCGACTCGTGCAGCAGCTCCTGGATCACGTAGGAGAAGTCGGGCGGCAGCATCTTGCGCACCTTCGAACGGGTATATTTCACCGAAGCGGCGCGGCAGACCTCGGTCAGCTGGTTCAGCGTGACCTTGTACCAGTCGTCCAGATTGCTCTCCTTGGCCTTGATCAGCTGCAACTTCTCGGCCGGGTAGTAGATCAGCGTGCACAACTCGCTCATCTCCGACTCGCGCAAGGTGTTGTTGAAGACCTCGTGGACCTTCTGCCGGATAACGCCCGAGGCGTTCTTCAGCACGTGACGGAAAGCCTCATACTCTCCGTGGAGATCCGTCAGGAAGTGTTCCGTTCCCTTGGGCAGGTTCAGAATCGCCTCCAGGTTAATGATTTCGGTACTGGCATCGGCGATGGTCGGAAATTTCTGAGACAAGAGCTCCAGATATTTCAGATCGGCTGCCGAATAGGTTGTCTCTGCGGATGCGCTCATAGTTATCTTCTGTTTTTTCTACTAAATTAACCAATATTTCATAAAGTGCCAAACATTTCCGCCGAATCCGAGACACAAACGTCCCCGTCTCTCCGATTCCCGCATCGGACACAAAAAAAGGACGGCAAACTCCGATGGAGTTTGCCGTCCCCAAACAGACAGGCTCGCGCAAGACGCGTCCTGATTTCGAATTAGAGTCTGCTGACCTTAACACTCTTTACGGCAGTCTCGCCGGCCATCATCTTCACAGCTGAAGAGAAGGGGAGAGCCATTGCCGAGGTTCCGGCACCCTGCGTGTAATCCTCGTCGAAGATCGTATTGATATCGCTCACGTTGTTGGCATTCACATCAATCGACATTCTTGCGATGTTACCCGGCTCACCGCTCTCGTTGACCGGATACATGTAGATGTAGTAGGTCTGGTCGGTACTCTCGGGAGCCAACACGTCGATGTTGGGCTGAGTGATCGGACCGGTACCCTGCTGCGAAATGAGGACAAGCAGCTCTTCATCGGTATCCTTCGAATGATCCGTATCGATCGGAAGCAGATACCATGCAGCCGCCTTGTCGTTCAGCAGCGGTTTTACACGTACAAAGAGGTTTCCGCTGTAGGTCTCGGGCGGGAAGAGCGAGGGGCTCATGCTCGAAGCGGTCGTTCCGCTGTAAATACGGGCGGCAGGCGTCAAAACGGCATCCGAAGCGACATAAGCGATCGTGCTGGCATTGAGAACCTCAACATCGGTCGTCGGACGGGCATAGGCATCCATACCACAGAGGAAGAGCACATACGAGGTCTGAGGTTCAAGACCCTGGATCTGAAGCTCCTGCTCCCCTTTATTCTGCAGCACGGCCATCAGATCGATGATCGTCTCGTAGCCGGCATTGGCAGCAAGGTTTTCCATATAAGCCTCCAGGTTCTTCTTCAACCCCTCGGGCGATCCGCCCATCGTACGATACTCCTCCTGGGTCAACCAGAAAGCGACATAAGGAGCCGTTGTATTGGTAGGAGTTACCTTTACATCCAAGAAGATCGAGCCCTGACGAGTCACCTCCCACGTAAAGTCACAATCCACCTCAACAACATCGGGCTTGCTGGCCGACGTAAAGGCAGCGGCGGTTCCCTGCGTGGTGAAGGCGCCCTCCAGATCGATACCGACAACCAGCGCATAATAGTTCGAGTTGGCCGAAAGGCCCGTAACCGTCGTCGTGATCGTTCCCTTGTTCTGACCGTTGTTGGTCATCGTATAGACGATCTGCTCCATCGTGGCATCGGGATATTCCGACATCCAGGCCGCCATATCCGCCATGGCATATGCCTCCACAGAACCATACTCCTTGTAGAGTTCCTCCGTGGTCACATAGCACAGATAGAGCGACTCCTCGGCCTCCGGGCTTATCGGAGTGATGGTCAACTCCTGCGAACTGACCGAAGCAGTTCCGAAGGTGATTTCATACCCTTCAGGCAAGGTCGGACCGGGAGTAGGTCCATTGCCCGAATCCTTGTCACTACATCCGACCAGAGTAGTCATCGCTGCAGCTGCAGCCAATAAAAACAGTTTGATCTTCATAATTATTAGAGAAAAATAGTTGTTGTTAAAAAAATTCGTATATTTCTATTTTTTTTCAAAAACTTTTGCTCGTTTTTGAGCCTCGCAAATATAGAAATTTATTTCGAATCCAGGCAAGAAGAGCCCCCTGAATTTGCACGTGAAAAACGAGAAAAAAAGCGTGTAGAGGCTTGCGTTGAGAAGAACGAAGACACCCCTACTCTTCGTATATGAGATAGGGTTTTCTTTTCAAAATAAATTGGCGCACCTCTTCCTGCCAACAGGCACGGATCTCCTCTTCGGTGCACCCCCTCTGAATCATTGTACGCACGTATCCGACCCCGATCAACTTTTCGAAGATCGGCTTGAAGAAATTATCCCCTCCGCCCAGAGCTTGATACGCCTCGATCAGGTACCTGAGTGTGAATCCCTGGCGCAGAATCGCCGACTCGTCCATGCGGCTCAAGTCTCGGCCGTGACAAAGTTGTCCGTTCCACAAGGGATCCTTGGCTCCGGGAGTCGGGCGGGGCGTGAATCTGTCGCCGAACCGATCGGCCGGAAGCTCCGGATGGCCGTACACCTCAAACGGGGTATCGGTTCCGCGCCCCACGCTCAGCACCGTCCCCTCGAAGAGGCAGATCGAGGGATAGAGATAGACGGCCCGCTGCGTCTGCAGATTGGGTGACGGAGGTACCGGCAGCTCATACCGCGTCCGGTGCGTATAATTGCGACAGGGGACCACCAGCAGGTCGCACCGGCCCGTCCACCCCTCGCCAACGGCCATGCGTGCAATTTCGCCGAGCGTCAGACCATGCACCACCGGGACGGGAATCGCTCCGACCCCCGACTTGTAACGCTCCTCCAAAATGGGTCCGTCCACATACATGCCGTTCGGATTGGGGCGGTCGAGCACGATGACCTGCTGTCCGAAATCGGCGCAGGCATCCATCATGCGCAGCATGGCAATATAATAGGTATAGAAGCGCACCCCCACGTCCTGCATGTCGACCACCAGCACGTCGAACGAGCGCATCGCCTCATCCGAAGGGCGCCGTGTTCCGCCGTCGTAGAGCGAGCGGATCGGGATTCCGGTTGCCGGATCGACCTCGCTGCCGACCTCTTCGCCGGCATCGGCCATTCCCCGGAAGCCATGCTCGGGCGCAAAGATTCCGGTAATGTTGAATCCACGCTCATGAAGCAGGTCAACCAGATGACGCCCCTCGACCAGCGAGGTGTGGTTAGCCAGCAGCGCCACACGGCGTCCGGCCAAATGGGGGTAATAGGCCGCCGTATCGGTTGCCCCGACCAATACGGGATCCGCACTCACCGCGAGGGCCGCCGACAACCCGACCAAAAGAAACAGCCACTTTTTCATTTCAATATTTCCCTATTTTCAGATAATAGACGTTTCATGATACGCCATCGCCCCGTGCAACGACTATTGCACGAGGCGACAAGCCTGTTTTTTCAATCCCGATAAAATTCTCCGGCACGCATCAGGCCTCGGCACCGAACTCCATCAGGTAAGCCTTGATGA
>CAWUYY010000087.1:0-31895 GCA_963926835.1 Rikenellaceae bacterium | reverse complement strand
CCGCATGGGGCTCTTCGACATGATTCTGCTCAAGGACAACCACATCGACTTCGCCGGCGGCATCCGCCCGGCCATCGAGGGGGCCCGCCGTTATCTGGCCGAGCGGGGGAAGAAACTTCCGATCGAGTGCGAGGTGCGCTCGCTGGAGGATATCGACCGCGTATTCGAGGCCGGAGGCGTTGACCGCATCATGTTCGACAACTTCACCCCCGAAATGACGCGCGAGGCGGTCCGCAAGGTGGCCGGACGCTGCGAAACGGAATCGAGCGGCGGCATCACCCTCGACAACCTGCGCGAATATGCCGAAACGGGGGTTGACTTCATCTCGGTCGGGGCACTGACCCACCAGATCAAGTCGCTCGACATGTCCCTCAAAGCCTGCTGAGGTGAGACGTTGGCTTCACAGCAACCTGGGGCTCTTCCTGCGGCGCATCGTACTGCTATACGTGGTGCTGATGCTCTGCCGCATCGTCTTTTACCTATACAACCGCTCGCTGATCGGTCCGATTGAGTCGGGAGAGTTCTTCTCCCTGCTGAAGGGGTCGCTCCTCTTCGATACGGCCTCGGTCGTCTATGCCAACCTGCTCTTTGCCGTGCTCTCCCTGTTGCCGTTCCGCTTCCGGGAGCGAAAGTGGTGGCAGCGGATTCTCTTCTGGTACTACGTGGTGGTCAATTCGGTGCTGATCGTGGCGGTCAATCTGGCCGACTGCGTCTACTTCCGCTACACCCAGAAGCGTTTTACGGCCGACGAGATCTTCTTCGCCGACAACAGCAACTCGGCCCAGCTGCTGCTGAAGTTCGCCGCCGAGAACTGGTATCTGCCGCTGATCGGCGTGCTGCTGATCGCGCTGCTTGTGCGGGGATACGGACGACGAATCGAACCTCGGTCTCCCCTGCGTGACGTATGGTACATCCGCTATCCGATCGACACCCTCTCGCTGGTGTTGGTCGTTCTGCTGGGAGTGGCCGGAATGCGGGGCGGCATGACGCGCATGACCCGTCCGATCACCCTCTCGAACGCCACGCTCTACACCCCGTCGAGCGAAAAGGCCAACCTGATTCTGAGCAATCCGTTCTGCATCCTGCGTACCATCGGCAGCAGCGGATCGATCCAATACACCCGCTATTTCCCGAACGAGGAACTCGACCGCTATTTCACACCGGTTCACCGTCCCGACCTTCATTCCGACAGCACGGCACTCAATCTGGCCGGGCGCAACGTCGTGATATTCATCATGGAGAGCATGTCAGCCGAACACTCCGCCTACCTCAAGCCGGAGCTCTACGCCGGGAGCGAACAGAAGGGATACACCCCCTTCCTCGACTCGCTGATGAGCCGCAGCCTCTGTTTCGACCGGATGTATGCCAACGGTTCGCGTTCGATCCAGGCGATGCCGGCCCTCCTAGGGAGCATCCCTTCGTTCAAGCAGCCCTTTGTCCTGATGCCCCAGTCGCTCGGCAAGAGCCGCCAGCTTCCGCAGATGCTTGCCGACAACGGCTACCGAACCCTCTTCTTCTGCGGCTCCGAACGGGGCTCGATGGGCTTCGGAGCCTATGCCCGCAGCGCTGGCGTCGAACGGCTCGTCAGCCGCGAGGACTATGAAGCAGCACACGGGAACGACGATTTCGACGGTTACTGGGGAATCTGGGACGAACCGTTCCTGCAGTTCATGGGAGAAGAGCTCACGAAGACTCCGGAGCCTTTCATGGCCACTCTCTTCACACTCACCTCCCACCATCCGTTCGAGGTGCCGGAGCGCTACCGCGACTCGCTGCCCGACGGGACGACGAAGATCCACAAGGGAGTGGCCTACGACGACATGGCCTTCCGACGCTTCTACCACCGTTTCCAGCACGAGGAGTGGTTCCGCCGCACGATCTTCGTATTCGTTGCCGATCACGTCTCCTCGGAGAAGATGGCCGAAGAGACCCGCGCCTTCCCCGGCAACTACCACATCATCGGATTCATCCACACCCCCGACGGAGCTCTGGCTCCGCAACGGCTGGAGCAGACCGCAGAGCAGATCGACCTCATGCCCACGCTGCTGGGACTTCTGGGCAACCGGGAGCCCTACTTCGCCTTCGGGCGCGACATACTCACGGAGCACGACCGCGAACCGTGGGCCGTCATGTACGACTCGGAGTTCCGGGCCGTGACGGATCACGGCTGCCTCTCCTTGGATGAGGCGGGCAACCTCTCATCGACCGGCTACGCCTGTCCGGACAGCGTGAAACTTCAGACAGAAAACCGCCTCAAGGCCCTCATTCAACAATACTATCGGCACATCGAGGCCAAGAACTACACCGTAGACGATATTTTATGATTTCATTCAAACCGCTCGGCCTGGAAGACAAGGCCGAAATCGAGAACTATACCCTTCCCTATGCCCCGTCGAACTGCGACCTGGCCTTCGCCAACATGTACTGCTGGCAATTCCAGTATCAAAGCGCCTGGTGCGTGATCGACGGCTTTCTGGTGATCCGCTTCCTGATCGGAGGAGGCCATCGCATCGGATACATGCAGCCCATCGGTCCGGGTGACTTCACCCACATCCTTCCCCTGCTCCGGGAGGATGCGGAGCAGGCGGGGCAACGGCTGCGCCTGATCGGACTCACCCCCGAGGGGGTGGAGATCGTCCGCCGGGCCGGATTGGGCGAATTCGCCTTCGAATCCGACCGCGACCTGGAGGACTACGTATACAACGCCTCCGATCTGAGCGAACTGCCCGGCAGCAAGTACAAGGCCAAACGCAACCACATACACCGCTTCGAATCGGAGTACGAATACCGCTACGTTCCGATGACCGCCCACCATGCGCAGGAGTGCATGCAGCTCGAGGCCGAGTGGCGCAAGACACGCCACGGCCACACGGGAGAGCTCTCGGCCGAACAGCGGGCCATGCAGCGGGCATTCACCCACTTCGACCAGCTGGGTCTCATCGGCGGCTGTGTCTACGTAGGCGAGCGTCTGGTGGCCTTCACCTACGGATCGCACATCAACGACCACACCTTCTGCGTGCATGTCGAGAAGGCCGACACGGAGTATGACGGTGCCTTTACGATCGTCAACCAGCAGTTCGTCGCCCATCTGCCGGAGCAATACACCCTCGTCAACCGCGAGGAGGATCTCGGCATCGACGGCCTGCGACAGGCCAAGATGTCCTACCACCCCGCCTTCCTCCAGCCCAAGTTCACCGCCCTGCGGCTGCACCCGGACGAAATTCGCTGCAAAAGGCTGTGGCAGGAGGTCTTCACCGAGGATGACGAGGCATTCATCGACTCCTTCCTCATCCGCCACTACAGACGCTCTCAGATTCTGGGCATCGAAGAGGGCGGCCGGCTGGTCTCGATGCTGCACCTCATCCCCTTCGACAGCGAACTGGGACGTACCACCTACATCTATGCCGTCGCCACGGCTCCCGACTGCCGGGGCCGGGGGCTGGCCTCGCGTCTCATGCAGCAGGCCATGCAACGGATCAGGGAGCGGGGCGACGATGCCGCCATTCTGATCCCCAGCCAGGAGAGTCTGAGGGCTTTCTACACACCCTTCGGGTTTGCCGACACGTCGCTGCCGGTTCAGTTGGAGACCCCGGGCGGCTTCGACTTCGGATCGGGCGATCCGGCGCAGGATCGGGCCATGTTCTGGCTGCGATCGCTACAGCCGCTGCCCGAGACGCTCCACTGTCAGTTGCACGCAAGCGAACGCGACGAATAGTTTCCCGCTCGTCAAAAGGACAATAAAAAAGGTTGAGAACCGAGGTTCTCAACCTTTTTTTCACAACAGGGCTCGCCCCCTACTTCTGCATCTTCTTCAGGAAGGCCTCAATCGTATTCTCGATCAGACAGCAGATCGTCATCGGGCCCACACCGCCCGGTACGGGGGTGATGAGCGATGCCTTCTTCGAAGCGGGTTCGAAATCGACGTCACCGCAGAGCTTGCCAGTCTCGGGATCGCGGTTCACACCCACGTCGATCACCACGGCGCCCTCACCGATCATGTCGGCCGTAACGAACTTCGGACGACCGATCGCAACCACCAGAATCTCCGCCTCACGGGCAACCGCCGGAAGATCCTTCGTACGGCTGTGGGCAATGGTTACCGTTGCATTCTGATCGAGCAGCAGCTTGGCTACCGGCAGACCGACAATCGTACTGCGTCCGATCACGACGGCACGACGGCCCTGCAACTCGACACCTGCCGCCTTGAGCAGTTTCATGATGCCCTTCGGGGTGCAGGGGAGCACACACTCCGTCTTCTGCCACAGGCCGGCCACATTGAGCGGGTGGAAGCCATCCACATCCTTCTCGCGACGGATGCGGGCGATCACCTTCTCCGAATCGATGTGTTTCGGCAGAGGCAGCTGAATCAGAATGCCGTCGACCGTATCATCCGCATTCAACTCATCGACGATCTTCAGCACCTCCTCCTCCGAAATATCGGCCGGTTTGCGAATCGTCGTATTCTTGATTCCCACCTCGTCGGCACTCTTCGCCTTGCCCTTGACATAGGATACGCTGCCCGGATCATCTCCCACCAGCAATACCACCAGGTGCGGCAGACGCCCGTACTTGGCCGGGAAGCTCTTCACCTGCTCGGCCATCTCGGCCTTGCAGGCCGCTGCTAATTCTTTTCCGCTAATGATCATATATGTCTCGTTTTTATGTTATAAACTCACGGGGAGCACTCTTTGCGACGCCATGCGCGTCCGAAGGAGCGCTCTGACAAAGATAACTATTTTTCCTCGATTCCCGAAAGGGCCCGCGCTCCGATGTCGCGGCGGAAGAAGAGATTCTCGCACTCGATCCGTCCGACCTGCTGCAGCGCCTTTTCGCGAGCCTCGGCAGGCGTCTTGCCCCGGCAAACCACGATCAGTACCCGACCGCCGGCCGTCACCAGACGCTCCTCACGGCGGGCCGTACCCATGTGGTAGACGATACCGTCCACCCGATCGAGCCCCCTGATCTCAAACCCCTTCTCATACGAACCGGGGTATCCCTTCGAGGCCAGCACGATTCCCAACGTGGCAGAATCGTCCCATTCGGCGCAACCGGGATCCTCGCCATCGGCCACGGCACTGAATATTTCGTAGATGTCACTCTTCAGACGCGGCAACACCACCTCCGTCTCGGGATCGCCGAAACGGGCGTTGAACTCGATCACCTGCACCCCCTGGGGCGTCTTCATCAGACCGCCGTAGAGCACCCCCGTAAAGGGAGCCCCCTCCTGGCACAGCGCATCGGCCGTGCGCTGCATGATCTGCTGCAGGGCAAACTGCTCGTCCTCCTTCGTGATGAACGGAAGCGGCGAATAGGCACCCATACCACCCGTATTCGGCCCCTTGTCCCCCTCGAAGGCACGCTTGTGGTCCTGCGCAAGCACCATCGGAAGCACCTTGCGGCCCGAAACGAAGCACATGAAGGAGAATTCGGGACCGGTCAGGAAATCCTCAACCACCAAGCGACCCTTGCCGAACTTGTCATCGAGCAGCATCTCCCGCAGGGCCGTATCGGCCTCCTCCAGACTCTGGGCGATCACCACCCCTTTTCCGGCTGCCAATCCGTCGTACTTCAGTACGGCCGGCAGCGGACGGGAGTGGACGTAATCACGCGCCTCCTCGTAGCGGTCGAAGCTCCTGTATCCGGCCGTCGGAATGCCGTAGCGCTGCATCAGATCCTTTGCGAACTCCTTGCTCGACTCGATCCGGGCCGCACTCCGCGTCGGACCGAAGATCCGAAGACCCGCCTCGCGGAAACGATCGACGATCCCCACAACCAGAGCCGCTTCGGGGCCCACGACCGTCAGATCGACCGCATTCTCGCGTGCAAACCGCAGCAGCGAGTCGATATCCGTATCCTTGATCGGGAGACACTCGGCCTGTGCCGCGATGCCGGCATTGCCCGGCGCACAATATATCTTACCGACCTGGGGCGAACGCGACAGCGCATCCACAATGGCGTGCTCACGGCCGCCGCCCCCGACTACCAGTACCTTTTTCATAGATTAATGTTTGAAGTGACGCATTCCGGTGAACATCATCGGGATTCCATGCTCGTTGGCCTTCGAGATAGACTCCGCATCGCGAACGCTGCCGCCTGGCTGTACGATCGCAGCCACACCCGACCGGGCTGCCAGCGAAACCGTATCGTCGAAGGGGAAGAATCCGTCGGATGCCAGCACCAGCCCCTCGGTAATTCCATGAGCGTGGGCCTCCTTCAGCGCAATCTCGGCCGAACCGATGCGGTTCATCTGACCGGCTCCGACTCCCGCCGTACAACCGTCCTTCACCACCACGATCGCATTCGACTTGACGTGCTTTACGATCCGCCATGCAAAGTTCATGTCGACGAGTTGCGCCTCGGTCGGACGCTTCTCGGTCACGCACATCTCCATCGTCACGGGTTTGGTCTCCAGATCGAGATCCTGCACGAGCAGGCCGCCCGTCACGCTCACCACCTGACGCTGTTTTCCGGCACATTTCTCCATCGGAACCTCCATCAGGCGCAGGTTCTTTTTCGATGCGAGCACCTCACGAGCCCCCTCGGTGAACGACGGGGCCATGATGATCTCCAGGAAGACCGGCTTCATCATCTCGGCCAGCTCACGCGTCACGGGGCGGTTCACCGCCACAATGCCGCCGAAGATCGAGACCGTATCGGCCTGGTAGGCCTTCTGCCAGGCCTCGCAAATATCCTTGCCCACGGCTGCTCCGCAGGGGTTCATGTGCTTGAGTCCGACACAGAACGGCTCGTCGAATTCACGGACGATCGCCAGCGCGGCGTTTCCGTCCTGAATGTTGTTGTAGGAGAGCTCCTTGCCCTGCAACTGGCGGGCATGTGCCAGCGAATAGGGAACTGCCTCGCCGCTCCGGTAGAACTTGGCCTGCTGGTGCGGGTTCTCGCCGTAGCGAAGCGGCTGCACCAGATCGAACTCGAGGAAGAGTTTCTCGGGCAGACCGGCCTGCGCACGCATGTAGGTGGCGATCATGGCATCGTACTCGGCCGTATGGGTAAAGGCCTTGGCCGAAAGGGTCAGACGTGTCTCGGGCGTCGTATTACCCCCCTTGCGGATCTCCTCGAGCACCCCGTCATAATCGGCCGGATCACAAACCACGGTCACATCCTTGTAGTTCTTGGCCGCGCTGCGCAGCATCGACGGGCCGCCGATGTCGATATTCTCGATCGCCTCCTCGCGCGTAACACCCTCGCGCGCAATGGTCTGACGGAACGGATAGAGGTTCACGCAAACCAGGTCGATGAACTCGATGCCGTTCTCGCGCAGCGCCTTCAGGTGCGAAGGATCGTCACGACGCGCCAGCAGACCGCCGTGCACCTTGGGATGGAGCGTCTTGACACGTCCGTCGCAAATCTCCGGGAAGCCCGTCACATCGCTGATATTGATCACCTCCACACCACTGTCGGCCAGCAGTTTCATCGTGCCGCCCGTGGCGATGATCTCCCAACCCAACAAGCGGAGTCCGCGGGCGAAATCCACCACGCCGGCCTTGTCGCTTACACTGATTAATGCTCTCATATTGCTTTGAAAATATTTTACTTGTTTTCCGATTCACACCATTCGCCGCCGGGCGCCCCTTTTTCAGGACTCCTTCAACAACCGCGCCGCCGTCTCCACATAGAGCACATGCTCGACGGCATGCACCTTTGCCTCCAGCTCGTCCAGATCGTTTCCCGTATAGTCGAACGCGCGCTGCGCGATGATCTTGCCCCCATCCAGCTCGCCGTTCACGTAGTGGATCGTCACCCCGTAGACCTTCACCCCGTAGGCGAAGGCATCCGCAATGGCATGGGCCCCCTTGAAAGCGGGGAGCAGCGAGGGGTGGATGTTGACGATCCGACCCCGATACACCTCCAGCATCACCTCCGAGAGGATCCGCATATAACCGGCCAGGAAGATCCACTCGACCCCTTCGGAGCGCAGGCGCTCGACGATCTGACGCTCGTAGTCGGCCTTCGAAGCGTACTCTTTCGGCCGGAAGACGAAGGTCGGGATCCCGAACCGTGCCGCCCTTTCGAGCACATAGGCCCCCGGTTTGTCACAGACGAGCAGCACGATGCGTCCGTCGATGCGTCCATCGGCGCAAGCTGCGGCCAACGCCTCGAAATTGGTTCCGTTGCCGCTGGCGAATACTGCGATCTTCTTCATCCCGACTAACGAATTTCAACCCCCGGACGATCCGTCACGCGACCGATTACCGAAGCCTTCTCACCCTGCTTCTCGAGGATCGAGATCACCTCGGCAGCCTCATCCTGACCGACGGCGATCACCATGCCGATACCCATGTTGAAGATGTTGAACATCTCGCGATGTTCGATATGGCCGTACTTCTCGAGCAAATGGAAGACGGGCAGAATCTCCCACGTACCGACGTGGATCTCGATGCCCTGTCCCTGCAGCAGGATGCGCGGGATGTTCTCGTCGAATCCGCCGCCCGTGATATGGCTGATTCCGTGCACGTTGCACGAGCGAATCACCTCCAGGACCTGCTTTACATAGATGCGCGTCGGCGTGAGCAGCACCTCACCCAGCGTGCGGTCGCTCTCCAGCTCCGGATAGCTCTTGTGAAGATCCAGCCCCGCATCGGCTACCACCTTGCGCACCAGGCTGAAACCGTTGGAGTGTACGCCGCTCGAGGCGATGCCGACCAGCACATCCCCGACACGGACCTTCGAGCCGTCGATCAGACGCGACTTCTCGACCACACCGCACGTAAAGCCTGCGATGTCGTACTCCCCATCGGAATACATGCCCGGCATCTCGGCCGTCTCACCGCCGATCAGCGCACAGCCGGCCTGACGGCAACCCTCGGCCACACCGGCCACAACCGCCTCGATCTTGGCCGGCTCATTGTGTCCCACAGCCACGTAATCCAGGAAGAAGAGCGGCTCGGCGCCCTGCGCCAGCACGTCGTTCACACACATGGCAACGGCATCGATACCGATCGTATCGTGCTTATCCATCTCGAAGGCCAGCTTAAGTTTGGTTCCGACACCGTCGGTTCCGCTCACCAGCACCGGTTCCTTGACGTTGAGTGCCGAGAGATCGAACATTCCTCCGAAAGCCCCGATGTTGCCCATCACGCCCAGGCGCGAGGTCGATGCCACATGCTTCTTGATGCGACGCACCACTTCGTATCCGGCCTCGAGGTTTACGCCGGCCTTTTCATAACTTTTTGCCATAACGATATATTTAGCTGTTGCTCAATTTTTACTTAACACTTCTCATTCTTGTTTGCCTGCTCGATCGACTGGTAGAGTGCCGTCGGATAGTGTCCCGTGAAGCAGGCCATGCAGAGTTCGCTGCGGTTTCCCGCCTTCAGCAGCGCCTCGGGCGAAAGGAAGGCCAGCGTGTCGGCTCCGATCTTGTCGCACAACTCCGCGACCGACATCCGGGCGGCGATCAGCTCGTCGTAGGTCGAGGTATCCACCCCGTAGAAGCAGGGGTTCTTGAACGGAGGGCTGGCAATGCGCACATGCACCTCGGTCGCTCCCGCCTCACGCAGCAGCCGCACGATCCGTCGAGAGGTGGTTCCCCGCACGATCGAATCGTCGACCAAAATCACCCGCTTGCCGCAGACGATGCTGCGCACCGACGAAAGTTTCATCCG
Source organism: Rikenellaceae bacterium (assembly GCA_963926835.1). Taxonomy (GTDB): domain Bacteria; phylum Bacteroidota; class Bacteroidia; order Bacteroidales; family Rikenellaceae; genus Alistipes. The sequence goes on along the minus strand of CAWUYY010000087.1, from coordinate 22,272 downwards.
CACACCCTTCTCGCGCATATCCTGCGAAGGCTGGATGAAGGTACGGCCGATGTATTTGTTCTTGATAAGACCCATCTCGTAGGGGATTCCGCTCTCCTCGGCGTATCCCATGGCGGCACTCAGGCTCGAATCGGGAACGCCGACCACGATATCCGCCTCGACCGGCGACTCGTGGTAGAGCAGCCGTCCCGACTCCTTGCGGAACGAATGCACGTTGCAACCCTCGATGTCGCTGTCCGGACGGGCGAAGTAGATATACTCCATCGCGCACATTTCGTGGCGTTTGAACTGCGAATAGTCGCTGCTGCGCAGGCCGTGGTCGTCGATGGTGACGATCTCACCGGGAGCCACGTCCCGCACGAAGGTCGCACCGACCACCTCGAAGGCGCAGGTCTCGCTGCTGACCACATAGCCGTCGCCCAGCTTGCCGATCGACAGCGGGCGCAGGCCGTACTTGTCACGGCAGGCGTAGATACGGTTGGCCGTCATGATCAGGAAGGCGAAGGCCCCTTCGAGCATGTTGAGCGCCTCGATGATCGAATAGATACGGGGCTGGTCGCGCTTGCGCACCTCCTTCTTGATCAGATGGGCCAGCACCTCGGTATCCGACGTGGACTGGAAGAGGCTGCCCTTGTTCTCCAGGTAGTTGCGCAGCAGAATCGAATTGACGATATTGCCGTTGTGCGCCAGGGCGAAATCACCCGTAATGTGGTGGAAGAGGAACGGCTGTACGTTCTCCGTTCCGCCGCCACCGGCCGTCGAATAGCGCACGTGGCCGATGGCCATGTTTCCCTTCAGGGTGGCGAGGTTCATCTCGTTGAACACCTCGGTCACAAGTCCCTCGCCCCGGACCCGGCACATGCGCCCCTCGGGCGATACGCTGACGATACCGCACCCCTCCTGGCCGCGATGTTGCAGGGCGTGCAACCCGTAGTAGGTCAGATTGGCCGCGTCGGGCACCCCGAAGACACCGAAGACACCGCACTCCTCGTGCAGCTCCCGGTCGTTGACTTGTTGCATGATATTGTTTTCGAACATTGTAAATCGTAAACTGTTTGACTACTTCTTAACCACTCGCTCCAGGCGGGAGAGGATCTCTCCGTAAGCCTCGCGGATATGTCCCATGTCCCGACGGAAACGATCCCGGTCCAGCCGCTCGCCGGTGGTCTTATCCCACAAACGGCTCGTATCGGGAGATATTTCGTCGGCCAGCACAATCTGTCCGTCCGAAGTGTATCCGAACTCCATCTTGAAATCGACCAGCGTGACGTTCACCTGGGCAAAGAGCTCGATGAGCAGCCGGTTGATCTCGGCGGCCATGGCATAGATCTGTTTCAGTTCGTCATAGGTGACCAGCCCCAGCGCCACGGCGTGGTGGTCGTTGATCAGCGGATCACCCAGCTCCTCGTTCTTGTAGCAGATATCGAAGATCACGTTCAAGGGACAGGTTCCCTCCTTGACCCCCAACCGCGGTGCCATCGATCCGGCGATCACGTTGCGGACGATCACCTCCAGCGGAATGACCCGCACCCGGCGGCACAACTGGTCGCGGTCGTTCAGCCGCTCCACGTAGTGCGTCTTGATCCCCTTCTGGGCCAGGTACTCAAAGATCAGGCTCGAAATCTTGTTGTTCAGAACGCCCTTGTTCTCGATCGTGGCCAGTTTGATGTTGTTGAAGGCGGTGGCGGTATCCTTGTAGCGGATCAGGATCAGATCCGGATCATCGGTCAGAAAGACCTGCTTGGTCCGTCCATCGTATAATATTTCGCGTTGCTGCATATTGATTGTGGTATGTTTACTCCTTCTTGCGAAAATAGTTGACCGCGTTGGCGAAGATGCCCTGCACCTTCTCTCCGGCGATATTCTTGAACAGGTTCGGCTCGTAACGCTCCGTATGGCCCATCTTGCCCAGAATCTGACCGTCGCGGCTGACGATACCCTCGATCGCATAGAACGATCCGTTGGGGTTGAACGGCGCCTCGGCCGTCACGCGACCCTTGTCGTCCACATACTGGAAGGCCACCTGTCCGTTGTCGAACAGCTCGCGGGCCATCTTCTCGCTGACCACGAACTTGCCCTCGCCGTGGCTTACGGCAATCGAGTAGACGTCACCCACGCGGAAGCTCGAGAGCCACGGGGAATTGGTCGTCGAAACGCGCGTCGAGACGATCTGCGAGACGTGTCGGTTGATGTCGTTGCGGAAGAGCGTCGGCGAATCCTTGGTCACCAGACCCAGTCGGCCGTAGGGCAGCAGCCCCGACTTCACGAGCGCCTGGAATCCGTTGCAGATACCCAGGATCAGGCCTCCCCGATCGAGCAGGCGGTGGATTTCCTCGGCAATATCCTTGTTGTTCAATACGTTGGCAATAAATTTTCCGCTGCCGTCCGGCTCGTCACCGGCCGAGAAGCCGCCGCTGAGCACGAAGATCTGGCAGGCGGCGATCTGCTCCTTCATCCGACGGATCGAGCGGAAGATGTCCTGCTCGGTCAGGTTGCAGAAGACCTCGCTGCGCACCTCGGCACCGGCACGCCGGAAGGCTTTGGCCGTGTCGTAGTCGCAGTTCGTTCCCGGGAAGACGGGCAGGAAGGCAACCGGGTGCTCGATCGCCTCGCCCGGATAGGTAAACCGCCGGGGTGCGGGGGTCTCCTCCATCACGGGGGCATGGTTGTGCCCCTTGTCGGGATAGATCGTTGCAAAGCGCTCGGTATTGGCCCGGTAGAGCTCCTCAAGCGGCATCCGGACTCCGTTGACCGTCAGCGCCTCGTCGGCCGTGGTGCGGCCCAGCAGTTCGGCCGACGGGAAGTCGAGCGGCGTGTTGCTCTCCACCACGATCGAACCGTAAGCGTAGTCGAACAGCGTACGTTCGTCCATCTTGACCTCGGCGCCGACGCCGTTACCGAAGGCCATCTTGGCCAGCGCCTCCGCAACACCACCGAATCCGACCGCATAACCGGCCACGATCCGACCCTCTTCGATCGCCGTGCTGACGAAATCGAAGTTGCGCTTCAACTGTTCGGTGTCAGGCATCCGCGTTGCAAGCGGCGTATGACGCACCAGATAGAGGTAGTCGCCGGCCTTTTTGAGATCCGTCGAGATCACCTTGCCGGCATCGACAGTCGTAATGCCGAAAGCCATCAGCATCGGCGGAACGTTGATATGCTCGAACGTACCGCTCATCGAGTCCTTGCCGCCGATCGACGGAAGTCCCAGCTCGACCTGCATCTTCAGGGCACCCAGCAGCGCCGCCAGCGGCTTGCCCCACGAAAGGGGTGATTTGCTCATGCGCTCGAAGTACTCCTGGTACGAATAGCGCATCCGGTTGTAGCGGGCTCCGGCAGCCACCACCTTGGCGGCGGCATCCACCACGGCGTAGGCCGCCCCGTGATAGGGGCTCCACGTAGCCAGGAAGGGGTTGTAGCCGAAAGCCATGATGCTGGCCGTGTCGGTATAGCCCTGCGTCGGGAGCTTCTGTACGGAGACCTGGGTCTCGGAGCGCTGCGTGCGGCCACCGAACGGCATCAGCACGGTCGAAGCGCCGATCGTCGAGTCGAACATCTCGATCAGCCCCTTCTGCGACAGGACATTGTCGTCCGAGAGGTTGTTCATCATCCGCTCCCGGAGGTCAGCCCCCTTCAGCGTACGATGGAACGGATCGATATTCTCCACCGCGCCGACCGCAGCCTCCGCAAAGTGGCGGGCTCCGGCGCTGTCGATGAACTCGCGCGAGAGATCGACCACCAGTTTCTCCTTATGATACATCTTCATGCGCCGCGTATCGGTTACGTCGGCCACATGCGTTACTTCGATATTCTCTTCGGCACAGTAGCGCTTGAACTCCTCCTCGTCGCCCGGCTCGATCACCACGGCCATGCGCTCCTGCGATTCGCTGATCGCCAGCTCGGTCGAGTTCAGACCGCTGTATTTGGTCGGCACACGGTCCAGGTAGATATCCAGACCGTCGGCCAACTCGCCGATGGCCACGCTCACGCCTCCGGCGCCGAAGTCGTTCGACTTCTTGATCAGGCGCGTCACCTCCGGACGGCGGAACAGCCGTTCGAGTTTGCGCTCCTCGGGGGCATTGCCCTTCTGCACCTCGCTGCCGCACATTTCGAGCGACTTGTCGGTGTGCTCCTTCGACGAGCCGGTTGCTCCACCGACACCGTCGCGGCCCGTACGTCCTCCGAGCAGCAGCACCACATCACCCGGCACGGGCGTCTCGCGCCGTACGTTCTCCGCCTTGACAGCGCCCACCACGGCACCTACCTCGAGACGCTTGGCCACATAATTCGGGTGGTAGATCTCCCGTACGTGGGTCGTTGCCAGTCCGATCTGGTTGCCGTAGCTCGAATAACCGGCCGCCGCCTTCAGGCTGATGATGCGCTGCGGCAGTTTGCCCGGCATCGTCTCGCTCACCGGCTGGTAGATATTGCCCGCACCGGTAACGCGCATCGCCTGATAGACATAGCTGCGTCCCGACAGCGGGTCGCGGATTGCTCCGCCCAGACAGGTCGAAGCACCGCCGAAGGGTTCGATCTCGGTCGGGTGGTTATGGGTTTCATTCTTGAACTGAAGCAGCCAACGCTCCGTCTGACCATCCACGTCCACATCCACGAAGATGCTGCAGGCGTTGTTCTCCTCGCTCACCTCCAGGTCGTCGAGCAGACCCTTGCTGCGCAGGTAGCGCGCACCGATCGTGGCCAGATCCATCAGGCAGATGCTCTTCTTCTCACGACCCAGTTCGCCGCGGATCTTCAGATAGAGCGACAGCGTCCCCTCGATCTCGTCCCGCACGAAGGAGTCCTCGACGGTAATGTGTTCCAACTCGGTCGTAAAGGTCGTATGGCGGCAGTGGTCGCTCCAGTAGGTATCGAGAATCCGCAATTCGGTCTCGTAGGGATCGCGCCCCTCGTGGCGGAAGTAGTTGACCACCTCGCGCAGGTCATCGGCATTCATCGCCAGACCGTTCTTTTTGCAGTAGGCGTCGAGTTCCTCCTCCTTCATCTGACGGAACCCCTCCAGCACGGGAACCGGAGCGACCGGCGCGCTCTCCAGGTCGTCCAGTACGGCGAGGTTCTTCTCGCGCGACTCGACCGCATTAATGCAGTAGTGACGGATGCGCGCCATCGCCTCGTCGGAGAGCTTCTCCTCGAAGATAAGCAGCTTGGCACTCTTGATCTTGACCTGCGCGGACGGGTCGATCAGACGCACGCAATCCTCGGCCGAAGCGGCCCGCTGGTCGAACTGGCCGGGCAGGCTCTCGATAGCCAGATAGCTGCGCCCCTCCAGGTCGCACGAATCGGTGACGCAGTCGGTCACCACCTCGCCGAAGACCGTGTAGCGGCACTTGGCGAGCAACTCCTCCGAGAAGCCGAACAGATCGTAAACGTTCAACAGACGCAACCCGCTCAAACCGAGACTGAGGTTGGTATTCAAATCGCGCAACAGGCTGTCGGCCTCCACCCGGAACTCGGGGTATTTCTCTACGAAAATACGGTAATTCTTCATTATCTTGAAAAAACTTTATTTTACGAACTCATCGGCCCACTTTGTCCGATACTCCTCACCGGTCATGCCCACGAAGGTCACGTGTCCCATCTTGCGCTTGGGTTTGGAGACCGTCTTGCCGTAAATATGCACATAGACACCGGGCAGCTGCTCCTTTGCGAGCTCCTTCGCACGCTCCAGATCCTGTCCCAGGATATTCTTCATCACCGTCGGAGCCACCAGGCGAGGCTCTTCGAGCAGTTCATCGAGCAGATAGCGGCACAACTCGCGGAACTGGTTGGTCGTCGCCCCCTCGATGGTCCAGTGGCCGCTGTTGTGGGGACGCGGCGCCATCTCGTTGAAATAGATCTCCTGCCCCTTGACAAAATACTCGATGGCCAAGATGCCGTGGTAGCCGCAGTCACGCATGAAACGCTTGCTCTGCTCCATCATCCGCACCCGCAACGACTCATCCATCGCCGCCGGAACGATGCACAGATCGAGAATTCCATCCTTGTGAATGTTCTGACCCACCGGGAAGCAGATCACCTGCCGCTCGTCGGCCACCAGCACCACGCTCGCCTCGAAATCGAACGGGATGAACTCCTCCAGAATGCAAGGGACCGAGAGCAGGGCCTCACCCTTCGGCAGATCGGCCGCGCTGCGCAGCACGGCCTGTCCATGGCCGTCGTAGCCCAGCGTCCGGGTCTTCAGCACGCAGGGATAACCGATCCGCTCAACGGCCCGGCGCAGCGATTCGGCATCATCCACCGCCTCGAAGGCCGGCGTACGTAGACCATGATCGCGCGCATTGCTCTTCTCGCGCAGGCGGTCCTGCGAATCGAAGAGGGGTTTGAATCCCTGTTTGATATTGTATTTTTTCTCCAACGACACCAGCAGATCGCCCGGCACGTTCTCGAACTCGTAAGTCACCACGTCGCTGCGGCGGCAAAGCTCCTCCAGAGCCTGCGGATCGTCAAAGCGGCCCACGATATGCTCGTCGCTCAACGCAAAGGCCGGCGCATCCGCTGCCGGGTCGAGGCAGATCGTCCGCGCACCGAGCAGATGGGCCTGCTCGATGATCATCAACCCCAGCTGACCGCCTCCGATAATTCCGATCGTCTTCACGCTCCGCAGTCGTTTAAAGGGTTGCCCGCAAAACGGTTTCGGTCTGCCGTGCACGGAACTTCTCCAGCCGGTCAGCCAGTTCGGGATCCTGCAGGGCGAGGATCGAAACGGCAATCAGGGCCGCATTCTTCGCACCGTTGATCGCTACGGTAGCCACCGGCACACCGGCCGGCATCTGCACGATCGAAAGCAGGGAATCGAGCCCTTTCAGCGCCTTCGACTGCACCGGCACGCCGATCACGGGCAGCGTGGTCATACTGGCCACCATACCGGGCAGATGGGCCGCTCCGCCCGCTCCGGCGATGATCACCTGCAGTCCGCGCTCCTTGGCCGTCTTGGCATACTCGGCCATCAGGTCGGGGGTGCGGTGGGCGCTGACCACCCGTTTTTCAAACTCCACTCCGAATTCAGCAAGCGTCTCCGCAGCGCCGGACATTACCTCCCAGTCGCTGGTCGAACCCATGATTACTCCAACTTTCATTTGCGAAAAATTAAAATTCAATAAAAAAGAGCCGCTACAACAATTCTGTCATAGCGGCACAGGCTATCTTGTCTGACAGAGCCGGCAGCAGGTATCCAGCATCCGGCTGTTCGCACGATTCGGCGCCGACACGACACCGCGCACCCCGGCAACCTCGATCCGAACAGCTGCAAGCTGCTGTCGTCTCCGCCGTGCATGCATCATCGTTATCCTTTTCATCAGTCTGGGAGCGCCTTATTCGGCAACGCCTCGGTTACCGTCTCTTCACTCATGCAAATTTAAGAAAAAATTCAACGACAACCTAACGTCCGCAGACAATTCTTTTGACATTGTTTCGACAATGCCGCGACTATATTTTGGCGTCACAATACCCGCAGCGGCAACTGTCGTCGGCACGATAGAAGACATGGTCCACATTCTCGGTCACCGAAACGCAGCGCGGATTGGGGCAGCGCTTCGTATTGTCGATGAACAGACCCGGTCCCAGATCGGGAACCGCAGCCGGACGCGCACCTTCGTTCCACTTCAGCAGCGTATAGATCAGCGCCATGCGGACGAACTTGCCGTTCTCGACCTGACGGAAGTAGGCCGCACGCGGATCGTTGTCCACCTCGCGGGCGATCTCGTTGACACGGGGCAGCGGGTGCAGCACGATCATATCGCTCTTGGCAGCACGCATCTTGGCCGCATCGAGGATAAAGCTGTCCTTCACCCGTTCGTATTCGCTCTCGTTGGAGAAACGCTCCTTCTGCACGCGGGTCATGTAGAGGATATCCAGCTCGGGCATCACCTCCTCCATGGTGCGGACTTCGCGGAACTCCACGCCGTTCTGCTTCAGTTTCTCGATCTCATGCCACATGTACTCGGGCAGGCGCAGCACCTCGGGCGAGATCAGAATCATCCGCATCCCCTCGTAGCGCGACATCGCCTTGATGAGCGAATGCACCGTGCGTCCGAACTTCAGGTCACCGCAGAAACCGATCGTCAGGTGGTCCAGCCGACCCTTCTCGCGTTTGATCGTGAGCAGGTCGGTAAGCGTCTGGGTCGGATGGCTATGGCTGCCGTCGCCGGCATTGATCACCGGGATACGCGCATAGTGCGATGCCACCAGCGGCGCCCCCTCCTTGAAGTGGCGCATGGCGATAATATCGGCAAAGCAGCTCACCACACGCACCGTATCGGCCACCGTCTCCCCCTTCGTCACCGAAGAGGAGGCCGCGTCCGAGAAACCGATCACGCTGCCGCCCAGCTCCAGCATGGCCGACTCGAAACTGAGCCGCGTACGGGTGCTCGGCTCGTAGAACAGCGTGGCAAGCTTCTTGCCCCGGCACACCTGGCTGTATCCGGGACGATCGGCGATGATTCGCTCGGCCAGGGAGATGATCTCACCGACTTCACTGACGGAGAGATTCGTAGGGTCAATTAAATGGCGCATGGCTCGTCTCTATTTATGGATCCAACTTTCATCCGAAGGGTTGTTGCGGAACGCGATCAGGCGCTGCTTGTCCTCCGGTTTGATATATCCCTCCTCGGCGGCCACCTCAACCAGCGCGTCGAGATTCGAAAGGCTGTAGTTGACCACCTGCGCCTCCTTCAAACGCTCGAGGCCTTTCTTCATGCCGTAGGTAAAGATGCTGACAATGCCCAACACCTCGGCTCCGGCGGCTCGCAATGCTTCAACAACCTCAATACAGCTGCCGGCTGTCGAGATCAGATCCTCGATAACGACCACCTTCTGCCCCTTTTCGAGCTTACCCTCGATCTGGTTGCCGCGGCCGTGATCCTTCGATCCGCTGCGCACGTAGCCCATCGGCAGGTCGAGAATCGTCGCCGCGATAGCTGCATGGGCAATACCGGCCGTCGAGGTTCCCATCAGCACCTCACACGTCGGAAACTTCTCCTGCACCGTGCGGGCAATGGCCGCCTCGACCTTCTTCCGCACCTCGGGGGCCGTCAGAATCAAACGGTTGTCGCAATAAATCGGGCTTTTGATGCCGCTCGCCCAGGTAAACGGCTGCTCGGGTCGCAGAAATACCGCACCGATCGAAAGCAGCCCTTTGGCAATCTCTCTTTCCATATCGTTTCTCATTTATTCGTTTTTCGACTCGTTTTCACCGGCCGGCTCCTCCAGCGCCATCTTGAGAACAGCCTCCACCTCATCGGGGAAGATACCCCCCTCATGCACCTTCTTGTCTCCCACATAGAACGTGGGGACGTAATAGTAATCGTAGCGGTCGGCCACCTCGGGCTCGACCAGTTCATCGATCATCTTAATCTGCACCTTCGAATAGGGCTCCTTGCGCTGGAGCTCCTCCAGGTAAGCCAACGCCTTCTTGCAGAAGGGGCATCGGGGCTGATAGAAAAGCGTTACCGGTTTCATAGTTTGCCTATTTTACAAAATCCGCCAGACAGCGGTGGTATACGGCCACGGGATCGGCGGCCGCCGTAATCGGGCGACCGACGACGATGAAGTCCGATCCGATCTCCCGGGCGCGAGCTGGTGTGGTGATCCGCACCTGATCCGCCGTATTGTCATCCGCAAATCGCACGCCAGGCGTGACGGTCAGAAAATCTTTTCCGCAGGCCTCCTTCACCATGCCGGCCTCGAGCGGCGAGCAGACAACGCCGTCCAGCCCCGCCTCGCGCGTGTTGCGGGCATAGTGCACGATCGTATCGTTGATCGAGGCCCCGATCAGCAATTCGCGCTGCATCCGCTCCTCGGAGGTCGAGGTCAGCTGCGTCACGGCGATCAGCAGCGGACGGCTTCCGTCCGGACGGGTCAGCCCCTCGCGGGCCGCACGCATCATCTCGATCGTTCCGGCCGCGTGGACGTTGCACATGTCCACATCGAGGCGCGAAAGCACGGCCATCGCCTTGCGGACCGTATTGGGAATGTCGTGCAGCTTCAGATCGAGGAAGATCCGGTGTCCCCGGCGTTTGATCTCCCGCACGATCTGCGGCCCCTCGGCATAGAAGAGCTCCATGCCGATCTTCAAAAACGGTTTGCGCTCCTCATCCTTGAAGAGATCCAGAAACCGATAAGTCTCCTCCGCACTGCTGAAGTCGCAGGCTATGATTACGTCACGATTCATATAATCCTGGTTTATCAAATTTTCACGAATATTTTACTTTACACAGCCGATGATATCCGACAGACGCTCGATGCCGAGCCGCTCCATCTCCACGGGCAGCGCCTCGATGATCTCCTTGCAGGCGTACGGATTGCGCAGGTTGGCCGCACCGACCTGTACGGCCGTCGCTCCGGCCATCATCATCTCGATCACGTCGCGGGCCGTAGCCACACCGCCGCACCCCATCACCGGAATCCGGCAGGCATGCGCCACCTGGTAGACCATCCGTACGGCCACCGGGAAGATCGCCGGCCCCGAGAAACCGCCCATCGTATTGGCGATCACCGGTGTGCGGCGCTTCAGATCGATCCGCATGCCCAGCATCGTATTGATCAGGCAGATGCCGTCCGCCCCCGCCTCTTCGCAGGCACGGGCGATTGCCACGATGTCCGTCACGTTGGGACTCAGCTTGATATAGACCGGCTTGGTCGTCACGGCCTTCACGGCACGCGTCACCTCGGCCGCTGCTTCGGGCGAAGTGCCGAAACTCATGCCTCCGTGGCGCACGTTCGGGCAGCTCACGTTGACCTCGATCAGCCCGACCTGCTCCTCCTTGTCAATCCGGCCGCAGCAGTAGGCGTACTCCTCGACCGAGAAGCCGCTGATATTGGCAATCACCGGCTTGTGGAAGAACTCTTTCAGGCGGGGCAGCTCCCGGTCGATCACCGCGTCGATTCCCGGATTCTGCAGTCCGACCGCATTGATCATCCCCTCCGTACACTCGGCGATGCGGGGAGTCGGATTGCCGAAGCGGGCTTCGCGGGTCGTCCCCTTGAACGAGAAGGAGCCGAGGATGTTGATGTCGTAGAAATCCCTGTACTCGTTGCCGTATCCGAACGTACCGCTGGCCGGAATGACCGGGTTGTCCAGTTCGAGTCCGCTCAGGCAGACTCTCATATCGAATTTGCGCTCCTTTACCATATCACCTCCTCCTTTGTCAAAACGGGGCCCTCCTTGCAGATTCGTTTCGGACCGTTTTTGGTCTGACACGAGCAGCCCATGCAACCGCCGAAACCGCAGCCCATGCGCTCCTCGAAGCTCAACTGCCCCGACACCTCACCGGTTGCCTCGCAAAGGGTGCGCAACATCGGCAGCGGACCGCAGGCGTAGAAGTAGTCGAACGGGATCCGACACTCGTCAATGGCCGTGGTGACAAAACCCTTCACGCCGCGCGAACCGTCGGCCGTCGCAACATAGGTATCAGCACCCAGCGCCCGGAACTCCTCTTCATAGAAGATCTCGTCGGCCGTGTTGAAACCCAGCACCACCGAGACCTTCCGCCCCTTCGAGAGCAGGCACTTGGCCAGGTTGTACAGCGGCGGCACACCGACGCCGCCACCCACCAGCAGGGGGTGCAGCGCGGCAACCTCCGTATCGAACCCGTTGCCCAGGCCGGTCAGCAGGTCGAGTTTCGTGCCGCAGGCCATCCGGCTCATCCGCTCGGTTCCCTCGCCCACCACCTTGTAGATCAGGGTCAGCGTCTTTTCATCGTAATCGCAGACCGAAATCGGACGGCGCAGAAAGAGCCCCTCGATCTCGATGTTGACGAACTGTCCCGGACGGGTGATATACTGCGTATCCCCCTCCAGCGTCATCCGCCACACGCTCCGCGTCAGCGGCTCGTTGGCCGCCACGGTATATATACCTCTTTTATACATCTGTATTTCAATCCATTCATGCACCGGGCAAGGTATTCTCCCTCCCGGCACAGTCCGTTTCTACTCCGCGTCGATGGTCGATACGCCCAACGTGATCTCCTCAAGCACATCGAGCAGCACCTTCACCGTTTCGAGCGCCGTGAAGATCGTCACGTTGTTCTCGACCGCCGCACGACGGATCTCATAACCGTCCAGACGGGTGTTGTGCTGGTTGATATCGATCGTGTTGATCACGTAGCTGACGTGTCCCTGCCGCAGCGAATCGATGATCTCGGTGCTTCCCTCGCTCAACTTGCGGCGCATACGCGTGCGGATGCCGTGCTGACGCAGGAAGTCGGCCGTACCCTTGGTCGCCTCGATGTTGAAGCCCAGGTCGTAGAAGCGGCGCACGAGCGGCAGGGCGGCCTGCTTGTCCTTGTCGGCAATGGTCAAAAAGATCGTTCCGTAGTTGGAGACGGTCATGCCCGACGACTGGAGTGCCTTGTAGAGGGCGCGCGTCAGCTTGTTGTCGTAGCCGATCGCCTCGCCGGTCGACTTCATCTCGGGCGAGAGGTAGGACTCCATGCCCCGGATCTTGGCAAACGAGAAGGCCGGCGCCTTCACGAACCAGCGGCTGCGCTCCTTGCCGTACACCTCATGGATACCCAGCTCCTTGAGGGTCTTGCCCAGCATCACCTGCGTAGCCAGATGGGCCATCTCCACCCCGGTCGACTTCGAAAGGAAGGGAACCGTACGCGACGAACGGGGGTTGACCTCGATCACATAGACATCCTCCTCACCCTCCAGGATGAACTGGATGTTGTAGAGGCCGATGATACCGATGCGCAGACCCAGTTTGATCGTATAGTCGATGATCTTCTGCTTGGCCTTCTGACCGACGCTGAAGGTCGGATAGACGCTGATCGAGTCACCGGAGTGGATACCCGTCTTCTCGACGTGCTCCATGATACCCGGGATGAAGACATCCTTGCCGTCGCAGATGGCGTCCACCTCCAGCTCGCGGCCCATGATGTAGCGGTCAACCAGCACGGGGCTGTCCTCGTTCACCTCAACGGCCGTCTGCAGGTAGTGGCGCAGGCGCTCCTCGTTCGAGACGATCTGCATGGCGCGGCCGCCCAGCACGAAGCTCGGGCGCACCAGCACCGGATAGCCGATCCGCTCGGCCGCACGCACACCCGCCTCGATGTCGGTCACCGCCTCGGCGGCCGGCTGCGGGATCTGCAGCTCCTCCATGATCTTCTCGAAACGGCCGCGATCCTCGGCGTTGCAGATCGCCTCGACGCCCGTTCCGATGATGGGCACGCCCAGTTCGTGGAGCGGTTCGGCCAGGTTGATAGCCGTCTGTCCGCCGAGCGTGACGATGATGCCCTCGGGACGCTCCAGCCGGATGACGTTCATCACATCCTCGACCGTCAGCGGCTCGAAATAGAGTTTATCGCTGGTCGTATAGTCGGTGGAGACCGTCTCCGGATTGTTATTGATAATGATCGCCTCGTAGCCCGCCTCGCGGATCGACCAGATGGCATGCACGGTCGAATAGTCGAACTCGACACCCTGGCCAATGCGGATCGGGCCCGAACCGAGCACGATGATCTTGCGACGATCGCTCACTACCGATTCGTTCTCCTGCTCGTAGGTCGAATAGAAATAGGGGACGTACGACGAGAATTCGCTCGCACAGGTATCGATCATTTTGTAGACGGGGAAGATGTTGTGCTCGGCACGCAGCAGGTAGATCTCCTTCTCGTTCTTGCCCCACAGCTTTCCGATATACTTGTCGCTGAAGCCCATGCGCTTGGCATCGCGCAGGGTCTCCAGATCCATCGGATGGGAGGCCACCACCCGCTCGAGCTCGACGATGTTCTTGAACTTCTCGAGGAAGAACATGTCGATCTTCGTGCTATTGTAGATCAGGGCCAGGTCGACCCCCAGACGGATCAGCTGGGCAATGGCATACAGACGGTCGTCCGTACCCTCCTTGATATAGGTCAGCATCTGGTCGATGCTCCAGTCGTCAAATTTCTTGTGGTAGATGTGGCATACGCCCGTCTCGAGCGAGCGCACCGCCTTCAGGAGGCTCTCCTCCATCGTCCGGCCCACGGCCATCACCTCGCCGGTCGCCTTCATCTGCGTACCGAGCTGGTTCGAGGCGTCGCTGAACTTGTCGAAGGGGAAACGGGCGATCTTGGTCACCACGTAGTCCAGAGCCGGTTCGAAGCTGGCCGGCGTATTGGCGATACGGATCTCGTCGAGGGTCAAACCGACGGCGATCTTCGCACTCACGCGGGCAATCGGATAGCCGCTCGCCTTCGAGGCGAGGGCCGACGAACGCGACACACGGGGATTGACCTCGATCAGGTAGTAGTTGAACGAGAGCGGGTCGAGCGCGAACTGCACGTTGCATCCGCCCTCAATCTTCAGGGCGCGGATCAACCGCAGGGCGCTGTCGCGCAGCAGCTGATACTCCTTGTTGGTCAGCGTCTGGCTCGGTGCCACCACGATCGAGTCGCCCGTATGGACGCCCACCGGGTCGATGTTCTCCATGTTGCAGACGGCAATGGCCGTATCGTTGTGGTCGCGGATCACCTCATACTCGATCTCCTTGTAACCCTTGATGCTCTTCTCGATCAGCACCTGATGGACGGGCGAGAGGGCGAGTGCATTGCGCATCATCTCGCGCAGCTGCTCCTCGTTGTCGGCAAAACCGCCGCCCGTACCGCCCAGCGTGAAGGCCGGACGCAACACCACCGGATAACCGATCTTCACGGCCGCCTCGACACCCTCCTCGATGCTGCCGGCGATCATCGACGGCAGCACGGGCTCGCCCAGCGACTGGCACAGCTCCTTGAAGAGTTCGCGATCCTCGGCCTGCTCGATGCTCTCGAACGAGGTCCCCAGAATCTCCACCTGGCACTCCTTGAGCACACCCTTCTTGGCCAGCTGCACGGCCAGGTTCAGACCCGTCTGTCCGCCCAGTCCCGGCACGATGGCATCGGGACGCTCATAGCGGATGATCTTGGCCACATATTCGAGCGTAAGAGGCTCCATATATACCTTGTCGGCAATCTGCACATCGGTCTGGATGGTCGCCGGGTTGGAGTTCACCAGAACCACCTCGTATCCCTCCTCCTTGAGGGCCAGACAGGCCTGCGTACCCGCATAGTCGAACTCGGCGGCCTGGCCGATCACGATCGGACCCGATCCGATCACCATCACTTTCTTTATATCGGTTCTCTTAGGCATTTTTATTCTCCTCCATCATTTTGATAAACTTATCGAACAAATAGGTGCTGTCCTGCGGACCCGGTGCACTCTCGGGATGGTACTGCACGCAGAAGATCCGATCCTCCTTGCACTCGACTCCCTCGGCCGTGTTGTCGAGCAGGTTCACGTGGGTAAGCTGAAGACGCGTCCCCTTGAGCGACTCCGTATCGACCGCATAGCTGTGGTTCTGGCTGGTGATCTCCACCTTGTCCGTCTCGAGGCATTTGACCGGGTGGTTGCCGCCGCGGTGGCCGAACTTCATCTGGAAGGTCTTGGCCCCATAGGCCAGCGAGATCATCTGATAGCCGAGGCAGATGCCGAATATGGGCAGCTTGCCGCGGATCTGCTTCACCATCTCGATCACCGGCGTCACATCGGCCGGGTCACCGGGACCGTTCGACAGGAACAGGCCGTCGGGACGGAAGGCCAGGATCTCCTCCTCCGTAATATCGTAGGGGACCACCGTCACGTTGCACCCCTTTTCGTTGAGTTTGCGGATGATGTTGTGCTTGATACCGCAATCAATGGCCACGACATCGAACCGATGGTGAGGCGTACGCGAGAACCACCGTTTGCGACAGCTCACGCGGGTAACCGCATCCCGACGGACCGGGGTCGCCTTCAGGCGGCGCAGCGCCTCGTCGGTCGGCACATCGATATCGGTGATGATCACCCGCTGGCTGCCCTCGTCGCGGATGATGCGGGTCAGCATGCGGGTGTCAACGCCCCAGATACCGGGGATGCCGTACTCCTCGCACACTTCGCCGAGCGTCTTGGTATAGCGGAAGTTGCTCGGGATGTCGTTGTACTCCCGAACCACCAACCCGCCCAGGGTCGGGAACTTGGTCTCGTAGTCCTCGTCCGTGATGCCGTAGTTGCCGATCAGCGGATAGGTCATCACGACCATCTGATCCGTGTAGGAGGGATCGGATAGGATCTCCTGATAACCGACCATCGAAGTGTTGAAGACGATTTCGTTGACCGCCTCCTTGTCCGCGCCGAATCCATAGCCGGGAAACTCCCGACCGGACTCCAGCACGATTTTTTTGTTGAATGGTTTCATGTCGTGTTATTTCGCAATTTGTAAACTTCTTTTTTGACTCTTTCGCAGCCATCCGCCGCTCTTAGCAAAGCTGCGGCTCGATCTGCCCGTCGGCCCAGGCCGTCCGCCCGTCCACCAGCGTCCAGAGGGCGCGACCCTGCACCTTCCATCCGGCAAACGGCGTACTGCGCCCCTTCGAGAGGAAGTGTTCCGGGTCAATCTCATACTCCGTATCCAGATCGAGCACCGTGAGGTCGGCCGGTTCGCCGACAGCCAATCCGCCGCCCAGCGAGAAGATACGGCGCGGGGCCATCGTCATGCGATCGATCAACTGTTCGAGCGTCAGCAGACCCGGTTTGACGAGATAGGTATAGAGCACCGGGAAGGCGGTCTCCAGACCGACGATTCCCATGGCGCTGCCGGCCAGTCCGCGCGACTTCTGCTCGGCCGTATGCGGAGCGTGATCCGTCGCGATCACCTCGATCGTTCCGTCCGCAACCGCAGCACGTAACGCCTGCCGGTCCTCCCGGCTGCGCAGCGGCGGATTCATCTTGAAGCGTCCGTCCTCCTGCAGATCCTCGTCGCAGAGCAGCAGGTAGTGGGGAGCCGTCTCGCCGCTCACGCGAAGGCCCTCAGCCTTCGCCCGGCGGATCAACTCGACGCTCTCCTTGGTCGAGACGTGGCAGACGTGATACTGACACCCCGTCTCGCGGGCCAGGCGGATGTCACGCTCGACCTGACGCCACTCGCTCTCCGAGCAGATTCCCTTGTGGCCATGCTCGCGGCAGTAGACCCCGTCGTGAATATAACCGCCGTGCAGCAGCTCGTTCACCTCGCAGTGAGCCACGATCGCCTTTCCGACCTCGGAGGCACGACGCATCGCTTCGCGCATCAGCTCCTCGCCCTGCACCCCGCGGCCATCATCCGAGAAGGCCACCACATCGGGGGCAAGGGCTGCAAAGTCGACCAGCTCGCCCTGACCCTTCTGCCCCATGGTGATACACCCGTAGGGGAGCACCTTCACCCGGGCGTCGCGGCGGATCAAGGCCAGCTCCTCGCCCAGGTGCTCGACCGTATCAGGTGCCGGATAGAGGTTCGGCATCGGGCAGACCGTCGTAAAACCGCCGTGAGCGGCCGCAGCCGTACCCGTTGCAATGGTCTCCTTCGCGGAGAATCCCGGTTCGCGCAGGTGGACGTGTACGTCGACCAGTCCCGGAACCACATATCGTCCCGAAAGATCGACCACCCGATCCGTTTCACCCGCCTCAATTGCTCCTCCGAGCGCCACGATCCGACCGTCGGCAATGGCCAGATCCCCCTCGACGAAGCGGCCGTCGAGATAAAGTTTCGCGTTTTTCAGTATCGTTTTCATTCTGTCCGTATCGTACCACCCCGCTTCGGTGCAGGTGCATAAAAAAATAGGGCAACCGAAACAGCTACCCTAAAACGTTGAAAAAATAGAATGGATATTGGATTCGCATCCAGACAAGTTTTCCTGAAAATAACGACGCCGCTTGTGCAGAGTCATCGGAAATATGTTCTGGTTGCAGCTCATTGAACTCCTCGTATAATCATCGGCAAAGGTAAGCATAATTTACGATTCGGTCAACAGAGCCACTCAAAAAAATCCACCGTCCCGTCTGCCCGGCACTCCGGCGAAACTCCCCGAATCGGGGTAATTCCGCATCGTGCACCTCCCCTTCCGTAGGGATTTTTTGTCCGACATGCTCTCTTTGAGCACCTTCGGATCTGTTCGTGTCGAAAAAGATCTTATCTTTGTCCGAAAGTACGAACCAAAGATCTCCACGATGGAACACCCGCTCCTGTTACCCCTGCTGCTCACGCTCGGTGCCGGTCTGGCCACCGGTATCGGCAGCCTGATCGCCCTGCTGGCCAAGCGCACCAACAAACGGCTGCTCTCGTTTTCGCTCGGTCTGTCGGGAGGCGTGATGATCTACGTCTCGTTCGTCGAGCTGTTCCAGCAGGCCCGCGAGGCGATCTGCTCGACCTACGCCGGACAGAGCGGCGTTGCCATCACCACCCTCGCCTTCTTCGGCGGCGTGCTGCTGATCGGCATCATCGACCGGCTGGTCCCCTCGGTCGAAAACCCCCACGAGGCTCACCGCATCGAGGAGATGGAGCGGAAGCCCCAGCATACCCGTCTGATGCGCATGGGACTGCTCACCGCCCTGGCGATCGGCATCCACAACTTCCCGGAGGGCATCGCCACCTTCGCCACGGCCGTCGAGGATCCGACGCTCGGCGTGGCCATCGCCGTGGCCATCGCCATCCACAACATCCCGGAGGGTATCGCCGTCTCGGTGCCGGTCTTCTACGCCACCGGCAACCGCATGAAGGCCTTCCGATACTCGATGCTCTCGGGTCTGGCCGAACCGGTCGGAGCGCTGCTCGCCTACTTCATCCTCACGCCCTTCATGACTCCCGTGGTGATGGGGTGCATCCTGGCCGCCGTCGCCGGCATCATGGTCTTCATCTCGATCGACGAACTGATCCCCGCCGCCCGCGAATATGGCGAGGCTCACACGTCGATCTACGGCGTGGTGGCCGGCATGGCTGTCATGGCCGTCAGCCTGATCCTGCTGTAAGCCCCCGCAGGCAGCCATTCACCCCCATCCGGCAAAATCCCCCAAACCTCACTTCCGCCACAGAGAGCGAAAAAAGAGCACTTTTTATTTGGTTTATATAATAAACTAATTTATATTTGCCATACAAACCAATAAAACCACCAAACGATGAAACTCATTCGAGAGACAAGTCAGGCCCTTCAGCGGCGACGCATCCTGCTCCGGGAGTGGAGCGTGTATGCGGTCATGTGTGCCTTTCTGGCACTGGTCAACTGGCTTACCATGCCCCACTACTGGTGGGTGCTGTGGGTAATCGGCGGATGGGGTCTGGGCATGCTTCTGAACTCTATCCAGCTGCTGACCCGTCCGGACGATGATCCGAAGGGATAACCGCAACACCTTGTTTCACCTCAGAAAAACGACAACCGCCATGGAAGAAAAACAACTCGAAGCACGGGAGAGCATAGAGCTGATCTCGCGCATGATCCAAAACACACGCACCCGTCTGGAGCGCAACGCCGGCCGGCCGTTCCTCATCTGGGGCTACACGACCGTCGGCATCTCGCTGCTCAATTACGGATTCGCCGTAACGGGAGTCAATCCGGCCTGGAGCCTCACGTGGTTTCTCATTCCGGTGATCGGCTGCCTGCTGACCTGGCTCTTTCACGAAAAGAGACGCTCGGAACCGCGCACGGAGATCGACCGCATCGTCTGGATGATTTGGCTGCCGATCACCCTGGCGCTGATTCCGATCTTTGCCTTCTGCCTCTTCCACGGGCTCTTCCGCCGCACGGACCTCTACGGCCTCATCACCCTCGTAATGGCCATCGGCACGGCCATCACGGGACTGGTCGTCCGTTCAAAAGTCTACACGATCGCCGGATTCGCCGGCATGGTGCTCTCGATGCTCTTCCCGCTCTACGACTACTGTCTGGAGAGCGCAATCTCGAATCCCGAACTGGCAGCCATGCAGCAAAACGGAGGGATCAACATGCTATTATCCGGTGAAATGGTTATCTTTGCAATGATATTTCTGGTGATGATGGTCATTCCCGGTCACATCATCAACCACCAAAAACGCAAACAATGTTCAAAGAGCTGAATCCGCTGCTGCACTCCGAACTGAGGCTGGCCATTATGTCGATCCTGCTGGGGGTCGACGAGGCCGACTTCGTCTTCATCCGGGAGCAGACGGGAGCCACGGCAGGCAACCTCAGCGTTCAGATCGACAAGTTGCAGAAGGCGGGATATATCGAGGTTCAGAAGGGTTTTCGGGGGAAGATGCCCCGCACCGTCTGTCGCATCACCCGCGCGGGGATCGACGCCTTTGAAGAGTATGTGGAGGCCCTGAAAGGGTACATCCAACCCAAATAAACGACAAGCGGGCGCCGGGATTCGAAATCCCGGCGCTCACATTTTCCCTGCCCCGCAAACACTGCCCTCTCTCAAAAAAATGTTATCTTTGTAGAAAAGGATTTCTACAAAGAAAGGAGACCAATATGAAAAAGTATCTGCTAATTGTTGCCGCACTGGCACTCTTCACCCCCAACCTCCAGGCGCAGAACTGGCTCGATGCCCTGAAAGGGGCCGCCTCGACCACGGCCGACAAACTCACCGGGGGTAAAGCGACGCAATACGCCATGGTCGGCTCGTGGAGCTACGACCGTCTTGGCGTCAAACTCGAAAGCGAGAACACCCTCACCGAAGTAGCCGCATCGGCCGCCACCACCAAACTGCAGAGCACGCTCGAGACGGGCTACTCGCTGGTCGGATTCAAATCCGGCTCCTGCAGCTGCACCTTCACCAAAGAGGGGAAGTTCACAATGACGGCCGGCAGCCGTACCCTTGAGGGGGAGTACACCTTCGAAAACGAGAGCCACGCCCTGACGATGACCTTCACCTCGCAGCTTCTCTCGAAACTGGGCAAGATCGAAGGTGTCGCCTACCTCGACGGAACCGATCTTCAGATTCTCTTCCCGGCCGACAAGGTACTCTCGATTCTCCAGAGCCTGGGAACAAAAACGGCCAGCTTTTCGAAGAGCATGGCAACCATCTCAACCCTGCTCAACTCGTTCGACGGGTTGAACATCGGCTTCGAATTCACCCGTGAGAAATAGTTCTCTCTCCCGTATCTAAAAAAGAGGTTGTCCCCGCAAGGACAATCTCTTTTTTTGCTCTTCTTCTGCAAAAGACAAGCGGGCCGGATCGAAATCCAGCCCGCTTGTCTGCAATATCTATCGCAATCGCTTAGTCCTTGAACTTGGCCGAGAGGAACTCTCGGTTCAGACGGGCGATGTGTGCAATCGAGATCTTCTTCGGGCACTCGGCCTGGCAGGCACCCGTGTTGGTGCAGTTACCGAAACCGAGCTCGTCCATCTTGGCAACCATCGCCTTGGCACGACGAGCACCCTCAACACGGCCCTGCGGCAGTTTGGCCAGCGACGAAACACGCGCTGCGACAAACAGCATGGCCGAACCGTTCTTGCAGGTAGCGGCACAAGCACCGCAACCGATGCAGGCAGCCGCATCCATCGACTCGTCGGCATCCGCCTTCGGAATCGGAATCGCGTTGCCGTCGGGCACCGAATTCGTGCGAACGGAGATGAAACCGCCGGCCTGCAGAATCTGGTCGTATGCACCGCGGTTCACCACCAAGTCCTTGATCACCGGGAAGGCGGCCGAACGCCACGGCTCGATGGTGATCGTAGCGCCGTCCTTGAACTTGCGCATGTAGATCTGGCAGGTGGTGGCACCGTCCGAAGGTCCGTGTGCACGGCCGTCGATGTGCAGCGAGCACATGCCGCAGATACCCTCGCGGCAGTCGTGGTCGAAGGCCACGGGCTCCTTGCCCTCGTGGATCAGGTTGTTGTTCAGAATATCCAGCATCTCGAGGAACGAGGTGTCGGCAGAGATGTTCTCAACCCGGTAGGTTTCGAAACCTCCTTTTGCTTTGGCGTCCTTCTGGCGCCATATCTTTAACGTGAAATTCATAGTTTCAAATTGTGATTAAAGTTCGACGTTCAGAAGTTTAGTCCTTGTAGTTACGCTGTGCCGGGTGTACAAACTCGAAGTTGAGCGGCTCCTTGGTCATCTCGGGGGCCTCGTTCTCGCCCTTGTACTCCCATACGGCAGCATATACGAAATGTTCGTCATCACGTTTTGCCTCGCCCTCTTCGGTCTGGTGTTCCACACGGAAGTGACCGCCGCAGGACTCCTCACGATGCAGGGCATCGCGGGCCATCAGTTCGCCCAGCTCCAGGAAGTCTGCCAGACGGATTGCCTTCTCCAGCTCGACGTTGAAGTCGTTCGCCTTGCCGACCACCTTCACATCCTTCCAGAACTCCTTGCGCAGCGCCTGAATCTCGCGGATCGCCTTCTCGAGCGACTCCTTCGAACGGGCCATGCCCACGTTCTCCCACATGATGTGGCCCAGTTTCTTGTGAATATCGTCCACGGACTGTTTTCCGTTGATCGACATCAGCTTGGCGATCTTCTCCT
>CAWUYY010000086.1:0-2967 GCA_963926835.1 Rikenellaceae bacterium | reverse complement strand
GACGCTGCTTGTGGGCTATCCGGGCGAAACGGAGGCCGACTTCGAGGAGCTGCTCGATTTCGTCCGCACGGTGCGGTTCGACCGGCTGGGGGTCTTCCCCTACTCGGAGGAGGAGGGGACCTATTCGGCCCAACACCTGACCGACGATGTGCCCCACCAGGTCAAACAAGAGCGTGTGGACCGCATCATGGCCCTCCAGCAGGAGATCTCGCTGGAGAACAACCGCCGGCGCATCGGTTCAATCCAGCAGGTCATCATCGATTCGAAACAAGGAGAGTACTACGTCGGACGGTCGCAGTACGACTCGCCAGAGGTCGATCAGGAGATTCTGATCCGCTCCGAGGGGCGACGCCTCATCCGGGGCTGTTTCTACCGGGTAAGAATCACGGCGGCAGAAGATTACGATCTGTATGCCGAGCCGGTGGAAAAATAAAATTTTGAAATTTGACGATTTTTATCTACCTTTGAAAAGGTAAAAAAGCGTTTCCGAGACAGTCAGGCAATGGCAGAGAAAAAGGTCATAAGCGATCTCGAGGCCCGGATCCGGCAACTGATGGCCGATCACGGCAAACTCGCGAAACTCTGCGCCCAAACGGCCGCCGAGCGCGACGCTCTCCGTCAGGAGAACCGCTCGCTGCAGGAGCAGGTGAGAAGGCTCGACAAGGAGTTGGCCACCGCCCAACTCGGTCAGGGGCTGAGCGGAAACGCGGCAAACCAGAACAAAGCGATCGCACGGGTCAACCGTTTGATGCGGGAGGTAGACCGTTGCATCGCACTACTCGACAAACCGGAGCGGATCTCGGACGATCTGCCGACCGAGTAGCAACGAAAGATACGACGACCGAATAATATTTCAACCGGGGAGTGCAATCCCCGACCGAAAGGAAGGTAACGAAGATGGCAGAACAGCAGGCGATCAAGCTCAAAATAGCAGGCAAGAGCTACTCGTTCACCCTCAAGCACGAGGAGGGTGACGCCCAGTCGCTGGCGGACAAGGAGGAGCTTTACCGACTGGCCGAGCGCGAGGTGAACGCCTATGTGACCCGCTTCGAGAAGGCTCGCTACGAGGGGTTCTCGACTCAGGACTGTCTGGCCATGGCTGCCCTGCAGCTGGCAATCTCGAACATCGGCCTTTCACGGAGCCGAGAGGTCGGCAGCGAAGATCTGCAACGGCTGGAGGCTCTGCTCGAAGAGGTCGACCAGTATATGAATCGGATTGAATCCGAGAAAAAGTAACCGCGCGGCACGACACCTCCCGTCAAAGGCTGGCTTTGTTCCGCGCCTTGAACAAGAGTTCTTTAACATACGTTAAGATAAATCTACCCGCATAGATTCCTTAAGCTTTGCGAAACTGAACAATTTCTACATTGGGGCAACTTACCCACTTTCAAAATCAGGCTTCAACCCCTCACGGGGTGTAGGCTCCGGCCTACCGGTAGAAGGTTGCGATCTTCGGAAGACCCCACACTTGACTAATCTTGCAGATTCGTCAAACGAGACAAGGAACTCTATGCGGTTTTTTTGTGCATACACATTTAGTATTAATTATAAATAACTCTCTAAAACAATGATGACAACCATACTATCGAGCGTCATAACCGCCGTAGTCTGTCTGGGTGTTTACATTCTGATCACGCGATTCGTGACCAAGAAGAACCTCAAATCACTGCGTGAGGCTGCCCGGAAAGAGGCCGAGGCGGAGGGCGAAATGATAAAGAAGGAGAAGATCCTCCAGGCCAAAGAGAAGTTCATCCAGCTCAAGAGCGAGCACGACCGTCAGGTCAACGAGCGCAACCAGAAGGTGGCCCAGATGGAGCAGCGCGCCAAGCAGATCGAGAACAACCTGCAGGGGCAGCAGCGCGAACTGGAGAACAAGATCAAGGAGAACAACCGCCTGAAGGAGCAGATGGAGAACCAGCTGCAGCTGCTCGACACGAAAAAGGAGGAGGTGGATCGCCTGATGCGCGAACAGAACACCCGTCTGGAGCAGATCTCGGGCATGAGCTCCGAGGTGGCGAAAACGATCCTGATCGAGAATATGAAGGCCGAGGCCAAGACCGAAGCGGCCGCCTACATCAACGAGACGATCGAGGAGGCCAAGATGACCGCCACGAAGGAGGCCAAACGCATCATCGTCGCCTCGATCCAGCGTGTGGCGACCGAGACGGTGATCGAGAACGCCGTTACGGTCTTCAACATCGAAAGCGACGAGGTGAAGGGACGCATCATCGGCCGCGAAGGCCGCAACATCCGCGCCCTGGAGGCAGCCACCGGCATCGAGATCATTGTGGACGACACGCCGGAGGCGATCATCCTAAGCGGCTTCGATCCCGTACGTCGTGAGATCGCCCGCCTGGCCCTGCACCAGCTGGTAACCGACGGCCGCATCCACCCCGCCCGTATCGAGGAGGTGGTTGCCAAGGTCCAGAAGCAGATCGAGGAGGAGATCGTCGAGGTGGGCAAACGCACCGCGATCGATCTGGGTATCCACGGCCTGCATCCCGAGTTGATCCGCATGATCGGCAAGATGAAATACCGCTCCTCCTACGGACAGAACCTGCTGCAGCACGCCCGTGAGACGGCCAACCTGGCCGGCATCATGGCCGCCGAGCTGGGTCTCAACCCCAAAGCGGCCCGCCGTGCCGGACTGCTGCACGATATCGGCAAGGTGCCCGATGACGAGCCGGAGCTGCCGCACGCAATCATCGGCATGAAGCTGGCCGAGAAATACAAGGAGAAACCCGAGATCTGCAACGCCATCGGTGCACACCACGACGAGATCGAGATGACCTCGATGATCGCCCCGATCATTCAGGTCTGCGACGCCATCTCGGGAGCCCGTCCGGGTGCCCGCCGCGAGGTGGTCGAGAGCTACATCAAGCGACTCAAGGAGATGGAGGACATTGCCCTCTCCTACCCCGGTGTCGTAAAGACCTATGCCATCCAGGCCGGCCGCGAGTTGCGCGT
>CAWUYY010000085.1:0-5554 GCA_963926835.1 Rikenellaceae bacterium | reverse complement strand
ATGGTACTGCGTTTCGCACGTGGGAGAGTAGGTAGCCGCCTCTTCAAGGTCAGATCGAAAGGTCTGACCTTTTTTTGTGTACCTATATACATGATGCTACGATGCTCTTGTATGTCTCAATGTAAGATGTTATATTTGTATTGGGGTATTACGTGTCGCCTTGTACAGGGAGATGCAAACTCTTCACGTTGAATTATCTTAGCATGTTGTAGCTATGAAGCGCCTTTTCTATGTAACCATTCTGTTGCTCGTCTTTTCAGTTGTCAGGCTTAGCGCGCAAAACTTTCTTGATCGGACACACTTTGAGGTTACGGCGGGGGCGGGAATCGAGAACAAAGGGATCGTGCCTATCGATTTTTCGTTTAAAGCGCACGTGGAGTTTGTCTCCATCTCATATCTGTTTGTTACGGTAGAAGACAATATTTCCCTGTATCAGCATGGCGACATCAAGACCTATTACAAGGGGACCAGTATCGGTGGTGGTCTGGGTGTAAAGCTGCTTAATGGATTGGAAAGCATCCATGCACTTGATATACGGGCAAAAGCACTGGGCAGTGTCGGCAGTCCTGCCTGGAAGCGCACCTCTTATGATATATCATTGGCCTGGTATATCCGATCAGGACGGTTCTCTCCGATTGTCGAATTGGGTTATAGATTTATCGATTCACGCACGAGAGGCATTAGTAACTGCGGTAATGTTTTCCTGTCCATTGGATTTAGGTACTGATGGCAGTTGTCATATGCCTGAGAGTGGGCACGGTCAGATCGAAAGGTCTGACTTTTTTTGTGTTGTTTGGAGATGAATTCCGCTATGCAAGGAAGCGGGCAGCGTGTATGCAATGCTTCTGGAGGGGTTGTGGCTTTGTAGAAAAGTTTGGACTTGATTATTTATCCCGCCCGGCTATTCGTATATCTGCTCGACGGGAACGGAGATATTCTCCTCAAGGCCGATCATTGCGTTGATAAGGATGGCGGACTTGAAGCGGGAAAGATCGTGCGGGGTGAGATGCGCCTCGCGGATGCGTCCCTCGCGGAGCAGGCATTGCCGGTGCGTCCCGTTCAGCAGATAGCTGTCCGGGGTGACATACTCGTTGCCATCGTAGAAGAGCAGGTTGCTGTAACTGGTATCGGTGAGCGCTCCGTTGCGTACGATGATGACTTCGTCACAGCTCTGACGGAGGGAGCGGAGCTCCTCTAACGCCTCTCTGTCGGCGTACTTGAGGTGGTAGTCGAGTTCGGGCGGAGCGGTGACCAGCCGCAGGGTGCGGATGGTGCGGGGGGTATAGGGTTCGAACGTGAGGTTGCGGAGTGTGCGGTCGTAGAGAACGCGGCACTTGACAAGGCCGTGTCGGCAGTGCTCCGGAATGGAGAGCGAGGAAAAGTCGAGGGACCAGTTGTGGCCGAAGAGCTCCTGCGTGCTCTCTTCCATGCGCTTTTGGTGCAGTTCCGGGTGGAGGAATCGCCCCTCCTCGACGCGGAGGGTTTCGATGAGCTGAATCTCTTTCATGGACGATCGGGAATGGAGAGGTAGATTTTTTCCAGAATTTCGTCGTATTCGCGCTCCGGATCGCTGTGGATGGTCACGCCGCCACCGCTCCGGAAGTAGGGCTTCCCGTCATGCTGCTCGATGAAGCGGATCATGACGGCCGAGTCGAGCTGCTCGCCGTCGAAGTAGCCGAATACGCCGGTGTAGTATCCCCGCGGCTGCTGTTCGGCCTGACGGATCAGTTGCAGGGTAGCCGGTTTGGGGGCCCCGGAGATCGAACCGGCCGGCAACAGCCGGAAGAGCAGATCCCCCAGTTCGCGGCGCCAGCCGGGGCGCAGCTCTCCGACGATCTCCGAACTCGTCTGCAGGATCTCACCTCGCAGGGTCTGTACGCGTTCCACGTAGCGGAACCGCTGGACGCGGACGCGGTCGGATATGATGCTCAGGTCGTTGCGCAGCAGATCGACGATCGTGTAGTGTTCGCACTGCTCCTTGTAATCCTCCAGCAGCCTCTTTTCGGCCTCGGGCAGTGTGGCGTCGAGAGTCCCTTTCATGGGGTAGGTGTAGATCCGATCATCGGCGATGCGGACGAAACATTCGGGCGAGAAGCAGACGAATTGCTCCGGCATCAGAATTTTGTAGCGTGCCCTGCTGCGGAAAAAGATCTCCTCGAGCGAAAGATTGGTCCCAATGGGTGTGCGTTCGGTCAGATTGGCCAGAAAACTCTCTCCGCGCAGCAGTCCGCGGTGGATCACCTCGAACTTTTGCCGGTAGGCGGCCCGGTCCGATCGGAGAATGGAGAGTTCCGGTGTCGGCATCGGACCGTGGGCTGGACGGTTCTCAGGGATGTTGCCGACTCCGTTGCAGTGGAACAGGATCTGGCTTTTGGCGAGCGGATCCCGCTCGAAGAATCCCTCCTGCATCTCGAAGTCGACTCCGAACAGGAAGGGTTCTCCTGCGGCGGCACTTCGGTTGATGGCTTCGCGTACGAGTTCTGCTTGCATATTCAGGACGATAAATTGGCCTTCTTGTTTGCAAAGGTATAAAAAAGGTTAAATTTGTCCCCCATGAAGCGGATATTGGTGATCGACAACAACGATTCGTTCGTTTACAACGCCGTACAGCTGTTGCGCGAGGCGGAAGCTCGTGTCGAGGTGCGGCGCAGCGACTCCCTGGAGGGGGTGCTGCTCTCCGGATATGACGGGGTGCTCCTTTCGCCCGGACCGGGATTGCCCTCCGAGGCGGAGGGGTTGATGGCGGGGATCGATGCCATCGAAAAGGCTGGGATTTCGGTGCTGGGTATCTGTCTGGGCCATCAGGCGCTGGCTCAGCATTTCGGGGCCCGGCTGCGTAACATGGAGGCGCCGCTGCACGGCCACGCCAGCCGGTTGAGCATTGTCGACAGGCAGGATCCGCTGCTGCGGGGGCTGCCCGAACCCTCGCTTGTCGGCCGCTACCACTCCTGGGTGGTCGATCCGGCTTCGCTGCCGGCAGAGTTGTCGGTCAGCTCCTACGACGAGCAGGGCAACATTATGTCGCTGCACCATCGCTCCCGCCCGGTGTATGGCGTACAGTTCCACCCGGAGTCCTGCATCTCCAACTGCGGCGGGCAGATCATCCGCAACTGGCTCGATACGCTCTGACGACGCATCGCGGGTCAGTGAAGCCGGTGGGAACAGTCTGCACAGATCCCCTTGATGACGAAGTTGATCGTCTCGGCCGAGAAGCCTTCGGGCAGTCCGACGTGCGGAATGGCAATGCCGCGCAGGCAGAAGGTGCGGTGGCAGCGGGTGCAGTAGAAG
Organism: Rikenellaceae bacterium; assembly: GCA_963926835.1. Taxonomy (GTDB): domain Bacteria; phylum Bacteroidota; class Bacteroidia; order Bacteroidales; family Rikenellaceae; genus Alistipes. The sequence continues at coordinate 2,266 of CAWUYY010000085.1, read as the reverse complement.
TGGGTGTGCAGATCGTCGATCTCGCAGTCGCACTCTTCGCTGCAGAGCGCATACTTGAGCGATCCCGAGCCGTCGTCGATTCCGTGGACGACGTGGTGGGCCAGAAAGAGGGTCAGCGTGCGGAAGAGTGTCGACTTGTCCACCGTGTCGAGCTTCTCTTCCAGATCGGCCAGGCTGAATGCCCGGTCGAACTCCGCCATGGTGCGCAGGATCAGCAGACGCAGCGCGGTGGGGCGTACGTCGCGTTTCTCGAGCAGGGCAATCTGTTTTTCTTGATCCATATTTACAGCAGTTTTTTTATTCGAAACGGTGGGCCGATACCCGTACGACGTTCAGTACGGCCAGCAGCGTGACGCCGACGTCGGCGAAGACCGCCTCCCACATGTTGGCGATTCCGGCTGCACCGAGTAGCAGCACGACAGCCTTGACCGCGAGGGCGAGGGTGATGTTCTGGCGGACGATGCGTCGCGTGAGGCGTCCGATCCGGATGGCGGTCGGAAGGCGCGAGGGCTGGTCGGACTGGATCACCACGTCGGCCGTCTCGATGGCCGCATCGCTGCCCATACCTCCCATAGCCACGCCGAGGTCGCTGATGGCCAGCGCCGGAGCGTCGTTGAATCCGTCCCCTACGAAGGCAGTCGTATGGCCGGGACGCGACTTCAACTCCTCGAGAAGGCGCATCTTGTCGCCCGGGAGCAGGTCGCCTGCAGCGGCTGTTGTGCCGAGTGTCTGTCCCAGCTTCTGAACCAGTGGCTGGCGGTCGCCCGAGAAGATCCGGATATCCCCGACTCCCAGCGCCTTGAGCTCCCGGACGGCGCGGGCGGCATCCTCCTTCGGAGAGTCGGCAATCAGCAGATACCCGGCATAGTGTCGGTCGATGGCGCAGAGAACGATGGTCTCGGGAATCGCCTCGACCGCTTTAGGATAGGAGACCGAGAAGCGGCGCAGCAGGCGGGTGTTTCCAGCCAGCACTTCGTGTCCGTCGAGCTGGGCGCAAAGGCCGTGTCCGGCGATCTCCTGAACCTGGGTCGGACTCTGCAGCCGGATACCCTGCCCGGTGGCGTGGCGCACGATGGCCCGTGCAACCGGATGGGTGCTCTTCTGCTCGATCGAGGCGACCGTTGCCAAAAGCGTCGTGGGGTCGGTGGAGGCGGCCGGTTGGATCTCGGTCACCTCGAAACGTCCCTCGGTGAGGGTGCCGGTCTTGTCGAAGACCACCGTATCGACCCGGGCTGCGGTATCGAGGCTGTTTCCCCCCTTGAAGAGGATGCCCATTTTTGAGGCGATGCCGATGCCGCTGAAGTAGCCCAGCGGAATGCTGATCACCAGCGCGCAGGGGCAGGCCGTTACCAGGAAGACCAGGGCCCGCGAGAGCCATTCGTCCAGCGAGAAGGTGAACTGTGGATCGAGAAGCGACCAGAGCCAGGGCAGCGCAACGATCAGCAGAGCCAGCCCGGTGACTACGGGGGTGTAGACGTGGGCGAAGCGTCGGATGAAGAGTTCGGTGCGGGCTTTCCGCGAGGAGGCCTGCTCGACCATCTCGAGGATTCGTGAGAGGGCGCTGTCCGAGTAGGGACGGGTCGTGCGCAGGCGGATGGAATGTTCTCCGGCGATCATGCCGGCCAGCACCTCTTCACCCGTATGGATGGTCCGAGGAACACTTTCGCCGGTAAGAGCGGCCGTATTGAAGGGGACCTCCTCGCTGAGAAGCGTTCCGTCGAGGGGAACCCGTTCCCCGGGGCGAACCTCGATGATCTGGCCGGGGATTACCTGAGCGGCCGGAACGATCGTCGTGGCGTTGTCTCGGCAGAGAGTAGCCTGTGTGGGACGGATGTCGACCAGATCGCGGATGTTGCGGCGAACCCGTGCAACGGCTCGTTCCTGCAGCCCTTCGCCGATCGAGTAGAAGAGCATGACGGCCACCGCCTCGGGATACTCTCCGATGCAGAAGGCGCCAAGGGCTGCGATGCTCATCAGCGTATGTTCGGTGAAGAAGTCGCGCTGGCGGAATCCGCGCCAGGCCTCGAGCAGGACGGGGATGCCCACGGGCAGACAGGCTGCCAGAAACCAGACGAGGCGGACGACCGGGCGGGTGAAGATCGAGGCTCCGGTATATTGGAGGATCAGCCCGGCGATAAACAGCAGGGCCGATACGGCCGGTGCCGCAAAGCTTTGCGAGTGTGACTCAGCGGTGTTTGCTGCGCAGGCACCACTTTTGCAGGTGGTATGGTGAGGAGCGGATTTCATGGCTCATGTTGTTTTTTCT
>CAWUYY010000084.1:0-8581 GCA_963926835.1 Rikenellaceae bacterium | reverse complement strand
TCTTCTACCGCAACCTGCAGCAGAACGTCAAGGAGCGGGCAGCCGCATTCTTCGCCTCGCACACGGGCAACTAAAGCTGTTGCCGGCATCCGCAAGCAACAAGAAGGCCCCGCATCCTTTCGAGGATACGGGGCCCATGCTTGACAAACAGTTCAGCAACACGCTATATCTGGAAGATGATACCCGAATACTGCACCGTCGTGTTGAAAGCCCGTTCGACAGTCAAGGTTGCTCCTCCTGTCTTGGTGTAGACATTCAAGGTAAAGGTGTAAATCGAACCGTCGAAGAGCGTGGCTACAAATGTAACGGTCCAACCGTTGTCGGTCTTCTGTGTCGTGTACTGCTCCGCATTGGAAGTCACATAGTTAATCACAGAAACCCGATAGGGAGGCATCGAACCCACGATGTAGGGCAGATAGATATCGAACCGATCCTTCTGGTACTCCAGGCTGAAATCGGGATTGGAGATCGGGAGCGTCGGTCCGACCGAACGCTGCATGCTGCGCGGAATGAACTGGAAGTAACCTCCGCTTACCAACGAATCGACATGCTGCTCGAAAGCGAGTTGACGAGCTGCACGTTTCTGAGCCCGCTCTTCGCGAAGCTCCTGTTTGGTCTCTGTCTTTTGATTCTGCTGCTGGGCGCGGACCTCGTATCCGCTCAGGCATAGCACCATGATCACCAGCAAAATAATGAATTTTTTCATGGCTGATGAGATTTGTTGTACGGAGTATAACAAATTCTCTGCCTAAAGTCCCATCTTGCGCAAAAATTCGCCCGTATAGCTCTCCTTGCAGCGGGCCACCTCGGCCGGTGTGCCCGTTGCGACGATCCGACCACCCTCTTCGCCCCCTTCCGGGCCGATGTCGATCAGGTAGTCGGCCACCTTGATCACATCGAGATTGTGTTCGATTACGATCACCGTATTGCCCCGATCGACCAGCTTGTTCAGCACCTCAAGCAGCTGACGGATATCTTCGAAATGGAGTCCCGTCGTGGGCTCGTCCAGAATATAGAGGGTGCGGCCCGTATCGCGTTTGGAGAACTCGCCCGAAAGTTTGATGCGCTGGCTCTCGCCGCCCGACAGCGTGGTGCAGGGTTGTCCGAGTGTCAGATAGCCGAGACCGACCTCCTGGATTGCCTTCAGCTTCTGGTAGATATTGGGAATGTTCGAGAAGAACTCGACCGCCATGTTGACCGTCATGTTCAGCACATCGTCGATGTTCTTGCCCTTGTATTTCACCTCGAGCGTCTCTCGGTTATAGCGATGGCCGCCGCACGCCTTGCAGGTCACATAGACATCGGGCAGGAAGTTCATCTCGATGGTCTGCACGCCGGCTCCGCGGCACTCCTCACAGCGCCCCCCCTTCACGTTGAACGAGAAGCGTCCCGCCTTGAAGCCGCGGATCTGGGCATCGGGGGTCTGCTCGAACAGTTTCCGGATGTCGGAGAAGACGTTGGAATAGGTGGCCGGATTGCTGCGCGGAGAGCGTCCGATCGGCGACTGATCGACCACGACCAGCTTGTCGATCCACTCCGTTCCCGTGACCGAATCGTATTCGAGCGGCTGGTCGAACGAGCGGTAGAGCTGACGGCTCAATATCGGACGCAGGGTCTCGTTGATCAGGGTCGACTTGCCGGAACCGCTCACACCCGTCACACAGATCAGTTTCCCGAGCGGGAACTCGACGTCGATCCCCTTCAGGTTATTGCCCCGGGCCCCCTTCAGCACGATGCTTCGACCGTTGCCCTCGCGCACCTGCTGCGGGGTCTCGATCCGACGGCGGCCGGTCAGGTAGTCGGCCGTGATGGAGTGCGACTTCAGGATGTCGTCAAACGTGCCGGAGGCGACAATCTCACCCCCCTTACGGCCGGCCAGCGGCCCTACGTCCACGATCCAGTCCGCCGCCCGCATCATGTCCTCGTCGTGTTCGACCACGATGACCGAGTTGCCGGCATCGCGCAGTTCCTTCAGGCTGCGGATGAGCCGCTGATTGTCCCGCTGGTGCAGGCCGATCGAGGGCTCGTCGAGAATATAGAGTACATGGACCAGTTTCGAACCGATCTGGGTGGCCAGCCGGATACGCTGGCTCTCACCGCCCGACAGCGAACGCGACGAGCGGGCCAGCGAGAGGTAGCCCAACCCCACTTCCAGCAGGAAACGGACCCGTTCGCGGATCTCCTTGACGATCTCCTGGGCGATTTTGCGCTCCCGCTCCGAGAGCTGCTCCTCGATGTGGTTGATCCACTCGGCAAAACGGGTGATCGACAGGGCCGACACCTCGGCTATGTTCTTTCCGCCGATCCGGAACTGCAGCGCCTCTGCCTTCAGGCGCGTGCCGCCGCAGACGCTGCACGGCTTATAGCGCAGGAACTGTTCGCGCCACTTGCGGCCGCGCGCCGAATCGTCCTCCTCGGTGCGGGAGATGTATTCAGCCACCCCCTCCCACGAGATCAGATTGCGGCCGGCCGACGCGGCGCTGAACTCCGACAGATCGATGGTCAGCGGCTCGGAATCGCCGTACAGAATGGCGTTCATCCCCTCCTCGGAGATCGTTCCGACCGGATCGTCGAGCGTGAAGTCGTACCGCCGCCCCAGCATCTCAAGGATGGCGAAGAGCGTGTTGTTCCGGTATTTGCCGAGAGGCTCCACCCCGCCCTCGCGCAGCGACAGCGACGGATTGGGCAGGATTTTCTCCCGATCGAACACCGCCTCGACACCCAGTCCGTTGCAATGGGGACAGGCCCCCTTGGGGGAGTTGAACGAGAAGGTATGAGGAGCAGGATCCTCGAATGCAATGCCGGTGGTCGGACACATCAGATGGCGCGAGAAATAGCGCAACGTCCCGCTTTCGTAGTCGTAAATGGCCATCGTCCCCTTTCCCTGGCGCATGGCCTCCCGCAACGAGGCGAGCAGACGATCCTGGAGCGGACGGCCGACCGCCATGCGGTCGACCACCAGGTCGATCGTGTGGATCTTGTAGCGGTCGAGCTTCATGCCCACCGAAAACTCCCGGATCTCTCCGTCGATCCGGGCATAGAGGTAGCCCTTTTTGCTCAGGGACTCGAACAGTTCGCGGTAGTGTCCCTTGCGCCCCTGGACGATCGGCGCCATCAAGGCGATCTTCCGGCCGTCGAACTCGCGCAGGATCAACTCCAGAATCTGCTCGTCGGTATAGTGCACCATCTCCTCGCCCGTGGCCGGGGAGTAGGCCCGCGAGGCACGGGCGTAGAGCAGACGCAGGAAGTCGTTGATCTCGGTCACCGTACCCACCGTCGAGCGGGGGTTCTTGTTGGTCGTCTTCTGCTCGATGGCAACCACCGGGCTCAGCCCCGTGATCTTGTCCACGTCGGGGCGCTCCATGTTGCCGACAAACTGCCGCGCATAGGTCGACAGGGTCTCCATGTAACGGCGCTGCCCCTCGGCATAGATGGTATCGAAGGCCAGCGACGACTTGCCCGATCCCGAGAGACCGGTAATGACAACCAGCTTGTCACGAGGAATTTCGAGGTCGATGTTCTTCAGATTGTGAACCCGAGCTCCGAGTATTTTGATTGTTTTCTCTTCCACTTTTCGCCTGTAAAACGCGTAAAGTTACGGATTATTTTCGAGGGCTGCAAGCAAATGAAAAGACGACCGCAGAAGGGGCCCGGCGACGGGGTTGCATCATGGTTCGGCAAAGAGTGTCGGCGAAGAGGGATCCTCCCAGAGATTGATCACCTCGAGCCCAGCCTTTCGCGCCCGGCGGACCGTATAGCCCGTCCCGCTGCGGGGACGCACGTACCAGGCCACCAGCCGACCGGCGTGGTCCACCAGGTAATCGTTGCGGCGGTAGTAACAGCCCCGGCAATAGGCCGTTTCGAGTTCGACCGTACGGTCGGCCGCGGCCAGCACCGCCCAGTAGCGCATCCGCTCCCTGATCGGGAAACTCCGCTCCTGTCCGCGGAACGGGACAACGGCCACCAGCTGCATGCCGGGGCACTCCTCCCGCAATGCGAGCACCGTCTCAGCGGCCGAGAGGTCAAATCCGAGGGCCATGCCGGAATAGAACACCCGGCAGCCCGCCCGGTACAGCGACCGCACGAGCCCCTCCAGCGCCTCGTCCGCCCGACCGTCATACTCCTGGTGGCCGGTAAAGGCGACCAATACCTCTCGATTGAACTCCATCGTATAAAGATACACAGATTTTCGCGAAAATCCAAGCCCGGACAAGGAAAGTCGTCCCGAAGCCGTGATCGGCAAAAACGGTTCGATATTTGCATCTTTCCGGGCAAAGGACCATTAAATCATCATCGCCATGAAAAACACATCAGCCTGCATCGCTTCCTTTATCGGAGGTATGATTCTGGGAGCAGCCATCACCGCCCTGACCACTCCGCGCACGGGCAAGGAGGTACGCGATTCGATCCGTGATTTCGTAGACAAGGAGACCGACAAGCTCCGTGAGAAGACGGATGCGCTGCGCAACAAGGTCGACCAGCTCCGTGCAAGAATGGCCGACAAGATCGAAGAACTGGACGAGGAGTGCAACTGCGGCCAATAAACGACCGACACACCGCACGACCCGCAAACTTTTTCCGCAATGAATGAGAAACAACCCCGCAGGAGCATCGTAACTCCGCTCGTCCTGTTCGGACTGACCACCACGGCAGCCGTCATCCTGCTCATCACGACACTCGTCGTATGGCTGGCCGAGGTGACCGGATCGATGATCTGGGCAACGCTGATCGTCGGCGGCTTCTTCGCCATCGTCGCAACGATCATCTACTTCGCCTCCGTCAGAGGAGTCGTCCGTTACATCCGCGAACAGATGGAGAACATCTCGGAGATGGCCCAGCTGCTCAAGGCCGGCTATCAATGGGTGACCGACAAGATCAACAGCATCCTCTGCGAACTGTTGAGCGGTCTGCTCAGAAGGCTCTGAAAAAAGGACAGAATCGATCCGTGAAAGAGTGAAAACGGTGATGGCTGCTCTTGTTAGAGCAGCCATCGCTGTTTCTATTCGGGGTAATCAAAATATCTTTTAAAGAAATCCGATTCACCGGCCGGGCTGTCCCTCTGACAACGTCCACTCGACGTACCCGACGTCATACACATCCTTGAGCAGGACCCGCTTGTTGCGATCCAGCAGGTAAAGCGACGGAATGGCCCGCAGATCGTACAGGTTGTTCCGGCTGATCTGCGTACCGGCATCGTAACCGTTGATCCACGTCGAAGGAATATCGGGAATGTGCGCCCGCCAGGCCGTCAGATCCTCGTCCGGATAGAGGGCCAATATCTTGAGCCGTCCCTGTTCGATCAACTCCGACAGAACGGGCGAGGCCGCCATCTGCCGGATCAGCGTCTTGCACATCGCACAGTCGGGATTGTTGAAAAAGAGCAGCGTATATTCGGACTTGACCCCGTAGAGCCTTCCCGTACGGCCCGAAGCCAGCGTATAGCGGAAATCATTGGCCGGCGTTCCCACACGATTCTGCCGGGCCAGTTCCAGATCATGCCGGGGGGCTATCTTCTCCCACTCATCGAGCAGCGGACTTTCGATCAAGGCATTCAGTACGGGGATATAAAGCTCCTCATTGTGTGCCGGCGACGACGGGTCGTGCAGCACCCGTTCACCCAACATGGCAAAATACTCCAGCGTAACCTTCGACCGGGAGGCTTTCTGCATCAGAGCCTCCAGCGGGGAGAGGTTGTCCGGCGTAACGAAATAGCGCACATATTCGTGAAACGCCCGCAGCATGTGGGTCGTATCGGTCGACACGAGCCACACCGTATCCGCAAAATCGAGGTTATCCCAGAAATGGTCCCGCATATAGGCAAACTGCTGCTCGGGCTGCAACGTTTCGGGAGGCATCGGCGGACAAAAAAGGGGCCGTTTCGTCTCCAATTCCGATTCCGACGCAGTCGACTGGACGGCCGGTCTCGTACGACCGCCGCAGCCGGCAACGGCAAGCAATACCACGACGGGAACAATCAATTTCAATCGGTTCATCACAAATAATTTAAACATTCATATCCGAAAATGGCGTGTCTCGGTCCAACCGGATCCCCGTCCAAGGGCCACACGCAGTACAAATATAGCGAAAGACGCGTGTCGAGGCAATAAAGAAATTGTTCTTTTACAAAAGTTTTCATAGTTTTGCCAAACCGCACGGGTGCTCAACCCGGCGGCAGACATAGCTTTTACGAAGGTGTTTTCGCACTGTCCTTGTCAGAAAATGTGGAAGTTTTCAAGAACAACGGGACAACGAACAGCACTCATTTCCTTGTTAGCATATGGCAGGGACGTATGCATTGTGCCGTCCTCCCCATATCTATCAGGTGTGGGGTTATTGTATCGTTTATCGTTGTTACGGGTCCTTCCACAACCTTCTGACAGATAGACGAAACGGGCTCCACACTCTCTTTTTTTACGAACCATACGATCCGAGGAGCCGGGACGCTACAAATCATTTGGGTTCAACTATGGAAAACCAAACAAAGACGTGCCCCTATTGCGGCGAAGAGATTCTGGCTACGGCCAGAAAGTGCAAACACTGCGGAGAATGGCTGGAGAGTGACACGCGGCCACAAGCAACAAGCGGACAAGCAACACCCGCCCCGCAGCAGGCCCCGTCAACCGCTCCGAAGCAGACGGAGGATGACACACAAACTCCGGGGGTCTTCGAATTCTTTCTGGACATGACCTGGCGGGGAAAGGATATTGAACATCCGAACTGGACGGCCCAAGCCTCGGTCATTCCGGCATTTCACTTCAACGCCACCATCTCCCGGCGCCAATTCTGGCTCGCATCGCTGCTGATTGCCGCATCGTACGGTTACCTCTTCCTCAGCCTTCTCGATCTTGCCTGTGCAGTCTCCACTTCAAAGTTCGTCCACGCCATATTCTGGATCTTCTGGGCGATTGTAACCCTCAAAAGCGTGGAATTACAGGTCCGTCGCCTGCGCGACACGGGGAAAAGTCCCTGGCTCGTGCTGCTGAACTTCGTCCCGATCATCGGGTGGATCATCCTGATCGTGTTCTTCTGCCAGAAAGGTTCGCAATGTCCCCGAACGAAGTGGAAGTCCCGCGACACGATCGGAATCATACTCATTCTGTTCATCTACGCCGTATTCGAGCTGATAATCCCGTCAACCCTATTTTAAACCCGACAACATGAAAAAGTTCCTCTATGCGGCCATCGCCGCAACGCTGACACTTACCTCCTGCCAACGCCAGCTCTCCGACGTGGAGCGGGAGTGTCTCGACATCTATCACAAACAGGTATTCCAGGAGGCCCAATACCAGATGGTCTCTCAGGAGCTGCTCCACCCGATCGTCACCTACCTAGGTGAGACCTACATCGAAAAGGCTGCCGATGCCTATGCCAAACCGATCCTGGAGGACGAATGGGCCCGATTCGGAGCCGATCTGGGAGGTCTTCTCAACATGTTCGACGGCAACTACAACTCCAAATCGCTCGAAGAGATCGTATATGACGACGTCGCGGCCTGGGGCGACTGGTGTACGGAGATGATCACACGCTACGACGAAAAAGCCCGGGAAGCGGTCGAGAACCTCGATGAGATCATAAACGCGGCATCTGACGACGATGGCGGACTGGATGTGGATCGGGAGTACATGCAGAGCAGTAATGCACTCGAATCGTGGTGCCGGGCCCTCTTTTCCACGCCGGGCCACTACAAGTCGGAGAATGTCGACACCCTGCTCAGGACCTTCGAGGATCTGGTTGTCACCTGGCTGTGCAAATACGAACCCACTGTGCCGAAGCTGCTCGAGGCGGAGTACTACGGCGATTCATTATGGCGGCTTGTCTACGACGACGGATCGGTCAAATGCGCCGAATTCATCGTGGAGGAGAATGGCGACACGTGGGTGCGTGTCGATGATATTGATCCCAGATTCCTCTGACAACCGGACGACGAAGATAGATTGTGGAGGGTGCCGAATTCACGCGGCATCCTCCATCTTCTTTTTGACATAGCGTTATCGTGCGAAAAAGTGACACGGGTCCCTTTTCCCGGAACGTCCGCCTCCCTCTTTGGCTTCACCCCTCTTATTTATTTTCTAATGGAAATTTGTTTTATTGGAAAATAAAATATATCTTTGTGTCGTTATTAATACCAAAGGGTGACCAAGGCACCCCGGTTGCCTCAACGAAACCACACTCCGGCAACCGATCAAACAGGAAACAAAACAGACAAATACCATGAAAACGATTGAACTGACTAAAGCCGACTTTCTGACCAAAGTCGTTGATTACGAAAAGAACCCGACCCAGTGGAAGTATCTGGGCGACAAACCTGCCATCGTCGACTTCTACGCCCCCTGGTGCGGCCCCTGCAAGATGGTGGCGCCGATTCTCGAAGAGCTTGCCGCCGAATACGACGGACAGATCGTCATTTACAAGGTCAACACGATGAACGAGGAGCAACTCGCCGTAGACTTTGGTATCCGTTCCATTCCCACGTTGCTTTTCATCCCCATGAACGGGAAACCTCAGATGGCTCAGGGAGCAATGGGCAAAGCGGATTTCAAACGGGTTATCGATTCGGTTCTGCTCGGGAAATAACATTCAA
>CAWUYY010000083.1:0-12746 GCA_963926835.1 Rikenellaceae bacterium | reverse complement strand
ATTCCGCTTTACGGGTTGTCGGATACGCTCACCCCGGTACTCTACGGCATGGACGGATCGCTGGTACGGGTTCTGAACCGGGAGAATAGGTGGCGTGAGATTGAAACGATCAGCGGGGCGGGACAGGGACGATACCTTGTTCCGGCACGGTATCTCCACACGCTTGCCGATACGGTCAGTTTCCGGAAGGTGGCCTTCGTGGATCGATCGATGCAGAACATCGCCCTGCTTGAGAAGGGAGATCCTGAGTTCAGAGGGCGTCGCCGCGAGTGGATTATCCGCAGCATGAATCCGGCAACGACCGGCGTGGATCAGCCTCCCCACGCTCAATCGACTCCGCTGGGGATCTATGTCGTGCAGGAGAAAAAAAGCAAGATGATCTACCTGAAGGACGGGTCGACCGAAACAGGCGGATTCGCCCCGTGGGCCAGCCGCTTCTGCAACGGCGCCTACATTCACGGTGTGCCGGTCAACGTCCCCGGCAAGGAGCCGGTCGAATTCAGCTGGTCGCTCGGAACAACCCCCCGATCGCACATGTGTGTCCGCACCGCCACCTCACAGGCCAAATTCTTCTACGATTGGGCTCCGACAGAGCAGGCTTTGGTAGTTGTCATCGAATAAGTCCGCCCTCGTTCGCTGGTCTCCTGCCCGACCCGATTTTTTGCAAGAATAAAAAATTCAGTATATTTGCCACAATGACACGCCCCTCGGGCCCGAAGGGCGCAGCATACCGCAAAACGACTCATTCACCCATGCGTAAACTGATATTGTTGACCTTGCTGGCTCTCTTCCCGTTCGGGGCTGCCCTGCCTGGAGCGGATCCCGACGAAGCGGCGCACGACCGGGAGGCTGTCCGAATCTATACGGAATCGGGCCTTGCAGAGCATGTAGCCTACTCCATCTTCGAGAAGGCCTACGCCGGATATGAACAGATCGATGGTCGAAAAAAGGAGATTCTGACCCTGATCGACTTCAGCAAGCCCTCGACCGAAGAGCGACTCTTTGTGATCGACATCCGGCATGCCCGCCTGCTCTACCACTCCCGGGTGGCGCACGGGAAGAACAGCGGCGGCAACTACGCCACTTCGTTCGGCAATACGCCCGGATCGTACAAGAGTTCGTTGGGCTTCTACCTGACCGAAAATACCTACATGGGTAAAAACGGCTACTCGCTCGTACTGAACGGACTCGAACAGGGGATCAACGACAAGGCCAAGGAGCGTGCCATTGTCATGCACGGAGCCGACTACTGCGACCCGTCGTTCGTGCAGGCCAACGGTCGTCTGGGTCGGAGTTTCGGTTGTCCTGCCCTGCCCCGCCAGATTAACCGTCAGGTCATCAACACGATCAAGGAGGGATCGGTCCTCTACATTTATGCTCCCGATCCCGACTATCTGGCCATGAGCTCGTTTGCGAACCGGGAGACGGATCGCTCGTAAAATTTCCAGCACAAACAAAAGAGGCCGGGGAGTTGCTCCCCGGCCTCTTTTTGTACGTATCTTGGATCCTATTTATGACACGTTCCGCTCAGCTCGGTTCCGTCGGCCAGCGTGATCCTGACGGTGATCTGTTGTCCGAGCAGCGAGGACGAGGAGAGGCTTCTGAGCACGAAATAGGCGGGCAGGATCTGCTTGTCCGTCTCATCCAGCTCGGTCAGCAACTTCCACGAAGCGTTGCGTGAGCTGTATCCGGTGGCAAAATCCTGACGCGGCGGATACAACTCCCGTTCTGCCTCATCGGTGTGTCCCCAGTTGCGATACAACAACTCATATCCGCTGTCGAACACCTCTGCGTAGCGGGGCGAGAAGATCCGAATCAGATCGTTCAGTGATGCACCGGCCGGGTGATTCTCGTCCCATGCTGCGGAACTGGTCACCTCGATCGAGGCAATCGGCTGCGAAAGGGAGGTGTCTCCCACATTCAGACCGTCGTACCGGATAAATACGGGAATGGAACCCTTGAATCCGGCATCCTTGTTCTTCGTTGCGAGTGCCTCGAAGCGAGCGTACATCTGCTCCGTCGGGGCGGTGCCGGATACGACCTGATGCCACCATCGCCAATCCTCGCCCAGAGCACGGGAGTAAACGCAGTCACCGATACAGTAGATCACAATATCTTTCCCGTTGTTGGAGAGCGAAACGTCCAGCCTATTCGCATCGACATACGAGTTGATCAACTGTCCGTTGTCCAGGTACATGTCATGTGGAACGGGAGTATCCTTTCCCACCTCCTCATCCACAATATCATCAGTCGGATCGTCCTTGGGAGGTATATACGGATCATTGTTTTCGGAGCAGGCTCCACCACAGAGTGCCAGCAACATGAGCGGCAAGAAAATGTATTTGTATCTCACAGGCGCAAAGAGTTGAAAGGTTAAATCATGTTTAATTCCACCACAAAAACCACGCCATGAGACCTCTTTTATACTGTTTGTCAGAGAGTTTGTTTTGCCGGGCAGGCATCTCGACTGACGGGGAGAAGGCACGGAGTCGCTTTATGAGGCAGTTGCACAAAACACGGGCAGCACCTCCGACGGGCGGAGGGCTGCCCGAAAAAACTTCGAGGAGAGAATCGGATCAATAGAGGAATCGCTCGATCAACGGGAGCAGGATGGCGGTGGTCACCCCCATCAGCGCCATGGCCAAACCGCTCAGGGCCCCTTCGAGGGCTCCCAGTTCGATCGCCCGGGCCGTACCGATGCCGTGAGCGGCCGATCCCAGCGCAAACCCCTGTGCCATCGGATCCGTGACCCCGCAGCGGCGCAGCAGCCAGGGGCCGATCAAACTTCCGAGGATGCCGACGCAGAAGACCACCACCGAGGTGACGGTTACCACCCCGCCGAGCGGTTCGGACACCGTAACCGCAATGGGAACCGTAACGGATTTGGGGGCCAGCGAGGTTTGCAGAATGCGGTCGGCGCCGAGCAGACGGGCCAGATAGACGACGCTCAGCACCCCGACCAGGCAGCCGACCACCACCGACGTAAGGATCGGCAGCATCCGTCCCCGCATGTGCTCCAGCTGTTCGTACATCAGATAGCCGAGGGCGACGACCGAGAGGTTCAATCCAAAGTCGAGCACTTCGGTCGCCCCGCGATAGTGGTCGTAATCGATATCGAAAGCCTTCAACAGCCAGATCATTGCGCAGAATCCCACCAGTACGGGGTGCAGCAGGGCGAAGCGGGTACGCCGATAGAGGGCGCTGCCCAGACAGAAGAAACCAATGGTCAGGGTCAGCAGGACCAAGTCCGTCTCCATGAATTGCCGTATCATACGCGCTCCTTTTTATTCGCTTTATTCAGACGCTGGAAAAGCAGCCCGACGCAGACCACCACCAATACGGTGCTGACGACTCCCGAGACGATAATCGCCCAGAGGTTGTCCAACAACACCTGATAGGATACCATTAATCCGACGCCGTACGGGATGAAGAAGAGTGCCATGCTCCCCAACAGGAACCGGGCAATGGGTCGGACGCTCTCCGCCTTGATGATCCCCAGACGTAGAGAGACGAAGAGCAGCATCATGCCGATGATGCTGCCGGGCAGATAGCCGTTGGCCAGCAGACTGATTCCGCAGCCGACGGCCCAGCATAGCAGGATATAGAAAAGGCCCAACATGGCCGCAAAGGTACGCATTGATCCTCTTCGGTGACCTCATTCGGTGATTTTTTTCTGCCGGAGATAGCTAAAAACACTAATTTTGTATGGTATCGCGACAAAACGGCATATTTTTTGGCGCATCCAATAGAATAAAATCATACCCCGTCGAAGGATTTCTCCTGCGGCGGATTAAAAATCGATTCAAGCAACATGAAGAGAAACCTGTTTACTCTGTTTTTGACGGCCGCCGTCGTCTCGCTTCTGCCGCCCAGTTCCGATGCCTGTACAGGCATCTCGCTGACGGCCAAGGATGGCAGCCATATCGTCGCCCGCACCATCGAATGGGGCGGCAGTTTCCTGAACAGCCAGTACGTCGTCGTCCCGCGCGGCTACGTGCAGCAGTCGCTCATTCCCGACCACAAGAGCGGCATGACCTTCACCAGCCGCTACGGCTACGTGGGGCTGGCCGTCGAGCAGGCCGAATTCGTCGCCGAAGGTCTGAACGAGGAGGGGCTGGCTGCCGGTCTGTTCTACTTTCCGGGATACGGCAAATACCAGGAGTATGACGAGGCGCATCCCGACCGGAACATCGCCGACCTGCAGGTTGTCGCCTGGATTCTGGGCTCCTGCAAGGATGTGGAGGAGGTGAAGGAGGCGTTCAACCACGTGCGGGTCGTATCGCTCGTTCCCGGCGCCTCGACCGTCCACTGGCGTTTTGCCGACGCGACGGGGCGTCAGATCGTTCTGGAGATTATCGACGGCAAGTGCGTCTTTTATGAGAACACGCTGGGCGTGCTGACCAACTCGCCCGACTTCAACTGGCAGCTCACCAATCTGAACAACTACGTCAACCTCCATCCGGGTGATGTAGCCCCCCAGCCGTTGGATTCGCTTACCCTCCGTCCGTTTGGTGCGGGCAGCGGCCTGTTCGGCATTCCGGGCGACGTCACCCCGCCGTCGCGTTTCGTCCGCGCAGCCTTCTATCAGGCAACCGCACCACAACAGGAGACCGGCCTGCAGAGCGTTCTGCAGAGTTTCCAGATCCTGAACAACTTCGATATTCCGATCGGTGTCGAATTCAGCCGGGGGCAGACTCCGACCGACATCCCGAGCGCCACGCAATGGACCGCATCGAGCGACGTGACCAACCGCATCATCTACTTCCGGACGATGTACAACAGCACGATCCGCAGTTTCGATCTGAAGAAGATCAACTTCGCAAAGGTCAAATACCAGGCGCGGGTGCTCGACGAGGTGCACCAGCAGCCTGTCGTGCCGATGAAGGTCGCTTAGGTCACCCCCTCCCCTACGATCAAAAAAAAGCCGCATCGAACAGTCCGTTCGATGCGGCTTTGCTTGTGGAGGTGGCGGGAGTCGAACCCGCGTCCAAACAAGGAACCCAAAAGCTTTCTACACGTTTAGCCGCCGTTTGATCCTCCTATCCGGGTCTGGCAGGCGGAACCTAACCCGGATCCCAGTTCCTAAGATTTCGCGCGTCGGCCGGAACGATCCTCCGCACTATCTCTAAATGAATGATACCCCGTATGGAAAGCGGTTAAAGAGCGGAACCACCCTCCGGGATACTCGTCACAAGACCTCCTTGGATCCCGTGATTAAGCCAATTTTCCTTGAAAATTAGGCAGCGAGTGCATAGCTGTTATTGCCATTTGTAGTTTGAGCGTTAGGATTTACGAGCCACCACACAAAGCTCGACGTGCTTACAATCAAATTCTGCCTGCTGTCAAAACCGATCACCCCCCTTTCGGGTTGAATTTCATTGAAAGTGTTGCAAAGATAACGTTTTTTTGTGACAAATCGTATCCGGGAAGCTGTTCTTTGAGCGATCGGGGGTAAAAAACTTGCAAAAATTTTTACTACCTTTGGCTGGTCAAACCAACGAGCATCACCTTATGAGCGAACAGAACGTAATCCGGCTGCGCGGCGTAGCCATCTATCATACGGACGATCCATTCGGCAGCTGCTCCGAGAAGAAGCTGCTGAAACAGGGCGAACTGATTCTGTCGGACGTGAACTGCGACATCAACGCCGGCGAATTCGTCTACCTGATCGGACGTGTCGGCAGCGGCAAAAGCTCGTTGTTGAAGACCCTGTATGCCGAGTTGCAGCTCATCGAAGGAGAAGGTTCGGTCGTTGGATTCGACCTGCGCAAGATGCGCCGGCGGGACGTATCCCGCCTGCGCCGCCGCATCGGCATCGTCTTTCAGGACTACCAGCTGCTCACCGACCGCAACGTCTTCATGAACCTCTACTACGTCATGAAGGCAACCGGCTGGAAGAACGAGGCGGAGATCCGCAAACGCATCGACGAGGTGTTGAAGGTCGTTTCGCTGGAGACCAAGGGATACAAAATGCCCTTCGAACTCTCGGGCGGCGAGCAGCAGCGTCTGGTCATCGCCCGCGCCCTGCTGAACCGTCCCAAACTGCTGTTGGCCGATGAGCCCACGGGCAACCTCGACCCGTTGACCGCCGACGGCATCATCCGCTTGTTCCAGGAGATTGCCCGTCAGGGTACGGCCGTGGTGATGTCTACCCACAACACGGCGCTGATCGAGGAGTACCCCTCGCGCACGATCCTCTTCTCCCACGGCAAGATCCAGGAGGTCGACGTTGCCGGCATGCTCGAACAGATCTGATCCAGGGGAAGCCCCCTCCCATTACGCCCTCGGCTGCCGAAGCGGCGGCCGTTTCTGCCTGCCTGCGAACACTTTTCTGACAGGAACCTCTTCTTTGTTTGCCTCTGGGACAAAATCCTGCGGCAAAATCGTTCCCGTACGTTTTTTACTTGTCAGATCGACTTTTTTTCGTATATTTGTACGTTATATTTAAGTAGATCCAATGAGCACAGAACAGAAAGAGGTAAAGAAGCAGGAAGAGGAGTATTCCGCCTCCAATATCCAGGTCCTCGAAGGTCTGGAGGCCGTCCGCAAGCGCCCGGCCATGTATATCGGTGATATAGGCGAGAAGGGTCTGCACCACCTTGTCTATGAGGTGGTCGACAACTCGATCGATGAGGCGCTGGCCGGCTACTGTACCGACGTCGACGTGGTGATCAACGAAGACAATTCGATCACGGTCAAGGACAACGGTCGCGGTATCCCGACCGACTTCCACCCCCACGAAGGGAAATCGGCCCTCGAGGTGGTTCTCACCGTTCTGCACGCCGGCGGTAAGTTCGACAAGGGCAGCTACAAGGTTTCGGGTGGTCTGCACGGTGTGGGTGTCTCGTGTGTCAACGCACTCTCCGATCTGCTGATCGCCGAGATCCACCGCGACGGCAAGATCTTCCGCCAGACCTACAGCAAAGGTGTTCCCACCTCCTCGGTCGAGGTGATCGGCGAGTGTTCCGACCGGGGTACCACCATCACCTTCCATCCCGACAACACGATCTTCACGGTTACGACCGAATACAAATCCGACATTCTGGCCAATCGCCTGCGTGAGCTGGCCTTCCTGAACAAGGGAATCCACCTCCATCTGACTGACAAGCGTCAGAAGGACGAGAACGGGAACTTCGTTCACGAGGAGTTCCACTCGGAGGACGGTCTCAAGGAGTTCGTCCGCTACCTCGACGCCACGCGCGGGCAGGCCATCACCGAATCGATCATCTACATCGACACCGAGAAGAACGGGGTGCCGGTCGAAGTGGCCATGCAGTACAACGACTCCTTCTCGGAGAATGTCCATTCGTACGTGAATAACATCAATACGATCGAGGGCGGTACGCACCTGACCGGTTTCCGCCGTGCCCTGACCCGTACGCTGAAGAAATATGCCGACGATTCGGGCATGCTCTCCAAGTTGAAGTTCGATATCAGCGGCGATGACTTCCGCGAGGGTCTGACCGCTGTCGTTTCGGTCAAGGTGGCCGAGCCGCAGTTCGAGGGTCAGACCAAAACCAAACTCGGCAACGACGATGTGGCGGCTGCCGTGGACCAGGCCATGTCGGGTGCGCTGCAGAACTATCTGGAGGAGCATCCGCGTGATGCCCGCGCCATCGTTCAGAAGGTTATTCTGGCCGCCACGGCCCGTCATGCGGCGCGTCATGCCCGCGAGATGGTGCAGCGCAAGACGGTTCTCTCGGGTGCCGGTCTGCCCGGCAAGCTGGCCGACTGTTCAAGCCGCGACCGGTCGATCGCCGAGATCTTCTTCGTGGAGGGTGACTCGGCAGGCGGTACGGCCAAGCAGGGTCGCGACCGTAACTTCCAGGCCATCATGCCGCTGCGTGGTAAGATTCTGAATATCGAGAAGGCGCAGGAGCACCGCATGTGGGAGAACGAGGAGATCAAGAACATGTTTACGGCCATCGGCGTGACGATCGGTACGGAGGAGGACAGCAAGGCGCTCAACCTCGAGAAACTCCGCTACAACAAGATCATCATCATGACCGATGCCGATGTCGACGGCAGCCATATCGCCACGCTGATGCTGACACTCTTCTTCCGCAAGATGAAGGAACTGATCGAGAACGGACACGTCTACATCGCCACCCCGCCCCTCTACCTGGTCAAGAAGGGAAATCAGGAGCGCTACTGCTGGACCGAGAAGGAGCGTGACGAGATCACGGCCGAGATGGGCAAGGGCGTCCATGTCCAGCGCTACAAAGGTCTGGGTGAGATGAACTCCCACCAGCTGTGGGAGACGACGATGAACCCCGACACGCGCATTCTGCGTCAGGTGACGATCGAGAATGCCGCCGAGGCCGACCGCATCTTCTCGATGCTGATGGGCGACGAGGTTCCGCCGCGCCGCGAGTTCATCGAGAAGCACGCCCACTACGCCAACATCGACGCATAAGCGAACAAATTCAAAGGATTGCTCCCGGATTCGGGTGGCAATCCTTTTTTTCATACCCGCCCTCCGTTTCGCAAAAGGCGAGGTCCGACCCGCAAGAGGACGGACGGGCGAACGGTTCACCCTAAAAAAGGATATATCATGGATGTGACAGTTATCGGTGTCGCAGGCGGCACAGGATCTGGAAAGAGCACGCTGGTCAAACGACTGCAGGAGGCGTTCAAGGACGAAGAGGTGGTGACGCTGAGCCACGATTACTACTACAAGGCCCACCCCGAACTCACCTACGAGGAGCGCACGAAACTCAACTATGACCATCCGCAGGCATTCGACACGGAGATGCTGGTCGAGCACGTCCGCGCCCTGAAGCACAACGTTCCGATCAAGCACCCGGTCTATTCGTTTGTCAAACACAACCGTCTGGAGGAGACCGTGCTGGTCAAACCCTCGAAGGTGATCATCGTCGAAGGGATTCTGATCTTCGACAACAAGGAGCTGCGGGACGAGATGGATATTAAGGTATTCGTTGATACGGACGCAGATATTCGGCTGGCACGCCGCATCTTGCGTGATGTGCGCGACCGCGGCCGTACGATGGAGTCGGTCATCACGCAATACACGACCACGGTGAAGCCGATGCACGAGGAGTTCGTCGAGCCCTCGAAGAAATATGCCGACGTGATCATCCCCGAGGGAGGATTCAATTCGGTCGCCGTAACCATGCTGATCCGCAGCATTCAGGCCCTCATCAACGCAAAATAAACTTCAGCCATGGCAGACAACTACCTGGGTCGGAAAATGGAGGAGTATCAGAACCGCCCGGCCACACATCCCCAGCCTCATGCCTCGCTGAGCCGGCTGCTGCTGAAGAACCGCAGCCACCGGGGGTACGATCCCAACTTCATCGTGCGGGAGGATCAGCTCCGGCGCATTATCGCCGTCAACACGCGCATCCCGTCGGCCCGCAACCAGCAGGTGCTGCGATTCCGCCCCGTGCTGTCGGACGAGGCGCAGAAGGTGCTGCCCCACATCCGGCTCGGAGGGGCCCTGCCGGAGCTTCACCTGCCCCTGCCCGGCACCGAGCCCAATGCCTTTATCGTCATCTGCTCGACGGTCGAGGAGGGTCCCTATGTCGATATCGATCTGGGAATCTCGGCGCAGAGCATGCTGTTGCAGGCGGTGGAGATCGGACTGAACGGCATCTGCATCGGGGCGTTCAACCGCCGCAAGATCATGGAGGAGCTGCAGTTGAAGTATCCCCCGCTGCTGATTCTGGCCATTGGCAAGGGGATCGAGAAGATCGAGCTGGTCGAAATCGGCGAGGCAGAGAACCACGCCTACTACCGCGAAAACGGGACGCACTATGTTCCCAAGGTCCGGCTGGAGGATCTGATCCTCTGATATAGGGAAGGACTTAATCGCAAACAAAAAAGGGGTGAATGAACTTCACCCCTTTTATCTTTCCCTGACGGCGGCCGATTAGAGCCCCGTCAGCTTCTTGATCTCGTTCAACTTGTTGAGTGCCTCGATCGGCGTCAGCGAGTTGATGTCGATCCCCTTGATCTGGTCGCGGATCTGGATCAGCACCGGATCGTCGAGCTGGAACATCGAAAGCTGCACCGTGGCCGGCTGTCCGCACGCCTCGACCGCCTCCTTGACTCCGGCCGCGGACTTGCGCGCACTCCGTTTGGGGCTTTTGCTTGGAACGATCTGGTTGTTGCCGTACACCTGCTCGAGGTTTTTCAGAATCTCCTCGGCTCGCTCCACGACTGATGCCGGCATGCCCGCCATCCGCGCCACGTGAATACCGAACGAGTGTTCCGTACCACCCCGCTCGAGTTTTCGCAGGAAGACAATCGTACGATCGACCTCCTTGACGCTCACGTGGTAGTTCTTCACGCGAGGGTACATCTGTTCCATCTCGTTGAGCTCGTGGTAGTGGGTCGCAAAGAGCGTTTTGGCCTTGGCCGTCGGATGGTTGTGCAGGTACTCGACCATCGCCCAGGCGATCGAGATTCCGTCGTAGGTGCTCGTTCCCCGACCGATCTCGTCCAGCAGCACGATGCTTCGGTCCGAGACGTTGTTCAGAATGCTGGCCGATTCGAGCATCTCGACCATGAAGGTCGATTCGCCCTGCGAGATATTGTCCGAAGCGCCGACTCGCGTGAAGATCTTGTCCACCACGCCGATATGGGCCGACTGGGCCGGAACGAACGACCCCATCTGCGCCAACAGGATAATGAGGGCCGTCTGCCGCAGCAGAGCCGACTTACCCGACATGTTGGGACCCGTGATCATGATGATCTGCTGCTCCTTGTCATCGAGCATGATATCGTTGGGAATGTAGGGCTCACCGACCGGCATGAGGGTCTCGATCACCGGGTGGCGTCCCTGCTTGATCTCGATACGCGCCCCTTCGTCGAGCGTCGGGCGCACGTAGTTGCGCTCGCGGGCGATCCGGGCGAACGAACGGAGGCAGTCGATGCGGGCAATCACGGCTGCATTGCGCAGCAGAGCAGCCAGCGAATGGGTGATGAAGGCGATCAATTCGGCGTAGATGCGCTGCTCGATCAGAAGGATCTTCTCCTCAGCTCCGAGGATCTTCTCCTCGAACTCCTTAAGCTCCTCGGTAATATAGCGTTCGGCATTGGTCAGCGTCTGCTTGCGGATCCACGTGTCGGGGACCTTGTCCTTGTGGGTGTTCCGCACCTCGATATAGTAGCCGAAGACGTTGTTGTAGCTGATCTTGAGCGGAATGCCGGTCTGCTCGCTCTCCCGCTGCTGGATCTGTGTCAGGACATCCTTTCCGTGCAGGGCCACCCGGCGCAGATCGTCCAGTTCGGCATCTACCCCGTCGGCGATCACCCCGCCCTTCTGAATCTGATTGTTCTGCGGATCGGGATAGATCTCGCGGGCGATCCGGTCGCGCACCTCGGCCAGCAGATCGATCCGGTCGGCCATCGCGTGCAGGCGCTCGTCGCCGCTCTCCTCCAGAAGTTTTTTGAGCTTCTCGACCGCCTGCAGCGAACATTTCAGCTGCACGATCTCGCGAGGCGTCACCCGCCCTGCGGCAATCCGCGATCCGATGCGCTCCAGATCACCGATCTGGGAGATCTGCTCGGAGACCTCCTCGGCCAGATCCGAATCCGCGAAGAAGCGCTGCACCACATCCAGCCGCTCGTTGATCCGGGCCACATCCTTGATCGGCATGGCGATCCAACGCTTGAGCAGACGGCCACCCATCGGGGTGAGCGTCCGATCCATCACGTCGGCAAACGAGCACTTCTCGCGCGAGCCGTTCGAGGAGAAGAGCTCCAGGTTACGGATCGTGAATTTGTCAATCCAGACGTAATCGTCCTGATCGATTCGCGAGATCGATGCGATGTGGGCCGTATTCTTGTGCTCGGTGAACTCGAGGTAATAGAGGATGGCTCCGGCTGCCGAGATCGCACTCTTCAGATGGTCCACGCCGAACCCCTTGAGGGAGGTGGTGCCGAACTGTTTGCAGAGTTTCTCGCGGTTGATCGACTCCGAGAAGACCCACTCGTCGAGCCGATAGGTGTAGTAGCGCGAGCCGAAGGCCTCCTTGAAACGATCCTCGTAGCCGCGCTGGTAGATGACCTCCTTCGGGGCAAGGTCCGAGAGCAGCTTGTCGATATAGGCATCGCTCCCCTCGGCGGCATAGAACTCGCCCGTCGAAATATCGAGGAAAGCAACGCCGGTCGTCTGCTGGCCGAAATAGACCGAGGCGAGGTAGGTATTCTCCTTGTTGGCGAGCATGTTCTCGCCCATGACCACGCCCGGAGTGATGAGTTCGATCACCCCCCGTTTGACCAATCCCTTCACCAGCTTGGGATCCTCCAGCTGCTCGCAGATAGCGACCCGCTCACCGGCCCGGACCAGTTTGGGCAGGTAGGTGTCCACGGCGTGGTACGGGAAGCCGGCCAGTTCGACCGACGAAGCCGCTCCGTTGGCGCGCCGTGTCAGGGTGATTCCCAGAATGCCGCTCGCCTTGATCGCATCGTCGCCGAAGGTCTCGTAGAAATCGCCTACACGGAACAGAAGGATTGCATCAGGATGCACCGCCTTGATGGCATAATACTGCTTCATCAAGGGGGTTTCGACATATTTTTTCTCTATTGCCATCTTTTTACAAAAACGTATGGCAAATATAGGAAAAGGTGAGCGCAAAGGCAAACGAAAACCACACCCTCTCCTTTGAAAATACAACGGAAATGAGCGCGAAGGGTCATGCCTGCACGTCGGACTGCAAGGTACACAAAAAGAACAGGTGCATGAGCTGTTCACGCACCTGTTCGAATTGTTCGAATTG
>CAWUYY010000082.1:0-14325 GCA_963926835.1 Rikenellaceae bacterium | reverse complement strand
CGGATCGTGCTGCTGCACTGCGTCGGCTCGCGCGACGAGAAGGTGTGCCAGTCCCACTGCTCGAAAGTGTGCTGCATCACCGGTGTCAAACAGGCCATGGAGCTCAAAAAGCTCTTCCCCGATGCCGATGTGTTCAACTTCTACATGGATATCCGCATGTTCGGCCCCGGTTACGAGGAGATGTACCGGGATGCCCAGCAGAACTATAACATCCACTTCGTGCGGGGACGTATCTCGGAGGCGAGCCCGACCTTCGACGGCCGGCTGCAGATCAAGGCCGAGGATACGCTGACCGGTCGTCCGCTGCGTATGAGTGTCGACATGCTGATCCTGTTGGTCGGCATGCGGGCCAACGATACGAACGAACAGTTCGCCGCCTCGGCCGGCCTGCATCGCGCCCCGAGCGGCTTCATGCAGCCGCAGGATCTCTTCCTGAACAGCGCCCGCAGCGGCGTGGAGGGGATCTTCTATGCCGGAGCGGTGACGGCTCCCAAGAATATCGGCGAGTCGCTGAACGAAGCGGGGGTTGCGGCCGATGCCGTGGCCTCCTATCTGAGGAGGGCGTAGTATGGCGGCGATCAACTGGGGATACGGCATCAGCAAGCCGCGTGTGATCGACATGGATCGCAACAACCTGCGCAAGAGCGACGAGATCCTGCGCGAAATGCCCGAACTGCAGGCCTGCATCGGGTGCGGCGGCTGTACGGCCACCTGTACGGCCGGAGCCATCACGGACTTCAATTTCCGAAAACTGCATACGCTCGTGCGCCGGGGCGAATACGAGGGCGTCTACGAGCAGATGAACAAGTGCATGCTCTGCGGCAAGTGCCGCCTGGTCTGCCCGCGCGGAATCAATACGCGGGCGGTAGTCATGCTCATCAAACGTAAACTGGGGGATTTCTAAGATGAATTTTTACGCGCCGTTTTGCATTCCGTTTATCGTGGGGGCGGCCTTCATGCTGGTCGTCCTGGTGGTCAAGTACGCGACGTGGATCTATCGCCTGCCGCGCTCGGACTGGCGGTTGATCGTCAAGGGAATTCCCTCGCGGCAGACCCTGCTCGGAGTCTGGGAGGTGATCCGCGAGTCGCTGCTGCACTTCCGCATCTTCAAGGTCAACCCGCTGTTGGGGTACATGCACATGAGTCTGGCCTTCGGCTGGTTCCTGCTCATCACGGTGGGGTGGATCGAGACGGCGGCTCATCTGGGACTGCGTTATGTGCCGTTGCAGGGACACGTCTTCTTCAAATACTTTGCAACCGATCTGCCTCACAAGCCGGTCTTCGACTTCCTGATGGACCTGTTGCTGCTGTTCGTCCTCTCGGGCGTGGCCTTCGCCATCGGCAAGCGGGGCTTCTCCCGAACGATGGGCATGCGCCGCACGACCCGGCACATCTTCTGGGATCGGGTCGCTCTCTCGGTGCTGTGGATGATCTTCCCGGCTCGACTGCTGGCTGAAAGCGTAACGGCAGCCCTGCATGGCGGAGGCGGATTCCTCACCGGCTCGATTGGCGAGTGGATCGCCGAGCGGGTCAATCCGATCGTCCTGACCTCGTTGTACGAACCGCTGTGGTGGTTCTATTCGATCTGCCTGGGTGTCTTCTTCGTGGCGCTTCCCTTCTCGCGCTACATGCATATCTTCACTGAGATTCCCCTGATCTTCCTGCGCCGCTACAAGCTGCATTCGACGGCCAAGGAGAGCTCGTTCGACCACTTCCAGGTCGAGGCCTGCTCCCGATGCGGTATCTGCATTGACCCCTGTCAGTTGCAGAGTGACCTGGACATTAATAATGTGCAGTCGGTCTATTTCCTGCGCGACCGCCGGTATGGCCATCTGCGCCAGTCGGTGGCGAACAACTGCCTGATGTGCGGACGGTGCGAGCAGCGCTGTCCGGTCGGAATTGAGCTCAATACGCTGCGGCTCAATTCGCGGGACAAGATGCGAAACATTCCCGATGAGAAGCGCTACGAGTATCTTCAGGGGGTGGATCGCTCGTCGGGTGAGGGGCGCGTCGGTTACTTTGCCGGCTGTATGACCCTGCTCTCGCCGCGCGTGCTGCTGGCCATGGAGCAGATCTTCAAAGCCTCCGGCGAGGAGGTCTGGTGGGCCGACAAGGAGGGTGGCGTCTGCTGCGGACGGCCGCTGATGCTCTCGGGCGAGACCGA
Organism: Rikenellaceae bacterium; assembly: GCA_963926835.1. Lineage (GTDB taxonomy): Bacteria > Bacteroidota > Bacteroidia > Bacteroidales > Rikenellaceae > Alistipes. The sequence continues at coordinate 12,161 of CAWUYY010000082.1, read as the reverse complement.
TTCTGCCCGCAAGATGATGGATTACAACGTCTCGCTTTTCCGCAAGCATGGCATTACGACTCTTGTAACTTCTTGCCCGATCTGTCTGAAGGTCTTTCGCGAAGAGTATAATTTGACCGGAATCGAGGTGCTGCACCATTCGGAGTATATCAAACGGTTGATCGAATCGAGCCGTCTGCAGGTGCGTCACGGAGAGGAGACCTTTACCTATCACGATCCCTGTGAGTTGGGACGCGGCAGCCGGATCTACGACGAGCCCCGTGCCGTAATCGAGGCGGTCGGCGTGTTGCTCGAACCGGCCCAGACGCGTGAAAATGCTCTCTGCTGCGGATCGTCGGTGGCCAATACGGCTATTTCGGACAGTCAGCAGCTCAAGATTGCCCGTTCGGTAGGGCGAGAGCTGGCGGCTACGGGGGCTGAAACGATCGTAACGGCCTGCCCGCTGTGTAAAAAAGCGATTGCTCGTGGAGCCGACGGCAAACCGGTCCTGGATCTGGCCGAGGTCGTTGCCGAGAATATTCGTGCTTGATTAAATGAAATATTAACCCTTAAATAAAAAGTATGAGTCGATTTGAGTTGGCTGATTCCGCTTCGAGGCGTCGGCGTCTATTGATTATGATGGTCGTGGCGGCTGGTTTTTACTTTGTGTTTATGTCTATATATAATAGATATGACCTGTTTTTTGGAGAGTCATTGACTCCGTTATTTTTGTACCTTTGGATCGGGTTGCTTATTTTTTTGTTGTTGGCACATTCATATTTTATCGGATATTTATTTTGAATGCGAAAACGCTGGAACAGCTTGAGGTGAAGGAGGGCGTATTGTATGTTGTGTACACGCAGAAGAATCAGAGAGGACAGCGTCTAAATATTCCAATTAAGGAGATGGAGTATGAACAGAATGATGAGGAGCGTGTAATTATCAAAAGCGCAAAAGGAAAATTCACATTCTCTTCTGTTGATTTTGCCACGGTCGAGGAGTATGAGCGCTTCCGCATGGAGTTGACCTGCGAACACTTCAAGGAGGAGTAGTTGGCGGTCGGGGTTGGATCTGGCCGAGGTCGTTGCGGCAAATTTGGGCTGATAAGGAACGAATTGTCTGTTATGAATGTTAAAAATAATATACTGGAGACGATTGGTATGACGCCGATGGTGCGTATCAATTCTCTTGTGTCGAAGCCGGGGGTGAATATTTTTGCCAAACTGGAGGGCTTTAATCCGACGGGGAGCATCAAGGATCGCATTGCGATCAAGATGGTAGAGGAGGCGGAGCGTGACGGACGTCTTCGACCCGGAAAGACGATTATCGAACCGACCTCGGGTAATACGGGAATCGGGCTGGCAATTGTTGGCATCGTTAAGGGTTATCCCGTTGAGATTGTCATGAGTGAAGCCGTCTCGATTGAACGACGCAAGATTATTCGTGCGTATGGAGGAAAGGTTCTGCTGACCTCTGCCTCGGAGGGAACGGACGGAGCCATTCGGCTGGCTCGAAGGCTGGTGCAGGAGAATCCTGAAAAGTACTTCATGCCGGATCAGTTCTCCAATGCATGTAATTATCTGGCTCATTATGAAAATACAGCACTCGAAATATGGCAGCAGACCGGAGGCCAGATCGATTATCTGGTTTGTGCACTTGGAACCTCCGGAACGTTGATGGGGCTGGGAAAGTTTCTGAAAATAATGAAGCCGTCTATCCGGATAGTTTGTGCACACCCCATTCGAGGCCATTATATCCAGGGTCTCAAGAATATGGAGGAGGCAATCGTTCCCTCTATTTACGATCCTTCTAGAATAGATATTCAGGAGATGATTGAAAGCGAGGAGGCCATCGAGATGGCGCGTCGGATCATTGCGAGCGAAGGAATATTTGCTGGAATGAGCAGCGGTGCCGCTATGCTTGCAGCTGTGCGTGTGGCCGAGAGAATCGATTCAGGGAATATTGTGGTTGTATTTCCGGATCGGGCTGAGAAGTATCTCTCTACGAAAATGTTTGACCGTTTCGGCGATTGACCGAAGACGCTGTGTTGCATGAATTTTTCTGGTGCCCCTTTTTTTTATTTGCATAATAGATATATTTGTATTATCTTTGCAGTCGCAAAAGCGAGATATTCGTCCAGAATAAACGATATATCGCGGGATGGAGCAGTTGGCAGCTCGTCGGGCTCATAACCCGAAGGTCGGAGGTTCGAGTCCTTCTCCCGCTACCTTAGAGAGCAATCTTCGGATTGCTCTCTTTTTTTGTCTGTAAAGGTGTTCCGGTTGTGTCATTCGCGTAACTCACCTGTGACGTCAAAAATCTCTTTGACGCTAAAGAAATCCTTTTTCTCTGCCACTTGTTCGCCTTCATGTTTGTGAGGATATAAAAATTTTTCCATACATTATCTTGTTTATCAATGCTTTGTGTTGTATGTTAAACACGGAGTGCTAAAATATTTAGTACTTTGTATTGCATAGTAATAATATTTGCACTATATTTGTGTTGTGATAATACTGAAAAACGATACGAACCGCAGCGGGTTGTGTTGCTGAGCCTCGGAGAAGGTGGGGCGATGCCCCTGCGGAAGAGTGTCGGAAGGGGTGCGGACGAGGTGCCGCGGCCCAGGGGACAAAAAGGTTGTATTTTAAATGAGAAATACAGACTATGAAAGAGACTGTTAATGTGAATCTGGCTTCGCAGGCATTTACCTTCGACAAGGATGCCTATCGCAGTATGAAGGTCTATCTGGCGGCCATACGCAGTCGGTTGCCTCAGGGGGATGAGGAGACTTTGAGCGACGTGGAGGCCCGGTTGGCCGAGATTCTGCGTTCGAAACTCTCCTCGCCGATGATGGTGGTGACCCTGACGATGGTGCAGGAGGCAAAGGCCCAGATGGGGGATCCCTCGGAGTTCGGGGAGGGGCGCGAGCCGAATCCCGCCTCGCCGGGCGATGAGGGGGAGGAGAGTGCCGGGCAGACTCCCGCCCGACGGCTTTACCGCTCGAGGACCGACCGCTCGATTGCCGGCGTATGCGGCGGTCTTGCCGAGTACCTGGAGGTCGATGTGACGGCGTTGCGTCTGGTGACGCTGCTGTTGATCCTCTTCGGAGGCTTGTCGATCTGGGTCTATGTCATTCTGTGGATTCTGATCCCCTCCGAGCCGATGGAGAGGGTGTATGCGAAGCGTAAAAACAAGGAGTTATGAGTGAGCAGAGGAACGATAGAAGATTGACCCGCTCGGCCGACAATGTGGTCATTGCGGGGGTATGTGCCGGTGTGGCAGACTATTTTGGCCTCAATGTGGGGTGCTGCGTCTGGTGACGCTGTTGTTGATTCTTTTCGGCGGACTGTCCATTTGGGTGTATCTCATTCTGTGGCTCGTCCTGCCCAGGGGGAGCCGGCGGCTGTCCGGTGAAAAATAGGAGGAACAGATTATGGCTGAGGATAATGTAAAGGCGCAGATGCGCAAGGGTATTTTGGATTATTGCATCCTGGCGATTCTCTCGCGGGGGGATTCCTACGCCCCGAAGATCATCTCCGAGCTGAAGGAGGCCGAGATGATCGTGGTGGAGGGGACGCTCTATCCGATTCTGACCCGTCAGAAAAATGCGGGGCTGCTGACCTATCGTTGGGAGGAGTCTCCGCAGGGGCCGCCTCGGAAGTACTACATGTTGACCGACAAGGGACGTGAATATCTGGCGACGCTCGATGCCGCCTGGGACGAACTGGTCGGACAGATTCAGAAAATCAGGCACGGTGCATGAGCCTGCACGGGAGTATAATGGTAAAATTTAACGGAAGAAAGCGATGAAAAAGTTGATGATGGCCCTGATGGTGGCAGCTGCCTCCCTGTTGGGAATGACCGCCTGCGCGTATGTGCAGATGCAGAAAGGGGTCGAAGGTAGCGGTAAGGTGATCTCCCGGAACATTCCGGTCGGGGAGTTCAAGCAGATAAGCGCCTCGCGAGGGGTGAAGGTGGTCGTAGCGGATCGTGCGGGCGATATCGAGGTGCGGGCCGACGACAACCTGATCTCGTATATTACCGTTGAACTGGAAGACGGAGAGTTGCGGATCTCGGTCGAGGATGGCATTCAGATCCGTTCGAAGAAGGAGCTGGTGGTCACCGTGCCGTTTGATGAGCACCTCTGCCGGCTGGACGCCTCGTCGGGGGCAAAGATTCTGGTCGATAAACAGATGACGGGCGATCGGGTGGAGCTGGAGGCTTCGAGTGCCGGCGCCATCCGGGCTGATGTCCGGGCCGGGCGTTGCGAGGTCGATCTTTCGAGCAGTGCCACGCTGGCCCTGCAGATCGAGGCCGGAGAGCTGGTGATGGAGAGTTCGAGTGCAGCGGATGCAATCATCCAGGGACGCGTGCAGCGTGGTTCGTTCGATGCTTCGTCGGCAGCCCTGATCCGGGCTTCGGATCTGACCGTGCAGGTGGCTGAGGTCGATTGCTCGAGTGCGGCATCGGTTCAGCTGCGCTGTGAGGAGTATCTCGATTCGCATGCGATGAGTGGCGGAACGGTCCGTTACGAAGGGAATTGCCAGGTGAGCGCCCGTTCGAGCATGGCCTCGATTCAACAGGTGGGGTAGAAACGATTTAAATCAGACAATGAGATGAAAGAGGTAAAGAAGTGCAGTATTTCGGGAATCGCGTTTACGATCGACGTGGATGCCTATGAGGTGTTGTCCCGTTATCTGGAGAGTCTGCGCCGGAGTTATGGCAACGACAGCGAGGGGCGTGAGATCGTGGAGGATATCGAGGCCCGCATCGCCGAGTTGATCCTTTCGAGTCAGGATAATGCGACGGTGGTGGAGCTGCCGTTGATCGAGCGCATCATCAAGCAGATGGGTACGGCCGAGACGATCTGCGACCAGGCCGGAGTGGAGAGTGCGCCGCAGGGTGAGGCTCGGATCCCGCGCCGTCTGTACCGGGATATGGAGAACGCCCGGCTGGGGGGCGTCTGTGCCGGAATCGGCAAGTATTTCAACATGAACCCGATCTGGATCCGGGTGATTCTCTTCGCCCCACTGCTCCTTTTGCTCATCCTGGGGTGGGTCCCCTTCTTCTGGTGGATCGTCCCGTTGATGGGAAACCTTTGCTGGGTTTTCCTGATCTGCTACCTGATCTTCTGGTTTGCGGTTCCGGCAGCCCGGACCGCCCGGCAGAAGCTCGAACAGAACGGACAGCCGATCACGGCCCGTTCCATTCAGGAGACGTCGGCGTCGAGCGGCGACATCGATGCTCCGGCCAAGTCGGTGGTTGCCAAGGTGGTCACCCTCTTCGGTCAGATCGTCCTGATCCTGCTCAAGATTCTGGCCGGAATCGTGGTCTTTGCGCTGATTATGGGGGCCTGCGCCCTGATTATCGGCCTGTTCGTGGTCGGTGTGACGGGGCCGAGTTCATCACCGCTGCTGCCCTCCGACCTGAGCATCTGGACGCAGATTCTGGGCATCCTGGTGGTCTTGATTCCGGTGCTGCTGCTGATCTACGTGTTGATGTGTCTGATCGCTTCGCGCAAGCCTGTCGGCAGAACGGTGCTCTTCGTCTTCCTGTTGTGGCTGCTTACCTTTATCGGGCTGGGTGTGGTTGCCGTGCGTGATTGTCAGGACCGGAAGGTAGGACGATTCAACAGCGAATGGATCAAGGATCCTGACATGCAGCTGCCGCCCCTCTCCGCCGAAGAGGAGAACGCCGACAGCTCGCTGCTGAAGATTGATACCCCCGACGGACAGGTTGACATGCGGGTCGATGACGACCATCTGACCATCGAGGCCGGTGAGGCGGACGGAGAGTCTGTCTCGATCCGGGCGGGAGGCTCCGGCGTGCAGATCAAGGTGCACACGACTGACGATGCGGAGAAATAGTACAATACAATCATAAACGTTGATCGAATAAAAAGTTTTTTCAGGCCGGGACCGGATTTCTCTCCGAAAGGGGCAGAATCCGGTTCCGGTTTTTTGCAGGGAGCTGAAAGTTTTTTCCTATCTTTGCCGCAGGACGGAAGAGGCCCGGCAATTGATGGGAAGAGTGCTTTCTTGTCGAAGGTCGGGCCTGTCTGCGCCGAAATGAACCAAAAAAAGCAAACAGAGCGTATGGCAGCGATAAAATGTATCGGAATACTCACCTCGGGCGGTGATGCGCCGGGGATGAATGCGGCGATTCGCGCCGTGACCCGAAGGGCCATTTACAGCGGATACCGGGTGAAGGGTGTCCTGCGCGGATACAGGGGGCTGGTAGCCGACGAGGTGATCGACCTGCAGTCGGATTCGGTCAGTAACATCATCCAGCAGGGGGGCACGATGCTCAAGACGGCGCGTTGCGAGGAGTTTCTCTCGCCGCAGGGGCGTCGGGCGGCTTACGAGACCATGAAACGGCAGGAGATCGATGCGCTGGTGGTGATCGGCGGTGACGGATCGCTTACCGGAGCCTCCATCTTTGCCGAGGAGTACGACGTGCCGATTGTCGGCCTGCCCGGTACGATCGACAACGATCTGGGGGGGACCGATACGACCATCGGATACGATACGGCGCTCAATACGATCATTCAGGCTGTGGACAAGCTGCGCGATACGGCGACCAGCCACGAGCGTCTCTTCTTTGTCGAGGTGATGGGGCATACGGCCGGCTATCTGGCCCTCAACAGTGCCATCGCTTCGGGAGCCGAAGCGGCCATCATTCCCGAGATGCATACGGATGTCGACCAGCTGGGCGAGCTGATCAACCAGGGATTCCGCAAGAGCAAGAATTCGGCGATCGTGCTGGTGGCCGAGAATCCCAAGACGGGCGGAGCCATGGCACTGGCCGAGCGGGTCAAACAGGAGTTCCCGCAGTATGAGGCGCGGGTGACCATCCTGGGCCATATCCAGCGGGGAGGCTCGCCGACGGCGATCGACCGCATTCTCGCCTCGCGTCTGGGGGCGGCGGCGATCGAGGCCCTGCTCGAGGGGCAGCGCAACGTGATGATGGGCATGCGCAACGGCCAGATCGTTTATGTCCCCTTCTCGCGCGCCATCAACCACCACGACAAGTCGATCAACCCGAGCGACGAGGATCTGGTTCGCATACTCTCAATTTAAACATACCTTTCGGACAATCTCAAACTCATGGAACGCGTAATAGGAATAGGAAACGCCTTGACCGACATGCTGGTCAATCTGAATAGCGACAAGGTGCTCGATACGTTCAATCTTCCCAAGGGGTCGATGAGCCTGGTCGATACGAATCTGCAGACCGAGATCTCGAAATCGGTGGCCGGTTTGCCGTATTCGCTCTCGCTCGGCGGTTCGGCCGGGAACACGATCCGGGCCATGGCCCGACTGGGTTGCCGCGTCGGCTTCATCGGCAAGGTGGGAACCGACAAGACGGGCGACTTCTTCGTGCAGGCGCTCGAGAACCTCGGAATCGAACCTTTCATCTTCCGGGGTCGGGAGCGTTCGGGGCGATGCGTGTCGCTCATCTCGCCCGACGGCGAGCGGACGATGGTCACGTTTCTCGGTGCGGCGTTGGAGATGCGGGCCGAAGAGGTGACCGCTGACATATTCAAGGGATACGACTGTCTCTATATCGAGGGCTATCTGGTTCAGGACCACGCCTTGATTCTGGGTGCAGTCCGGACGGCCAAGGCGTGCGGGCTGAAGGTGGCCATCGACCTGGCGAGCTTCAACGTGGTGGAGGCCAACCTCGAGTTCCTCCGCTCGCTCGTGCAGGATTACGTGGATATCGTCTTTGCCAACGAGGACGAGGCGCGCGCCTTTACGGGTGAGGCCGAGCCGGTCAACGCCTTGCAGGTGCTTTCGGAGTTGTGCGAGCTGGCTGTTGTCAAGATCGGCATGAAGGGAGCGCTGATCAAACAGGGCAACGAGGTAGTGCACGTCGGCATCATGGCGGCGGCCAAGCGGGTCGATACGACCGGTGCTGGCGATCTGTATGCGGCCGGGTTCCTCTCGGGTCTTTGCGAGGGGTTGACCCTGCGCCAGTGCGGCACGATCGGTGCCATCGCTGCCGGTAAGGTGATCGAGGTGGTCGGTACGACCTTCAGCGAGGAGGCCTGGCAGGATGCTTTCCGCCTGGTGGAGAAGGTGCGAAACGAAAAATATCTCTTTTAGGAGATCGATAAGATGCAACGGGAAAGGGGTGGCTCGGCAGCGGGTTACCCCTTCTTGTTGAGGATGCCGCGGGTGATCTGCCGACGCATCAGCAGCAGGTAGTCGGCTTTGGAGGGAGCCAGCCGGAGCAGGAATCCAAGGCAGAGTAGAAGCGTCGCTCCCCATTTGACCGCCTCGCCGAACAGCAGCTGCGCATAGCGGTTGCGTTTTTCCGCTCTCAGCCGCTGGGTGCGGCCGATCTGCCGGCAGAGGTTGCTGAAGTACGTGCGGGTGGTCTTCCGGGGTGGAATGATGTGCCACATGATGGCCGTTGGAAGGTAATAGCAGCGGGTGCCGGCTGCCCGCAGCCGTTCAAAGAGGTCGCTCTCCTCACCGCCGATCAGATTTTCGCCCGTACGTCCGAGTGTCGGGTCGAAGGCTCCGTATCGCTCGACGGTGCTGCGGCGCAGGGCCATGTTGCCGCCGCCGGGGATGCGCCCTTCGGGGAAGAGCCGTATCTTGCGCCCCAGGTCGATCGGGTTGGCGATCGGACGTTCGGTATAGCGGGAGATCCACTTCGGACGTCCGGCCGGATAGTCAGCGATGATCACTCCGCCGGCCGAGGCGGCATCCGGGTAGCGGTCGAAGAGATCGACGTACGAGGAGATGAACTGCTCGTTGATGCGCTCGTCGTCGTCGATGATGGCGATGTATTCGCCCCGACTCTCGGCGATTCCCCGGTTGCGTGCATGGGAGAGCCCCTGTCGGGTCTCGGTGACGATTCGCAGATTCAGCTGCGGATATGCGGCGGCGAACTCTTCGAAACGGGCGAGCGTATTGTCCTGCGAATTGTTGTTGACAACGATGCACTCCCAGCGATCGGCCGGAAAGTCCTGCCGGACGACCGATCGAAGCGCCTCGAGTAGCGCCTCGGCCCGGTTGTAGGTGGCGATGATGAGCGAGAGTCGGATCATGATGCAAAAGCGAATCGGGACGGTTGTGGAGTCGCCTCGGTTCGGGACAAAGGTAGTAAAAGATTGTCAAACGGGTGAACCCCCACCGATCAAAATTGGAACGAGCGGTTCAGGAACGCGGACATAAAACGAGCGGCCGAATCCGTCGCGGACAGATTCGACCTTCCCGTTTCGATGAGGGGTGTACACTACATGAGTGCCTTCAACAGCGAGGGCATCAACTCTGCAAGCGCATTTTCCGTCTGGGCGGTGTAGAAGTTCCCGTCCACCACCGCCTTCTCGTCGATTGCCACACAGCTCTTGACCGCATTCTTGATGAACGGATGGAGCGCCACCCGTTTCCCGGCTGCGATTCCCAGGGAGTCGAACAGCAGGGCGGCTGCACAATGGCCGGCGATGAGTTTGCCCTGGTCGGCAAACGTTTTGATGACGGCAAGCATCTCCTGGTTGTAGGGCTTGCCGGCATTCTCGCCAAATTTGGGCATTGCATCACCGCAGGAGAAGACAAGGGCGTCGTACTCCTGTTCGTGCCCCTTCAGGTTGGCAACCACGTCGTCCATCTGCAGACAAACGCCGCAGTTTGCCTTGATCGTGGGGCTCTCCGCCACGGCGAATGTGCGGAAGGGGATCCCATGCTCGAAAAATGCCTCCAGATACTGAAACAGGCCGGCTCCGTTTACGGGGTTGACGGCCAATACCGCTACTCGTTTTGCCATAGTTTTGAATTTTTCAGGTTATACATTGATTGCTTTTCGTAATTTGATTGCATTTGTGATGCAAACATACGATATGTAATCGAATCTGTCAAGAACGAACCTCCTTGTAATCAACTTACAGCGAGGTAACTATTACTGAAAGACAGAGGTGTGAGACGCGAAAAAAGATGGAAAAATTTTTACACGACGGTATCTGCCCGATTCGGGATATTCTGGGGAGATTGGGCGACAAGTGGTCGCTGCTGGTGCTCACCACGCTGCATGTGAACGGGACGATGCGTTTCAACGATATTTTCCGTTCGCTGGGGGATATTTCGCAGCGTTCGCGCAGACGCCGGATGCGCCGATCGATTACGAGTGGTTGTCTGCGGATATTCAATCAAAATAAAACGGGAGACATAATCAGTGCCTCGATGTTGAAACGTCTGTTCGGGTATATTAAGCCGGGGACGATCCCGCGTCCGTCTACCTTGTCGGTTTTGTCCCGCTATGTGGAAAGTACCGGTTGGAGCGATTTTTGTGACAAATGTTCTAAAGAAGAGGATCAGGAGCCTCGTAAAGTTTTATCGAAGCCGGTTTATCGTTGTCCAATCGTATATGTTGTGGTTGTGATTTTGTGTGTTGGCGGAATTCTTAGGTAGTTGGGTTGGGAGCACAATCGGTAAATGTATCAGATCCACTTTGGAATAGTAAAGAAATTCCAATTGCCCCTTCGGATACAGATGAGACTAACGAATAAAAATATGAACGACTATTACGCTTATTCGTCGCCATATCCAAAGAAAAATGTGATTCCGTGCGGGTATGGCGGCAGAATATAGATGGAGTATTTTACAAGGAATGGGTGGATAGTGTCCATTACTCCATTGTTTTTATGTTCTTGCAGGATTCTATCAAACAACAAGTAAAAAATATTCCTGATGATGAATTGTTAGGAACTCGTTATTGCAATGATATTTTGCACAATGCCGCAAAATATGTGTAAAATTGATGTAAGAGATTCCTTCTGATGAACTTTTTAATATTAAAAAAACAACAGATATGAAAACATTGATGGTGCTGGTATTCAGCCTTATTGTGACAGGAAGCTTATATGCGCAAAATCGATATGATTTTCCTTCATTTACAGATTTTAAGGAATGTTCACCTTTGGCCGTTGATGCGAACGGACCGCTCAAAGGAAAAGTCAGAAAATTCATATATAAGAAATATATAGCAGAAAAGCGGTTCGGAGAGTGGGAAAAAGGTGGCATCAAAGACATTAAGATCGTAGAATTAGACAGTATAGGGATGTATTATGCGGGATACGCGGGGCGAAGGGAGACTCTTATACAATTACGATTCCAAAGGATTGCTATCAAAGATTATCTCTACCAGAAATAACTATATTACAACATACCATTGGACAATTGAGGGGGGGTACCTATCCAAGTGGATATTATGAAACAAGAAGGAGTGGCAGAACCCAAACTTATCGAGAGAAATACTCTCAATCAACAAGGTAACTGCGTTATTGAGGACAATTATGAAGATGGTAGATTGGCGTCCCGGACTAAATCGAGATATGATTATGCGGCAAGGAAAAAGACTATTGATAAATATGATGCAGATGGGAGCGAAAACGCGACCGTTACAATACAGTATCGTGGTAACATCCAAAATATAGATGTGACAACCGCAAGCGGTATAACCATGCAAATGGCTCTTACTTTTAATGAGAATAGAGAGGTGGTTAGTCTCGAATCACAAACAATGTGGGTTGAAATAACTGGAAGTCGTAGTTATAAATATGATTCCAATGGGAATCCGGTATATTGTTTAGAGATAACAAAAGAACCTAGCGGAACTACAGCCACTATTACTGAAGTGGAATATTTAATATTATGAATAACGACAAAGGGCCGTTTTATTATTTTAACTGTTGTATGGCAGTTTTGTTTAGATCCTTATAAATTAATGTTTTATTCGTGATGGGTAATTATCGGGGACGAATCGTTGAATTACATTATATATGTAGCAATAATCACGAATATTTACGAATTATTGTAAATCATGGGAATATTGTTAAATAATATACTTGACGTATAAAACGGAGGCTGATCAGCCTCCGTTTTGTTTAAATATGAAAACTGAGAAAATCAGAGAGGCACATATTCTCGAGAGCCGAATGTTGATGAAATGATGAATATTGCGACCACATATCCTTGATAGAAACTTATTATAGAATAAGATTTCATTTTTTTTTTGTGCGGAGAAAATTGAGCTGGAAAATGTTGGTATTACACATGGACATTGCATTGAGATAATGCTCTTATAGAGGATTTGCTGGGGGAGGGTAAAACTGATCGTTAGTAAAGATAAAAAAACCAACGTACAGAGTATGTGGTTGTGTTCAGAGTATTGAT
>CAWUYY010000081.1:0-3397 GCA_963926835.1 Rikenellaceae bacterium | reverse complement strand
ATGGTACTGCGTTTCGCACGTGGGAGAGTAGGTAGCCGCCTCTTCAAGGTCAGATCGAAAGGTCTGACCTTTTTTTGTGTACCTATAAATGTATATAGGTGTGGCAGGATGTTGTGGCATAAGGTCCCGGCGGCGGCACTACCTCCGTCTTGGAATCGTTGAGACGGGTGTTGAACTTGATCACCTGCCCCTCCCCCTGAGGTTTCTTCATTAGGCCTCCGTAGAGCACCCTTGTAAAGGGAGTTTCCTCCTGGCACAGAGCATCGGCCGTGCGCTGTATGATCTGCTCAGGGCGAGCTGCTCGTATTTCTTTTCTTCTCTTTCACGCATCAGCTCAGTAATGGTATATTTTTGTCTATGACAGGAGACATGGTTCCCGAGTTGAGCGTGGGGATATAGTTGCTCCCGGTCGAGGTGTAGGTGACGCAGTTTCGTTCTATTTTGTTGGAACTTTGCGCAATCCCCTCATATGGGGAGTCATTACGGTGTAATTTCATGGTTTAGTGGGATTGTACAGGAAACTTAAATCCTCCATCTTTGCAATACAGAAAAACAAGTGTTTGTCTTAATCATATGTGTTAGTAGAATAATAGAAGAGGAAGTTTAGAGATTTAATTTTGCCAAGAATTTTATTTGTTAAGGATTGTGTGTGGGAAAGACTGCCGAGAGGCAGACTTTCCTTTTTTATGCAGGATGGTTTTAGAAAGAGCGGAACAAGTCCAAACCTTATCCTGTAAGTAGGTAATATTTTGCCTTCTCCTTGGAAAATTATATCGATCAATCCGCGTACGGAAAAAGCCCCGACCAATCTCTGGCCGGGGCTTTTCCTTTATCAGAGTCGCGGAAGACCTATTTGCCCATGTAGTTCTTTACATAGAGGTGGTGCTGTCCGTAGCGCTCGAAGGCTGCCCGATCGAGAGCCTCCTGTGCCGAGGGGTGTGCTACCGAGATGATGAGGCGTGCACGCTCCTGCAGGCTCTTGCCATAGAGGTTTACAGCTCCGTTCTCCGTAACGAACCAGTGGATGTGGTTACGCGTGGTAACAACACCGGCACCGCTGGTCAGCTCGGGAGCGATCTTCGAGATGCCCTTGTTGGTGATCGAAGGCATGGCGATGATTGCCTTGCCGCCCTTCGAAAGCGAGGCGCCGTAGATGAAGTCGATCTGACCGCCGACGCCGGAGTAGAACTTGGTGCCCAGCGAGTCGGCGCAAACCTGACCGGTAATATCGACCTGGAGAGCCGAGTTGATAGCCGTAACACGGTCGTTTTTGGCAATGATGAAAGGATCGTTCGTGTAGCCTACATCCATCATCAGAACGCCCGGGTTGTCGTCGATAAAGTCATATACGCGCTGCGACCCCATCAGGAAGGTCGAAACCATCTTGCCCTTGTCGATGTTCTTGGCTGCACCGTTGATGACGCCCTTTTCTACCAGCGGCAGTACGCCGTCGGCGAACATTTCGGTGTGAATACCCAGATTCTTGTGGTTGCCGAGTTGTGCCAGTACGGCATTCGGAATGGCTCCGATACCCATCTGCAGCGTAGCGCCATCCTCAATCAGTGCGGCGCAGTGTTTACCGATCTGGGTCTCGATCTCGTTCGGAGTGGTGAAGTGAGCCTCCTCAAGCGGAGTATCGTCCTGAACGAAAAGATCGATCTGCGAGGTATGAATCATTGCATCGCCGAACGAACGGGGAACGTGTTTGTTCACGACAGCGATGACCGTGCGGGCAACCTCGACGGCAGCCAGCGTAGCATCGACCGAAGTTCCGAGCGATACGTATCCGTGCTTGTCGGGGGTCGAAACCTGAATCATGGCCACGTCGCAGGGAACGACGCCGCTGCGGTAGAGTTTCTGCGTCTCGCTCAGGAAGACCGGAATGTAGTCGGCATAGCCGCTCTGGGTAACCTTGCGGACGTTGCCGCCCACGAAGAACGAGTCGAGCTGGAAGATTCCCTCGAACTGCGGATCGGCATAGGGAGCCGGACCCTCCGTGTGCAGGTGATGGATGTGTACATCCTTGAATTCGTGGTTGGCACCCCGTTCGCACATCGCCTTGATCAGCACCTGAGGAGCGGATGCGACACTGCTGAGGTGAATGTGGTCGCCCGATTTGATGACCTTCACAGCTTCAGCCGCCGTTGTGAATTTGATCTGAGTGTTCATTTTTGGTTTTACTCTTTGATTTTATCCTCTTTTCGAACGATCAGCCGTCTCCGCGTGCGTTGGCAGCTGATCGTCCGTTTAGGGGGTGTTTTATGAAATGTGTTTCTTCGGTAGTTGTTCAGCGTGTTAGTTGCGTTTAACCTCGACCTGCTCGTAACCCTCGACAATATCGCCGACACGGATGTCGTTGAACGATTCGATGTTCAGACCGCAGTCCTGTCCGGAGGTCACCTCCTTTACATCGTCTTTGAAACGTTTGAGCGATCCGAGGCGTCCCGTGTAGATTACGATACCGTCGCGGATGACGCGGATCGAGGTGTTTCGGGTCAGCTTGCCTTCGCGTACGATACATCCGGCCACGGTGCCGACCTTCGAGATGTGGAAGATCTCCATGACCTCGACCGAGCAGACGATCTCCTCCTTCATGACCGGCTCCAACATACCCTCGATAGCGTCCTTGATATCGTTGATCGCGTCGTAGATGATCGAGTAGAGACGGATTTCGATCTCCTCCTTCTCGGCCAGTTTCCGGGCGGCGGCCGACGGGCGCACCTGGAATCCGACGATGATCGCATTCGAGGCGGCGGCCAGCAGGACATCCGATTCGGAGATCTGTCCCACGGCGGCGTGGATGACGTTTACCTGGACGGTCTCCTTCGAGAGTTTGATCAGTGATCCGGCCATGGCCTCCACCGACCCGTCTACATCGCCCTTGACGATGATGTTCAGCTCCTTGAACGATCCGATGGCGATTCGGCGTCCGATCTCGTCGAGCGTTACGTGCTTCTGGGTCATGATGCCTTGGATGCGCTGCAGCTGCTCGCGTTTGTTGGCGATTTCACGCGCCGAGCGGTCGTCCTCCATGACGTTGAACGAGTCGCCGGCCTGCGGGGCTCCGTTCAGACCGAGCACCAGAACCGGGGTCGAAGGTCCCGCTTCGGTGACTTTCTGACCGTTTTCGTTGAACATCGCCTTGACACGACCCGTGTGGGTACCCGAGAGCATCACGTCACCGATGCGCAGCGTTCCGTTCTGTACGAGTACCGTGGCTACGTATCCGCGTCCCTTGTCGAGGGCCGATTCAATGACGGCACCCGAGGCGCGGCGGTTGGGGTTGGCCTTCAGATCGAGCAGTTCGGCTTCGAGCAGCACCTTCTCGAGCAGCTTGTCGAGGTTGATGCCCTTCTTGGCCGAGATCTCCTGATCCTGGTACTTGCCGCCCCACGAC
>CAWUYY010000080.1:0-21340 GCA_963926835.1 Rikenellaceae bacterium | reverse complement strand
CAAGGTGTCCTCTCGCGGGATGGAATCGACCGTTAATCCTGAACATAAAAACAGCTATACGATATGAACAGAATCAAGGAACTCTTCGGAATCGAATACCCCGTCATTCAGGGGGGAATGGTATGGTGCAGCGGCTGGCGGCTCGCTTCGGCCGTAAGCAACGCCGGTGGACTGGGACTGCTGGGTGCGGGATCGATGCATCCCGAGACCCTGCGCGAACACATCCGCAAGTGCCGGCAGGCAACCGACCGGCCGTTCGGCGTGAACGTACCGCTGATGTATCCCGAGATCGAGAAGGTGATGCAGATTCTGGTAGATGAAGGGGTGCGGATCGTCTTCACCTCGGCCGGAAATCCGAAACTGTGGACCGGGAAGCTCCAGTCGCACGGTATTAAAGTGGCCCACGTCGTCTCCTCGTCGAAGTTCGCCCGCAAGTGCGAAGAGGCCGGCGTCGATGCGGTGGTGGCCGAAGGGTTCGAGGCGGGCGGTCACGACGGTCGCGAGGAGACAACGACGCTCTGCCTGATTCCCGCCGTACGGCGTGCCACCTCGCTGCCGCTGATTGCAGCCGGAGGCATCGCAACGGGCGCCGGCATGCTGGCTGCCATGACCCTCGGAGCCGAGGGGGTGCAGATCGGAACCCGCTTTGCGCTGGCCGCCGAAAGTTCCGCCCACGAGAACTTCAAACGCCACTGCCTGTCGCTCGAAGAGGGTGAGACCAAACTGATGCTGAAGAAAATCTCGCCGACCCGACTGGCCAAGGGGGCCTTCTTCCAGGCTGTCGAGGAGGCCGAAAACCGGGGCGCCTCGGTCGATGAGCTGCGCGAGCTGCTGGGACGCGGACGGGCCAAACTCGGTATCTTCGAGGGCGACCTCGAGGCCGGAGAGCTCGAAATCGGGCAGGTAGCCTCGCTCTTCCGCGAGGAGCTGCCTGTGGATGAGATCATGCATGAGATTCTGGACGAATACAACCGGCTGCTCACGGAGCGTCCCGAGCGACTGGCCCTATAAAACGGAGTTTCCCGTATGATCTGTTACCTGCAAGTAGAAAACCTGACCAAGTCGTTCGGCGACCTGGTTCTCTTTCACGACATCTCCTTTTCGGTAGGCGAGGGGCAGCGCGTGGCTCTCATCGGACGCAACGGATCGGGCAAGAGCACGCTGCTCGGCATTCTGGCCGGAGCGGATACGCCCGACAGCGGCACCATCACCACGCGCCGTGACCTGCGCATCGGCTATCTGGAACAGAGTCCCAGTTTCCCGAAGGAGCTGACCGTTCTGGAGGCCTGCTTCCACTCCGACACCCCGGCGCTGAAGGCGATTGCCGCCTACGAGCAGGCCGTCGCCAAAGCCAATCCCGAGGCGATCCAGGAGGCGATGACCCGCATGGATGCACTCGGGGCGTGGGACTACGAACAACGCGCCAAGGAAATTCTTTCCCGACTCAAGATCAACGACTTCAACCGCAAGATAGGGCAGTTGTCCGGCGGACAGCTCAAACGGGTGGCACTGGCCAACGTGCTGATCAACGAAGCGGATCTGCTGATCCTGGACGAGCCGACCAACCACCTGGACACCGACATGACCGAATGGCTCGAGCAGTATCTGACCACGAGCAAGGCAGCGCTGCTGATGGTGACCCACGACCGCTACTTTCTGGATCGCGTCTGCAACGAGATCCTCGAAATAGACAACCGTGAAATTACCCTCTACAAGGGGAACTACTCCTATTATATTGAAAAGAAGGAGGAGCGTGCCGAGGCCGACGCGGCCCAGCGCGAAAGCGCCCGCAACCTCTACCGGCGCGAACTGGAGTGGATGCGCCGCCAGCCGCAGGCTCGGGCCACCAAGGCCAAATCGCGTATCGACTCGTTCCACGAGCTGGAGGAGCGTCTGCGCAGCACCCGCACGCCGAGCACCCTGCGCCTCGACGTGAAGGCAACGCGCATCGGCACGAAGATTTTCGAGATGAAGGAGGTCTGCAAAAGTTTCGGACCGCTGAAAATCCTCGACCACTTCAACTACAACTTCGCCCGTTACGACAAACTCGGCATTGTGGGTGACAACGGCTGTGGCAAAACCACCTTCCTGAAACTGCTCACAGGGCTCGAACGCCCGGACAGCGGAACAATCGAAGTGGGCGAGAGTGTGCGGTTCGGCTACTACAGCCAGCAGGGACTCGAATTCGACCCTGAAAAGAAGGTGATCGACATCGTAACCGACATTGCCCACGAGATCCATCTGAGCGACGGTCGGAAGATGAGTGCCTCGCAATTTCTGCAATATTTTCTCTTCCCGCCCGAGACGCAGTACGGATTCGTCTCCCGGCTGAGCGGCGGCGAACGCAAACGGCTCTATCTCTGTACCATTCTGATGCAGAACCCGAACTTTCTCGTGCTGGACGAGCCCACCAACGACCTGGACATCGTCACGCTCGGCGTGCTGGAGGAGTACCTGCAGGCATTCAAAGGGTGTGTGATCGTCGTGTCGCACGACCGCTATTTCGTGGACAAGGTGGCCGAACACCTGCTGGTCTTCTGCGGCAACGGCGACGTGCGGGAATTTCCAGGCAACTACTCGGACTATATCGAATGGAAGCACGCATACGAGGCGGCCAAACAGGCTGCAGCGGCACAGGAGCGGAGCAAAGCAGCCCCGACAGCGCCTGCACCCCGGAAAAACTCCGTCCGCAAACTCACCTTCCAGGAGAAACGCGAGCTGGAGGCGCTTGACAAGGAGATCCCTGAACTCGAGAGAGAAAAATCGGAACTCGAGCAGGGGCTCAACTCCGGAACGCTCTCGTTCGACGAGCTGACGGCAGCCTCGCAGCGTGTCGGCGAGCTGATCGAACTGATCGACCAGAAGACGATGCGCTGGCTCGAACTGAGCGAAATCGGCAACTGAAACAATTGAAAATATCGTTTCAGCTACAAACAGCAAAAAAAGGGGAGTCCGTTTCTTGGTCGGACTCCCTTTTCCTTGATCGGCACCGCTGCGCAAGGCACGCACCTTTACTGATTTCGCTGCCGGAAAATTGTCGGAGAGATTCCGGTGTGCTTCTTGAAGTAGCGTCCCAGATAGGACTGATCCGGGAAGTGCATCTTGTAGGAGATCTCCTGCACGGGCAGGGTAGTGTTCTGCAGCAGAATCTTGATCTCCATGACCACAATGCGGTCGATCAACTCCTTGGCCGACAGGGAGGCCATCTTGCGGGCTATCGCCGAGAGGTAACGGGTCGAGATACAGAGCTTGTCGGCATAAAAAGCCACTTCGCGCTGTTCGGTGCAGTTTTCGTGAATCAACGAGAGGAACTTGTGAAACAACTCCGACTGACGATTGGTCGAAGTGGGTCCCTGGCTCTTGGCACGCCTCTGTATCTTGTCGTACATCTCCAGCAGAATGTTCTGCAGACGGTTCTTCACGATCGTCCTCCGGAAAATATTCTCATGATCCTGATAGGTGTACATCATGCTTTTAAACCATCCACAGATTCCTTCGGCCACCTTGTCATCCACCATCATAAACGGATTGGCGCTCAGATAGCCGAAAAACGAGGGGCCCAAACGGAATCCGGCCTCTCCGATCAACTCGGACGAAAAGGCGGCGAAGCTGATTTTCAGATCCGACGAAACATTCTCCAACATCAAGGTCGTTCCCGGCAGAGTCAGCACAACCGTATTCGGTCCCAAAATACCTCGCCGGAGATTGATTGTCATGTCAGCCGTGCCACTCTCACAAAACAGAACAAGACCGGCCGCACAGCGACGCGACTGATTCCGGAAAAAAGCCAAATCGGACCTTCCAATTGCAAACGGCTCTTTATCAGATACTACGAATGGATTTACCAAACTCATTCAGATAATTCTTTTTCAGAACAAACGGAAAGAAAGCCATCTTAGTATACATAATGAACATATTTTATTTGTGCCGAAAAGTACCAACATTGTTCTTAAGAAAGATATTTTAAGGTAGATATTTGCGGTACTTTTGCAGAGAAAAAAGTTTTTTCGGGGGAAAAATCGGAATAAATCAAACAAACAATAAATCATCAACATGAAAATTATGAAACAGAGATTCATTCAGGCAGCCCTGATCGGGGGTTACATGGCCGTAGCCATATCTTGCGGCAAGGCTCCCGCACCGAGCGGAGCGGCGGAGTACGCCGTACTCGAGATCACGACAACCGACATCACCATTCCGAGCACCCACTCGGCCACCATCCGCGGTCGTCAGGACATCGAAATCTATCCGCAGGTATCGGGCACCATCTCCAAGCTGTGCGTCTCCGAGGGTGAACTTGTTCACAAGGGGCAGCTGCTGTTCATCATCGACCAGGTTCCCTACAAGGCGGCTCTGCGTACGGCAGAGGCCAACGTAGCCTCGGCCGAGGCAAGCGTGGCAACCGCTCAGCTCACTTTCGACAGCAAGAAGGAACTTTTCGCTAAAAACGTCATCTCGCAATTCGATCTGCAGACGGCCGAGAACAACCTGCTCACGGCTCAGGCCGCACTGGCCCAGGCCGAGGCTCAGCGTGTCAATGCAGCCAACAACCTCTCCTACACGGAGGTAAAGAGCCCTTCCGACGGTGTGGTAGGCGTGCTCCCGTATCGTGTGGGCGCGCTGGTCAGCGCCTCGATTCCCCAGCCGCTGACCACCATCTCGGACAACTCGGAGATGTACGTATACTTCTCGCTTACCGAGAACCAGTTGCTGGATCTCACCCGTCAGTTCGGTTCGATGGACAAGGCGATCGCCGCACTGCCCGACGTGCAGCTGCAGCTCAACGACGGTACGATGTATGACAAACCGGGCCGAGTCGAATCGATCAGCGGTGTGATCGACACCTCGACCGGCACCACCCAGCTTCGCGCCGTATTCCCCAATCCGGGCCGTCTGCTCCACAGCGGCAGTTCGGGCAACATCCTGATGCCCCACACCTACAAGGACGTCGTGGCCATTCCCCAGGCTGCCACCTATGAGCTGCAGGACAAGAAATACGCCTACAAGGTGATCGACGGCAAGGCCTCCTCGCAAATGATCACCGTAGCGCCGCAGAGCGACGGACAGCAGTACATCGTCACCTCGGGACTGGTTCCGGGCGACGTGATCGTCACCGAGGGTGTCGGCCTCATGCGTGAGGGAACTCCGATCAAGGCAAAGGGATCCGCCACGACAGAGACCCCCGCAGAACAACCTGTAAACGAAGAGAAGTAGCAATATGACACTAAAACATTTTATCGACCGCCCGGTATTGGCGGCGGTCATCTCCATCGTAATCGTCCTGGGCGGTATCATCGGCCTGGCCACGCTGCCGGTCGAGCAATATCCGGACATTGCACCTCCGACTGTCATGGTGCGTGCCAGCTACCCGGGCGCCAGTGCCGAGACCATTCAGAAGAGTGTGATCGTACCGCTCGAGGAGGCAATCAACGGCGTGGAAAACATGATGTACATGAAGTCCGACGCCTCGAACGCCGGCAGCGGCTCCATCACCATCTATTTCAAACAGGGAACCGACCCCGACATGGCTGCCGTGAACGTGCAGAACAAGGTCGCCACGGCCACCGGTTCACTGCCTGCAGAGGTTACCCAGATCGGTGTAACCACCATGAAGCGTCAGTCTTCGATGCTGATGGTCTTCACGCTCTACAGCCCGGACGACTCCTACGACGAGACCTTCCTGGCCAACTACATGAGCATCAACATCGAGCCGCAGGTACTTCGTATCCAGGGCGTGGGTGAGTTCGTCGCCATGGGTGCCGACTACTCGATGCGAATCTGGATGAAGCCGGACGTGATGGCCCAGTACAAGCTGGTCCCCTCCGACATCACAGCAGCCCTGGCCGAGCAGAACATCGAGTCGGCCGCCGGTACGCTGGGCGAAAACTCCGACAACACGTTCCAGTACACGATGAAATACCGCGGACGTAAGTCGACCCCCGAGGAGTTCGGCGAGATCGTTATCCGCGCCACCCCGGACGGGCAGGTGCTCCGTCTGAAGGATGTGGCCGACATCGAGCTGGGCAAGGAGTCCTACGCATACTACGGCTCCGTGAAGGGTCACCCCGGCGTTGCCGCGATGATCTTCCAGACGGCCGGTACGAACGCTACGCAAACCGTCGAGGAGATCAACGCGCTGCTCGACCAGATCAAGCAGGATCTGCCCAAAGGTGTCGAGATTCAGCCGCTGATGAGTGTGAACGACTACCTCTACGCCTCGATCCACGAGGTGATCAAGACCCTGATCGAGGCCATCATCCTGGTCGTGCTGGTCGTATACGTCTTCCTGCAGGATATTCGCTCGACCCTGATCCCCGCCGTCTCGATCATCGTCTCGCTGGTCGGTACGTTTGCCTTCCTCTCGCTGGCCGGATTCTCGATCAACCTGCTGACCCTTTTCGCACTGGTGCTCGCCATCGGTACGGTGGTCGATGATGCCATCATCGTCGTCGAGGCCGTTCAGGCCCGATTCGACGCTGGCTACAAATCCTCCTACCTGGCCACCGTCGATGCCATGGGCGGTATCACCTCGGCCATCATCACCTCGACGCTGGTCTTCATGGCCGTATTTATCCCCGTGTCGATGATGGGCGGAACGTCCGGTACCTTCTATACACAATTCGGTATCACGATGGCCGTGGCCGTCGGTATTTCGGCCATCAACGCACTGACCCTTTCGCCGGCCCTCTGTGCCCTGCTTCTGAAGCCCTATGTGGATGAGGAGGGTAACGTGAAGAACAACTTCGCAGCCCGTTTCCGCAAGGCCTACAACACGGCCTTCAGCGCCGTACTCAAGAAGTACCAGCGCGGTGTGATGGTATTCATCAAGCACAAATGGCTCACGTGGGTGACACTGGGTCTTTCGATGGTTGCCCTCGTCGTGCTGATGAACAACACCAAGACCGGTCTGGTTCCCGATGAGGACCAGGGTACGATCATGATCAACGTGACGACCGCCCCCGGCAGCTCGCTCTCCGAGACGAACAAGGTGATGGTCGAGATCGGAAAACGACTGATGACCATCCCGCAGATCCGCAGCTTCCAGCAGGTAGCCGGTTACGGTATGATCGCCGGTCAGGGTAACACCTACGGTATGTGTATCGTCAAGCTGAAAGACTGGTCGGAGCGTCCGGACAAGGCCGATGCCGTCAACGCCGTCATCGGACGGATCTATGCCATCACGGCCGACATCAAGGATGCACAGATCTTCGCCGTAGCGCCGCCGATGATCACCGGTTACGGTACCTCGACCGGTTTCGAGATGTATCTGCAGGACCGTGCCGGAGGAGACATTACCGACTTCTACAACATCTACCTGCAGTACATTGCCGCCCTGAACCAGCGGCCGGAGATTCAGATGGCCTATTCGACCTTCAACATCAACTTCCCGCAGTACATGGTCGACGTCGACGCAGCCAAGGCAAAACGGGCCGGAGTTTCGCCGACCGAGATTCTCTCCACGCTGTCGGGTTACTACGGAGGTCAGTACGTATCGAACATCAACCGGTTCTCGAAAGTGTACCGTGTAATGTTGCAGGCCGATCCGAAATACCGTCTCGACACCGAATCGCTCAACAACGCCTTCGTGCGCACGAGCAGCGGCGAGATGGCTCCCCTCGGACAGTTCGTCCAGCTGACCAAGGTATACGGTTCGGAGGTGTTGAGCCGATTCAACATGTACAACTGTATTGCCATCAACGGTACTGTCGCCGACGGTTATTCGACCGGTGATGCGATCAAGGCGATCCGGGAGGTTGCCGACCAGGTTCTTCCGAAGGGCTATGGCTACGAATTCGGCGGTATCACCCGCGAGGAGAGCCAGACGACCAATAACACGGCAATCATTTTCGGTATCTGTCTGATCCTGATCTACCTGATCCTGAGCGCCCTCTACGAGAGCTTCCTCATTCCGTTCGCCGTCATTCTGGCCGTACCGTGCGGTCTGTTGGGATCGTTCCTGCTCGTGAAACTCATCGGACAGGAGAACAACATCTATCTGCAAACGGGTCTGATCATGATCATCGGTCTGTTGTCGAAGACCGCCATCCTGATCACCGAGTACGCTGCCGACCGCCGCAAGATGGGCATGAGCCTCTCGCAGGCCGCCTTCTCGGCTGCCAAAGCCCGTCTGCGTCCTATCCTGATGACCGTCCTTACGTGCGTCTTCGGTATGATCCCGCTGGTTATCGCAACCGGTGTGGGTGCCAACGGTAACTCGACTCTCGGTTCGGGTGTTGTCGGTGGTATGATCGTCGGTACGCTGGCCCTGTTGTTCCTCGTACCTTCACTCTTCATCATCTTCCAGCACCTGCAGGAGAAACTCAAACCCGTTCAGTTCGCCGAGCACAACGACTGGATGATCGAGGCCGAAATCGAGGACAGCAAGAACAAGAAATCGGACGAAGCAGATAAGTAGAAGAGAAGAAACGAATTATGAAAAAGTTAATCATCATACTGGCCGCAGCCGCCATGACCGGCTGCGGCATCTACAAGCCCTACACGCGTCCCGAGGAGATCAATACCGACGGACTCTACGGCGATATCGAGACCGCCGATACGATGACGCTGGGCAACATTCGCTGGCAGGAGATGTTCACCGACCCCTACCTGCAGGGATTGATCGAGACAGCACTGGAGAACAATACCGACCTGCAGTCGGCCTACTGGCGCGTAATGGAGGCCGAGGCGACGCTGAAGTCAGCCCGTCTGGCCTACCTTCCCTCATTCAACTTCGCACCGAACGGCGGGGTAAGCAGTTTCGACAACGCGAAAGCCACGTGGACCTACAGCGTACCGGTCAATGCCAGCTGGGAGATCGACATTTTCGGCCGCATGACCAACAACAAACGTCGCGCGAAGGCCCTCTACGCACAAAGCGAGGAGTACCGGCAGGCGGTGCAGACCCAGTTGATCGCATCGGTAGCCAATCTCTACTACACGCTTCTGATGCTCGATGCGCAGTACAACATCTCGCTCGAGACGGCCGAGAAGTGGGAGGAGAGTGTCAACACGATGCGGGCCATGATGGATGCCGGCATGACCAATGCCGCCGGCGTGGCTCAGACCGAAGCCAGCTACTATTCGATCGAGGCCTCGCTGTACGACCTGCGCTACCAGATCCGCGAAACGGAGAACACGCTGGCCGCTCTGCTGGGGGAGGCTCCCCACAGCTTCGAGCGCGGCCGGCTCGAGAACCAGGTGCTTCCCGAGGAGTTGATCGTGGGTGTACCCCTTCAGATGCTTTCGAACCGTCCGGATGTCAAGAGCGCCGAATATTCGCTGGTTCAAGCCTACTACACCACGGCAGCAGCCCGTTCGGCCCTCTATCCCTCCCTCAGCTTGAGCGGTCTGGTCGGATGGACCAACAACGGCGGAGCAATCATTGAAAACCCGGGCAAACTGCTGCTCCAGGCGGCTGCCTCACTCACGCAGCCGATCTTCAATGCCGGACAGAATCGCGCCCAGCTCAAGATCGCCAAGGCACAGCAGCAGGAGGCCCTGTTGAGTTTCCAGCAGACGCTGCTCAACGCCGGCGGCGAGGTAAACAACGCCCTGGCCAAAGCCCAGGCGGCACGTGCCAAGGCCGACTACCAGGCCATGCAGGTCGCCTCGCTCGAGACCGCAGTCGAGAGTACGCAGCTGCTCATGCGCCATGGCAGCACGACCTATCTGGAGGTCCTGACGGCACAGCAAACGCTCCTGTCGGCTCAGCTGACTCAGGTAAGCAACCGCTTCGATGAGGTTCAGGCCATCGTAGATCTCTATCATGCATTGGGCGGAGGTCGTGATATGGATACCCCTGAAGCTGAAACCGAGGCAAAATAACAACGCACTATGAAACGCAGAGTGACTCGAGAAGAGATCATCCGCACGACGTGGGATCTTATCCTCCGGAACGGCCTTCGGGCCGTCCGGGTGGACGAGATCGCGCAAACGTTGGAGATATCCAAGCGGACGCTCTACGAGCTGTTCAACGACAAGGACGCGTTGGTCGAACAGTGTTGGGCGGCCATGCGGGAGAAACAAAAAGCCCGCATCGCGGACTTTTTAGTCTATAAACCGGGTGTATCGCTTGAACAGACACAAGCGTTGATCAATGAATTCATCGCGAATCTCTGGTATATCAACAGCTCCTCCCTGCAGGAACTGCAACGCAAGGAGATCTACGCCGACATCCATGAAAAGGGACGCAAAATCTGGATCGATGCCTTCTCACAGCTGCTCAACAACTGCATTACGGACGGAACATTGTTAGCGGAGGTCGACTGCCAGCGCTTTGCCACCCGGCTGATGACGATTCTCTTCCACATGTATATGGAGGGCTCCACCCGTCGCGAAATGGAGGCTTTCGGTTGGGCACTGCTGCGAGGCGTCGCTACGCAGGAGGGGGTCAAATGGCTCGACAACAAGAGACAGAAATCCTGAGAGGTCTCAAAGCAAACAAAAAAGGATGGCTTTTCGAAGCCATCCTTTTTTGTATCTTCCGCAAAGTAACTTTTTCTATTGCACCTTGACACAGCGGACATTGAATCCATTGGCACGCGGATAGGCCACCTCGGGACCGAACTCGCTGAGTGAGGCATCCTCCGTATTGAGGTTGAAATGCAGGGCCGAAGCGTTGCGATCGGAGGTCGATGCGCCGTTGGTCCAGTAGAATCCGCTCCAGGGCTGCGGGTTCTCGTTGTTGTTCAGGTTCTGAATACCACCCAGCAGCGCACTGCGGCGACCTCCGGCGTGGAAGAACGACGAAAGCGTCCCGTCCGTGAGGTTCCATCCGTACGCCTCGCGCAGACTTCCGGTCATCTCGGCCGAATGGTTGTCCGCAATCGTAAAGTCAGCGAAAGCATCGCGATCGGGGACCTTCCAGCCGCGCGGGCAGGGGTCGTAATCGCTCTTCTCCGCCCCCCACAATGCGTTGTCAGCTCCGGCATAGAGCCAGTCGTATCCGCTCTCCTCCGTGCCGAGAATAAAGCTCATCGGGTTGGCAATGGCAAATTCAATCGTCCCCACCTGCGGCGAGTTCTCCAGATACTCCAGATAGGTGCGGCGTCCCGAATAGCTGTACATCACATGATCTGCCTCCGACGCACAATTATAATAGGCCGGACCGATAAACGGAGTCAAACGTCCCCACTGATAATACAGACCGTAGGAGGCGAGAATCTGCTCCTGCGTACCGCCGGCGCTGGCTCCGGCCCCCAGATTCCGGGTCATGAAGACATCGCCCGATGCGGCGGTCACGAACTGGGTCGAGGGGTCGTAATCGGTCACCCACAGGTGCCACGTCCAGATAATATCCCCCTCGGAATCGTAAGCGGCAAAGAGGACGTTGCTCTCGATCAGTTTGCCCTGATCGTCACCGGCCACGAAGAACGAAACAACGCCGTTTTCAAAAGTCAGATACTGCACCAGATACTGGGAGCTCGTCCAGATAACCTCGACCTTTTCGGTCGGGATCGTCTCACCGCGCTCTCCCCTGCGCGTTCCATCAAAAGCATAAAGGGCGTTAGCCCGGTTGGCGATGTAGCAGTTCGCCGGCGCCTGCGTGAAATCGAAACTCTCACCGATAGCCACATACAACTGCACCGTGTGGGAGAATCCGTTGGCATCCTGTCCGACGATCGTGATCGTACCCTCCAGATCCGTATCGTACTCCTCCTCGTCAGTCGTGGGTTTGGTCGGTGCGGTCACCAGCACGGTCCGCGTAGCCAGGTCGGCCACCGCCGACCAACGCCCCGGCAGCGAGACATCCGAGACGGCCACCTCGACAATGTTGACCGCCGTAAATCCTACCGAGGCATTCAGACCGTAGTCCCGCACCAGACATACGTCGCTGTCCAGCGTAAAGGTTCCAATCGGCTCGGCGGCCTTGTTGCAGGAGGTGACGAGTCCTGCTGCAACGATCGTACACAAGCACAAGATTCCGAACAAATACTTTTTCATACAAAAATTTTCGTTTCTAAACTTCAACTAAGGAGCTCGGAAGGGTGAAAGGGTAGTTGTCATACTCTCCATCGAGAAACTCAAAGCCCCCTCCGATTGCTCCTGTCAGCAAAGATACGCAAAGCGATTCATAAACCGCAACTTCACCGCAAGTTTTTCCGGCCGGGCCCCAAAATTGAAGAGTCAATCCTCCCCGCAACCGCCTCGGGCCGTGCTGCACGCCAGGGGGCTCCATGCCGGGAAGGTCGTTTGCTGCCTGAACCGGAATCCCTGCAAAACGAAGCGGGCCCCGAACATAACGCTCGGAGCCCGCTTCGTTTTACAAGAATCGAACTATTTCTTCTCCGGACGGGCGATTGTTTCGCGCATCGTCGTATCGGCCATGATGTTCTTCATTTTGTAGTAGTCCATCACGCCGAGATTGCCGTTACGGAAAGCCTCAGCCATGGCCAGCGGCACCTCCGCCTCGGCCAGAATCACCTTGGCGCGCGCATCCTGCGCCTTTGCCTTGTTCTCCTGCTCGAGCGCAACGGCCATTGCACGACGCTCCTCGGCCTTGGCCTGGGCAATGTTCTTGTCCGCCTCGGCCTGATCCATCTGCAGCTGAGCACCGATGTTCTTGCCCACGTCGATATCCGCGATATCGATCGACAGGATCTCGAAAGCCGTACCGGCGTCGAGTCCCTTCTCCAGTACGACGCGTGAGATGGAGTCGGGATTCTCCAGCACGATCTTGTGCGAGTCGGCCGAACCGATCGACGAGACGATTCCTTCGCCCACACGCGCCAGCACGGTCTCCTCACCGGCACCTCCGACCAGCTGTTTGATGTTGGCACGCACCGTAACACGCGCCTTGGCGATCAACTGGATACCGTCCTTGGCTACGGCAGCCACCGGCGGCGTATTGATCACCTTCGGGTTGACCGACATCTGCACCGCCTCGAACACGTCGCGGCCTGCCAAGTCGATGGCCGTCGCCATCTTGAAATCGAGCATGATGTTCGCCTTCTGGGCCGAGACGAGCGCATGCACCACGTTGGTCACGTTACCGCCCGCCAGATAGTGGGCCTCCAGCTCGTTGGGGTTCAACTCAAGACCCGCCTTCGTACTTTCGATCATCGAGGAGACGATCGTCGAGGGGGGAACCTTCCGCCAGCGCATCAGGATCAGCTGCAGCAGGCTGATGCGGACGCCCGAAACGAGGGCCGAGAACCACAGGCCGATCGGGATGAAGTAAAAAATGAGCCAGATGGCGACTAACGATACGAAAACTATCAGCGCGATAATACCGATTTCCATGTTTTATCTACTTGTTTTTGGGAGTGAATACTTATTTCTTTTTGACAACGATGTTGAAGTTCTCGAATCCAACCACCTCGACCGGCTGTCGCGGATCGACGTAGTCGCCCAGCGACTTCGCCTCGAAGATGCGTCCGTCGATCTCGACCTTGCCCATCGGAGCCAGCCGCGAGAGGGTCGTGCCCGTATCGCCGATCTTCACCCCCTCCCGCACCGGTTCGGGCATGCTCGACGAAGTGATCTTCTGCCGCAGCGAGAAGCGCTCCCAGGTCTTGGTCCGCAGCGAAATGATGGTTGCAATCAACGAAAGCAACAGAATGGCCGCGATAACGACGCCACCGGTCACCGGACCGAAATCCTTGAACGAGATATAGATGGCCCCTCCGTAGCTGAGCAGGGCCAGAATGGCGCCGACCGACACCCCGGGCAGCAGGACGAGCTCGGCCACCAGAAACAGCAGGCCGAAAAAGATCAACAGAATAATAAGAAACATAACGCTCAAAAGTTTGCTTGTGATAAAGATACGAAAAAAACGGGATTATTCGACAATCTCCATCACCTCGACCGTCAGATTTCCGTCAACCGACCGGATGGCCTCGGCCACCTGTTCGGCCGCCGTCTTGTTGTCGAAACGTCCCACGATGAAGTCCGCACCCGCGCGTGAAAGCCCCAATCCGGGGGCCATCCGATCGACCGTCTCCCGCACGGCCGCCGGAAGCGTCTGTGCTCCGGAGATCTGAATCTTGTAGGCCGAAGCCCCAGCCTCGGGACTCTTCGACAGATCGACATACTCGCCGTCGTACCAGACAACGATCACCGGATTGCGGAATCCCCGCTCACGGGCCAGCTCCTGCGCCTCGACCGCCTCGGCCTTGGTCGCAAAGCCTCCGGCAAAGTAGCGATAGCGCGATTCGGGGGTCTTCTCCACATAGAGCGGCACCGCATTACGGAAGATCGACGGATCCTGCTTGTATTTGTACTGTCCCAACAGCAGGCGGTATATGACACCATGTTCATAGATCGGACAGTCGGGGATCGGATTCCGGGACGAATAGCGTCGCGTAGTCGTGAACTCCAGCGGCTCGTAGTCGAGGAAGTAGCGTTCGGTCAGTACGGGGCGGGGGAGCCGGTAGTCGATCTGCTCCAACAGAAGCGCCACCCGCTGCAGTGAATCCAAGGCTTGGGTCAGCCCCAGCAGACGGGCCATCTCCTGCTCGAACGAGGTCAGCTGCCGCTTGCGGATGCAGTAGTCGGGCAGCCCCTCCAGCCAATCCTCCCGCTGGGCGGCCGCCACCTTCTGGCGGGCCGTCTCCATCGCCTCTTCCTGACGGATCAACAGATCCTCACGGTTCAACCGGTCGAGCACGTAGTTGTAGGCATAGGTTTTATTGTCGTACACCTCGTTCCACAGCCGCACGAGCGAATCCTGATGCTGACGCATCGCAGCCTCCGCGGCCCGATAGCTCGAGAGCAACTCATAGGCGGTCTGCTCCGTGCGCACCGTATCGTAACGGAACTTCAATTCCGACAACACGCCGTAATCGGCCACAATGCGTCCGGCCTGTTCGGCCGCGGTCATCTCGCCCTGCTGAGCCTTCAGCAGCGCACGGTAATCGGCCGGCTCGAGATACTCCTCGAAGCAGGCGTTGTAAACCAGGTTGGGAGTCTGCTGCCGGGCAGGCATCTGCACGACCTGCTCGCCCCGACTCTCCGTCGCCACCTCGACATAATCGGGATGCTCGGCCAGCCAAGCCTGCTCGAGGGCGGTGATCCGGTTGCCGATCCGGGTCCGCTCCCCCTGCAGCGAGAGCAGTTCGCTCTCCATCGTCAGGATCTGGTCGGCATACTGCTGCTGACTGCCCCGATTTTCGCGAAGCTGTGCGCGCAATTTGTCAACCTGCAGCTGCAGCGAGACCACACGCGACTGCAACTCCTCCTCCTGTTCGAGCAGCGTTGCATACTCCTGGTTCGCCTTCAGCGGCGGAATGCCGCGCCGGAGTTGATTCTCCGATGCGGATGCCCCGATTGCAGCAATCAAGGCAATCGTTATGAATAGGTTGCGTATCATTATTTCCACCATTTGATTAACAGGAACTGCAGCAATCCGAAGATCTCCAGACGTCCGAGAAGCATCAACATCGTAAGCACGAACTTCGCGGCAGCCGGCATGGCGCTGTAGTTGTCCATCGATCCCACCTCTCCAAATCCCGGGCCGACGTTGCCGATCGAGGCGATACTTCCCGAAAAACTGGACATCAGATCAACGCCGAAGAAGGTCAGCAGCAGGGTGCCGATGAGGATCAGCATCAGATATATAAAGATGAACAGCGTAACCGTATGCAGCGTGTCGGACTCCTGGATGATCCCATCCATGCGGATACGGATCACGGCACTTGGATGCTGCTGCTGTTTCATGCGGGCATAAAACAGTTTAACGGCCATCAGCAGGCGGTTCACCTTGATACCGCCGGCCGTAGAACCGGCACAGCCGCAAATCAAGGAGCCGAACATCAGAAGCACGATGGCGAAGGCAGGCCACAGATTGCTGTCGGCCGTTGCAAAACCGGTCGTGGTCGTTACCGACACGAACTGGAAGGTCGCATGACGGAACGCCGACAGGAACGACGGATAGATATCCGCGAAAAAGAGACTGAAGGCGATCAGCAGACTTCCGCCAAGCAGCATCGCCGCGTAGAAGCGAACCACCTCCGAGCGGAAGACGTTGTTGGCCTTTCCGGTCACCGTCGCGTAGATCATACCGAAGTGAAGACCGGCAATGGCCATGGCGAAAATCAGAATCGTATCGATTGCCGCGCTATCATAAAAAGCCACACTCGCATTCTTCGTACCGAATCCGCTGGTAGCACAAGCCGACATCGAGTGGCAAAGCGCATCGAACCAACTCATATCAGCCAATCGGAGCAGCAAAGTAAAGACCACGGTCAACCCGACATAAACGACCAACAGAATTCGAACGATCATCTGCGCCCGATAGCGGTAATTGTCTTTGGCCAGGGGCGACATCTCCACACTCGAAAGCATCATCTTGCTCGATCCGAGTGCCGGCAGGATGACCAGGGCAAACATCACGACACCCATACCTCCGACCCAGGTCGAGGACATCCGCCAGAACATCAGGCCTTTTGGCAGGGCCTCGACATCCTGCAAGATCGACGAGCCGGTGGTCGTGAAACCCGAAACACTCTCGAACCAGGCGTTGATTACACTGAACTCTCCGCCCCAAATCAGATAGGGGAACATTCCGACCACACAAGCGAGCAACCACGAACCGACGACGATGCAGAACCCCTCCTTACTGGTGATGCGCTCCTGCTTCTCGACAAAGATCAGCGGGAAGCCGCCCAACAGGGCCGTCAGCAGCGAGGAGAGCAGCAGGGGATAGAAGGCCGAGTCCATGTGGTTCAGGAAGGAGATGCCTGCCGAGACGAACATAAAAGTCGACAGCAACAGCATTACCATCCCCACATAGCGCAATATTACATTGACCCTCATTGCATTACAGTTTAGTTTGCTTTTGCATGGCAATCAAGGAGTCGATTTTCTCCTTCAACTCGAGGATTTCGTCCTTGCACTCGGCCTTGACCGTAAACGGCACCTTGAAGAGCAGGTGCTGCCCCAGGCTGCGATTCATCGTCACGATCGGTTTGATGCAATAGATCTCCGTAAAGTAGTAGAGCAGCAGCACCATGGCGATCATCACCGCCAGCGAGATCAAAACGGGCGTTACGGCCCGGTAGGCATTCCAGTTCAACATCTCGGTGCGCGGCGCGAGCGACCCCTGCGTCGAGGTCATGTAGTCCCGGATGGAGGCTATCACCTTTCGGTATTGCCTCTCATAATATTGATTGTACCACAACTCTCCGCTCATCATGTCGAACTTGAACATGTCGTAGTTCAGGAAGTTGTCGGTCAACAGCTGCAAATCCGAAATGGCCCCCACCAGCGAATCGATCTGGGGCATGTCGGGGATCTCCTTCTGGGCCGTGGCAACGGTACTCCGCAGGCGGACCATGTTGGCGCGACAGAGGCTGTCGTAGGAGTAATTTCCCAGAATCGCCATGTGAATCACGGCCATGTTCTGCTCGTGCGTGGCGTCGAGCATCTCCCGGGCCAACTCCATGTTGCGATGGTTCGTCTTCAGAATCTCCTCCGCATCGTTGCTCAGATGGCTCAGCTCGAAGAAAGAGATCATGCCCGAAATAAACAACAGCCCGGCAATGCTCAGAAAGCCGACTGCCATTCGTTTTCGAATTCCCGTCATATTCTGTTCCGTTTTCATGCGGTCAGGCTCAGGCCGTTCACTCCATGAGGCTCCGAACTCCGACCACTCATCTACAAAGATAGAAAATTAATCGACAATTTCACCGACCAGATCGCAAGAATCATCCATCTCACCCAGCCGCACCCGGCAAATCGTATTGATCCGGCTGCGATCGTAGGGGGCCTTGACCCGGATGTAGTTGCCCGTATAGCCGAACATCATGCCGCCCCGCATCGTGCTTTCGAACAGCACCTCGGCAGCCATTCCCCCGGCCCGGCGGCAAAAGTCACCGTGCAGGCGGCGGCACAACGCCTCCAGCTCCTCCACGCGCCGCGTTGCCACCGACGACTGCACCTTGTCGGGGAAATCGACGGCCGGTGTCCCCGGCCGCTCCGAGAAGGGGAAGATGTGCAGATAGGCCGGAGCGATCCGCTCCAGAAACGCGCAGGTCGTACGGAAATCCTCCTCGCTCTCGCCCGGAAATCCAACGATCACGTCGATGCCGATGAAGGCGTCGGGCATCCGGCGCCGCACCGACTCGATCCGTTCGGCAAACCGCGCAGTCGTGTAGCGGCGGCGCATCCGGGCCAGCACGCTGTCCGACCCGCTCTGGAGCGGAATGTGGAAGTGATGCTGGAATTTAGGTGAATCGGCGCAAAAGTCTATGATCTCATCGGTTAAAAGATTCGGTTCGATCGACGATATGCGGTAGCGTTCGATCCCCTCGACCTCGTTCAACGCACGCAGCAGATCGATGAAACGCTCGCCGGTCGTACGGCCAAAATCCCCCGTGTTGACCCCCGTAATGACGATCTCCTTCTGACCCGCAGCGGCAATCTGGCGCGCCTCGTCCACCAGGGTCGCAATCGGCAGGTTGCGGCTCGCCCCGCGGGCGTAGTGGATCGTGCAATAGGCACATTTGTAGTCACAGCCGTCCTGCACCTTCAGAAAGGCACGGGTGCGGTCTCCGCTCGAAAAGGCGGCAAAGAAGCGGGTCAACTCCTCCACATCGCAACTCGTAACCTGCGCCCGTCCCTTGCCGGCGAGCTCCGTCACGCGGCGGAACAGATCGCCCTTGTCGTTGTTGCTCAGCACCAGATCGACCCCCTCGATCGCGGCGATCTCGTAGGGTTTGAGCTGCGCATAGCACCCCGTCACCACCACGATGGTCGAGGGGTTGCGGCGCAGGATCTTGCGGATCAGGTTGCGGCACTTCTTGTCGGCGTGCTCGGTGACCGAGCAGCTGTTGATGACGGCAATGTCGGCCGGCTCGGTGGTCGGCACCCGCTCGAAGCCCCCCTGCTCGAACTCGCGGGCGAGTGTGGAGCTCTCCGAGAAGTTGAGTTTGCACCCCAGCGTATGAAAATTGACTTTGCGTTTCTGCATGCGACGATCTGTTTTTCCGGCTCGCTACGTGGCGATTCGATGCGGCGAATTTATAAAAAGTGGGGCAGATTACGAAATTATCGGGGATTTTTGCCCTCACCTCACTGCAACCGGGACTCTTTTTCCTTGGACGGCTCCCGGAAAAAGCGTACATTTGCTGCGCGCACGAAAAGACGGCCCTCACCACCCGAACGGGCGCATCCGAAACCCTCATGGAACTATTTGTCGACATATTCCGGTACAACTACCTCTACTACGCCTTCTGGGCCTGCATCCTGTCGGGCATCACGTGCGGCGTAATCGGCACCTATGTGGTTTCGCGGCGGCTGGTCTTCCTCAGCGGCGGCATCACGCACTCCTCGTTCGGAGGACTGGGCATCGCCTTCTATCTGGGATCGAACCCGATCCTCGGAGCCATGATCTTCGCCATTCTTTCGGCGCTGGGGATCGAATGGGCCAATGAAAAGGGGCGCATCCGCGAAGATTCGGCCATCGGCATCATCTGGTCGGTGGGAATGGCCTTCGGCGTGCTCTTCATGAGCCTGCGCCCGGGCTATGCCGGCGATCTGACCAACTACCTGTTCGGCAGCATCGTGACGGTCACCCGCGAGGACGTGTGGGCACTGGCCGCACTCACCCTGCTGATCGGCATCGGATCGCTGCTCTGGCTGCGGCCGATCATGTACGTCGCCTTCGACCGCGACTTTGCCAAGAGCCAGGGGATTCCCGTGCGTTTCATCTCCTATGCCATGTCGGCCATGATCGCCATCACGATCGTCCTCTCGATCCGCATCATGGGCATCGTCCTGCTCATCTCGCTGCTCACCATCCCGGTCGCCATCGTCAACACCTTCTCGAAATCCTACCGCACGCTCGCACCCGCGGCGGCCCTTGTCGCCGTGGCCGGCAACCTCGTGGGGCTCGCCCTGAGCTACAACTACGAAGTTTCCCCCGGAGCGGCCATAATATTTACCCTCACTCTTACGCTTATTATAGTAAAACTATTAACTTTGCTCATCCAAAAACGCCGTTCGGGCGAGGGTAAAACGATCCCGACCGGCCCCCAAAACAGAGAAACTACGACCTCGCGCCGATGAAAACCATCCACAAACTCGTGCTGAAGTCCTATCTGGGACCCATGATCCTCACGTTCTTCATCGTCATGTTCGTGCTGATGATGAACTTTCTGTGGCGATACATCGACGAACTGGTGGGCAAGGGTCTCGATGCGGGCATCATCATCGAACTGCTGAGCTACGCGATGGCCAACCTGATTCCGATGGGCCTGCCGCTGGCAACGTTGCTTGCAGCCATCATGACCATGGGCAACCTGGGTGAAAACTACGAACTGCTGGCCATGAAGTCTGCCGGCATGTCGCTGCCCCAGATCATCAAGCCGCTGATCATCGTCGTCGGACTGATCTCGATCGGCAGTTTCTTCATCGTCAACGATCTGGTCCCGGCCGCCAACAAGAAGTTCTACCAGACGATGGCCGACATCCGTCAAATGAAACAGACGCTCGAATTCAAGGACGGACTCTTCTTCAACGGCATAGACGACCTCAGTATCCGTGTCGGCCACCAGGATCCCGAAACGGGTCTTCTGAACGAAGTACTGATCTACGACAACCGGGGCGAAGGGGGCAATCTGGGTAATATGACGACAACTCTTGCCGACTCCGGCTATATCCGCATCTCGGACGACAAGCGTTTTCTGGTGGTCACCCTCTACAACGGGGAGAGCTACGAGCAGGCCCGCACCCCGAACCAGTGGTATCGCCAGAGCACTCTCAAAAGGAATAAATTCCATACCCAAAAGGCCTATATCCCCATTTCGGGATTCAAAATGGAACGATCGGACGAGAATCAGTTCAGCAACATGAGCCAGACGCGCAACATCGCCGAGCTGCAGCACGAAATCGACACGCTCGAGCTGCAGGTCAATTCGGCCACCAACCGTTCGTACGATCCGCTGCTCAAGGGGCGCATCTTCGCCAAAGATACGCTGGCCCCGCGTCGGCTGACTGCGGTCAACCTGCTCGACTCGCTGCCGCAACTCGACATCCGGCAGCAGGAGAGCATCTGGAGGCAGGCTGCCATTCAGGCCCGCAACTCCCGATCGGTGCTCACCTTCGACGAAACGCAGGCCAAATGGGCGCTGACAGAACTCTACCGCAACAAGGTCGAATGGCACCGCAAACTCTCGCTGCCCGTCTCGATCATGATCTTCTTCCTGATCGGAGCCCCGCTCGGGGCCATCATCCGCAAGGGAGGACTGGGCATGCCGATCGTCATCTCGATCGGGTTCTTCGTCATCTACTACGTCATCAGCATCACGGGCGAGAAGATGGCCAAGGAGGGAACCTGGGATGCCGTCTACGGCATGTGGCTCTCGAGTTTCATTCTCACGCCGATCGCCATCTACCTGAC
>CAWUYY010000079.1:0-9086 GCA_963926835.1 Rikenellaceae bacterium | reverse complement strand
GTTTGAGCACCCGCACCGGGAAGGTCA
Organism: Rikenellaceae bacterium; assembly: GCA_963926835.1. Classification (GTDB taxonomy): domain Bacteria; phylum Bacteroidota; class Bacteroidia; order Bacteroidales; family Rikenellaceae; genus Alistipes. Next base: position 9,059 of record CAWUYY010000079.1, on the reverse strand, counting down.
CCTGCTGCATCGTATAACCCTCGTAGTAGTGGAAACGTCCCTGCATCGCCACCACGCGGTGTCCCTCGAGCATGCCGAAAATCAGTTTGCCCTTATGTCCTTCGACCGTCGAAACGGGGAAGTTGGGAATTTTCTTGTAATCGATCGAATATTTGACCTCGATACGGTCGGCAAAGCTGCCCAGGCCCGTACCGAGAATGATGCCCACTTCGGGACGGAAGTCCCCTGTCTCGGCCTGAATAAAGGCCGCCGTCTGTTTAATCTGCTCTAACATCGTTCTCAAGTTTTTGAAGAAAATCCGTTTCCGAATCATCTATGAATGCAATATTGATCGGCAGGTAGTACAGCCTACGCCGCACCTCTGCCGGTATCTTCTCCGGATGGATCAGCTTGACCGCATCCTTCTCGGTCATGATCACCACCGCCTGCGGGTGAGCCCGAAGCAGGTCGCCCAGCAGATGGATGTCCCGGACCTTGTAGACGTGATGGTCGTCCATGCGCACATCCTCCACCACCCGAAAATCACGCTTGAGGCCCTCGACAAAGGGCCCGGGGTTCCCCACCCCCGACAGCGCAATCACCTCCTGTCCGTTGTTCAACTCGAGGTCGACCTCCCGGGGGAAGATCGGCTGCGGGCGGAAACTCTCGAAACGGGTGAAATAGACACGCTGGTAGGCGGCCTGGATCAACACCTTGCGCAGGATGCGCCGGTCGATGGGAGCCATATTCTCCGGGCACTTGGTGACCACGAAATAGTTGGCCCGGTGCAGCTGGTCAAGCGTGTCGCGCAGCGAACCGGCCGGAAGCATGCGATCGTGCTGCACGGGGCGCGTGGCATCGATCATCACCACGTTCACCTTCGGCTCCACGTAACGGTGCTGGAAACCGTCGTCCATGATGACCAGATTGATGTCGGGATGCTCCTGCAGCAGGCGTCGGATCCCCTCGACCCGCTTCTCGCATACGACCACCACCGTATCGGGGAACTTGCGCTTGATCTGCAGCGGTTCATCCCCCACCTGGCGGTAGTGCGCCTCGGGTGTAACCTCGAGATAGCCCTTCGTACGGCGTCCGTAGCCCCTTGAAATCAGAGCAACGCGATGGCGCTGCGACATGTAGGCGATTATCATCTCGGCCATCGGGGTCTTGCCCGTGCCGCCGACCGTGATATTGCCGATACAGATCACCGGGACATCGAACTTCACCTGCTTAAGGATTCCCCAGTCGAAAAGCCGGTGGCGAAACATCACCCCCAGCTTGTACAGACAGGATATGGGAAGCAAAAAGGATCTTGCCATTTCTCAATCGGGTCCGGCTTTATCCGGCTTTTCAAAGATAGGCAACAATAGAGTGAAATCCAAAAGAAAAGGTGTAAAAGTTCATTCGCAAAGGGCGCAACTTCCGACAGATAGAACGACTGTTCCCCCTCTATTTCAGCATCCGATGCACCTCGAACGATGATTTTTTTTGCGAAAAAAATCATCGTGTTTTTCTTCGTTTCCCATCATCTTTTCGTATCTTTGTAAAGATAGGAGAGAGCCCCGACAGCCGGATGCAGACCTCGGATCCCATCCGAAAAGGCGAGGCCCCCACGATTTTCTTTCCGAGAAACGGACCACTCTTCGCGGGATCGGACTCCGATCGCACACTTTTGCCGAAGGTTCTTCGTTCTCTTTACAACCAAGACTAACTGCACGCGGATACGACGGCGAGCCCGCTCGACGTTCGCCCCTGCTGACAACACTTCGCCATGACCAGACCACTAAAACTCACCGCAGCATTGTGCACCCTGCTGCTCCTTGCCGCCGTCAGCTGCGGCCGCACGGACAAGAGCGCCGAAGAGAACATCGAAGAGGCGGAACCCAATCTCATGTACGGCATCAACGCCGACGACTACCGAATCGACCAGCTGGTCATCGACAAGGGGGAGACCCTCGGACAGATTCTGAACCGCTACGGCGTGTCGGCCCAGCAGATCGACCAGCTCGACCGGGCCTCGCGGGAGATCTTCCCGCTGCGCAACATCCGGGCCGGCCACAACTACACGGTCTTCATCCACGAAGACTCGATCAACGCTCCCCACGTCGACTACCTGGTCTACGAACAGAACATGTCCCAGTACGTCGTTTTCGGTCTGGCCAACGACTCGATCAGAGTCACCAAGGGCGAGCGTGAGTACCAAATCCACCGCAAAAAGAAGACGGCTACCATCGAATCCTCCCTCTGGGAGGCGATCGTCGGAGCCGGCATGCCGGCAGCCCTCGCCTCGGAGATGGAGGATATCTACCAGTCGACCATCAGCTTCTTCTCAATCCAGAAGGGCGACAACTTCACGGTCATCTACGACGAGCGCTACATCGACACCCTCTCGGCCGGAATCGGACGCATCTGGGGTGCCAAGTTCAACTACGGAGGCAAGACCTACTACGCCATCCCGTTCCGTCAGGGCAACAAGATCGCCTACTGGGATCAGGACGGCAACAGTCTGAAGAAACTGATGTTGATCACCCCGCTCAAATATACGCGGATCAGCTCCGGATTCAGCTATCGGCGACTGCATCCCGTACACAAGGTCTACCGAGCCCATACGGGAGTTGACTTCGCAGCCCCGAAGGGGACGCCCGTACACGCCGTGGCCGACGGTACGGTCATCTTCAAGGGCTGGGGCGGCGGAGGCGGCAACACGCTCAAGATCAAGCATGACAATGGATTTACGACCGGCTACCTGCATCTGAACGGCTATGCGAAGGGGATCAGCCGGGGTACCCGGGTGACCCAGGGGCAGCTGATCGGATATGTCGGCAGCACGGGTACGGCCACGGGACCTCATCTGGACTACCGCGTCTGGAAGAACGGCAAGCCGATCAACCCGCTCAAGATTCCGCAGGAGCCCGGCAAACCGATCGAAAAAGCCAACCGCGAGGCGTTTGAATTCGTTCGAGAGCGGATCATGGCCGAGCTCGACGGCGAAATTCCCGACGAGCAGAAGATCACGCAGCTGGATTCGATCATCATCTCGCCGCATCCGACAGATACCCTCACGACCACATCCAAGCAGTGAAAAACGGGAAAACTGCGGCGAAGGATTCTTCCTTCCCGTGTTCTGAAATCCCAGCGAAAAGATTGTTCAAGAAAAAGGCGCTATCTAATATATGAGTGAGAAAAAGAGCGGAATCATCATCGTGGCAGGCGGGAAAGGGCTGCGTGTCGGCGGTACCCTGCCCAAGCAGTTTCGCATTCTGGGACAGCTGCCGGTACTGGCTCACACGATTCAGGCCTTTACGCAGGCATTGCCGGGCGCTCCGATTGTCGTGGTTCTGCCGGCCGATCAGATTGACTTCTGGAAAGATCTCTCGGCACGATTCAATATTCCGCCCCACACTTGCACTGCGGGCGGTGCCGAGCGTTTCTTCTCCGTGCAGCGGGGGCTGGAAGCACTGCCCGAGACGGTCGAGTTGATCGCCGTCCACGACGGAGTGCGTCCGCTGGTCAGTCAGGAGTTGATTCATCGCACGATCGACTGTGCCGTCCGGTGCGGATCGGCCATTCCGGTGGTCGAGGTGAGCGATTCGCTGCGCCGGATTACCCCGGAAGGCTCCACTCCCGAAGATCGCTCGCAGCTGCGGATGGTTCAAACGCCCCAGGTGTTCGATGCCCAGGAACTGCGGGAGGCTTACCGAACGGAGTACCGCCCCGAATTCACGGACGATGCCTCCGTATTCGAATATGCCGGACACCGCGTAACGCTCTGTCCGGGCGAGCGCAGCAACCTGAAGATCACCACGCCGGACGACCTGCTGACCGCGCAGGGCATCCTGTTGTGCAGAGAAATGGCCCGTGAAGAAGATCTATAAATACCGGCTGGCCCGTCATACGGTGCGTGCAACCGCCATCTACTTCGCGGTTTTCGTCCTCGTGGGCGTCGGTCTCTACTTCCTCTACGAGGGGGGGTTCCTGTCGGCCTGGTTCACCTCGTTCATCGGAGCGCTGATTGCCCTCATGTCGCTCTCGGTACCCCGCAAAATCGTGGTCAACAACCGCGGACTGCACATCTTCTGCCTGCTCGACCTCACCGAGCTGCAACGTGACGAGATTGCGGCGGTAAGGCAGGTCGACACCAAGGAGATGAAGGGATTCTTCCCGATCTTCGGCGGATACGGCTTCTTCGGCTACTACGGCCACTTCCTCGACCTGAAGAACTTCGAGCGGGTGCGCATCTACGCCTCCGAATGGCAGAATTTTGTGGAGATCACCGATATCTACGAGCGTCGGATCTACGTCTCCTGCTCCCAGCCGCAGGAGCTGGTCCACGACCTGCAGGAGCTGATCGACCGCAACCGGGAAGAGGAGGAGAAAGAGGCGCAGCAGCAGGACTCAGACGAAGAGTTGCAGTAGATTAAGACGCCACACGCAGGTTTTGCAGCACGGCACAATGCCGTCGGTCTCGCGTCCGTTGATTCGCACAAAAAAAGCCCGGAGCTTTTCGGCTCCGGGCTTTTTCATGTTGGCCTTGTGCGGCACTAATTCAGGTTCGGCAGGAAGGAGTAGTCGCGGCTGTACTCCAGCATCTGCTCCACGTAGTTGTTCGGGTAGCTGACCTTCACATCAACGATCTTGTCCCCGTCCATCACCAGTTCATACTCGGGATTGACAAATCCGGCATAGGGCTCGATACCCAGCGCACCGTAGCGCTCCAGCACCTCGGCATGCAGCTTGGGATCAACCTTCACGGCGTAGTTCTCCACCAGCGCCTTGCCGGCCTCGTAGTCGCCCTCGGACTTGATGCGCTGCACCTCACGCAGCATCTGGCCGAACAGATCGCGCAGTTTCGCATAGTCGTTCACCACGATATAGCTCTTGCCATCCTGGTTAACCCACTCGATCACATTATCGGCCTTGCCACGCTCATAGCACCACTCGCAGATCATCTTGCGGTTACGCATATGTGCCTCCTCGACATTCTTGCCCGGCTCGATACGCGACAACTGCGTCATCATACCGTTCATGATATATTTGGCATACTCGGCATAAGCAACATCCAACGAAGGAATCAAGCCCAGCTCTACCATCTTCTCGTCACCCAAGTAATAGAGGCCGAACAGATCGGCACGAGCCTCCTCCAGGGTCGAGGTGTAGTTGCGCAACTCATTGCCACGCACACCCGGAGCCAACTGGCCTGAACCATGTCCCAGACATTCGTGCAGGTCGGTATGCAGGTCGTCCGCCAATTTGCCGTATTTAGCAATGCGATCGCGATCCTCGGCACGCAGCATGAACTCCTCGAGGAATCCGTTGCCCTGTGCCGCCTTGTCGTATGCGTAGGTAATGTTGTCGATCGTTACCGATTTCGAGCCATACTCCTTACGGATCCAGTCGGCATTCGGCAGGTTGATACCGATCGGCGTAGCAGGATAGCAGTCTCCACCCAAAATGGCAGCCGTGATAACTTTCGCAGAAACGCCCTTTACAACCTCCTTCTTATAGGCTGAATCAACCGGAGAGTGATCCTCGAACCACTGTGCGTTATCCGAGATGATCTCGGTACGGTGGCAAGCCTCCTTATCCATGAAATTAACCACAGACTCCCACGAAGCCTTGCGGCCCAGCGGATCGCCGTAATCCTCGATAAAGCCGTTCACGAAATCAACGTTCGAGATGGTATCCTTAACCCACAATACATTATAACGGTCAAACTCTCGCAGATCGCCCGTCTCATAATAAGCGATCAATGCACCGATAGTCGATTCCTGAGGCTCTTTAGCTACCTCCTGGGCCTTACGCAACCAGTAAACGATCTTCTCGATAGCCGGAGAGTACATACCACCAACTTTCCAGACACGCTCGCGAATCTCGCCATTCTCATCCTTCACCAACTTCGAGTTCAAGCCATACGAGATCGGAGTCGGATCATCGGCATCGACCATCTTATGGTAGAAATCCTCGACCTCCGCCTGCGTTACACCTTCGTAGAAGTTGTTGCTCGAGGTAACGATCAGATCATCCCCCTCGGTCTGGTTCAAGCCAGTCCGATAGAGATCCGGATTGAAAATAGCCTCGCAAACTACAGCACGCAAGGCATTAAGCTCGTCACCAAATTTCTCAAGCGGAATAGACTCGGCAACCTCAAGGAAGTACTCACGCGAGAACTCGGGCGTAAACTTGTCGTTCGAATAGTGGTGGTGGATACCGTTGGCAAACCATACCTTCTTCAGATACTTCTCCAGCGCTTTCCACTCGGCCGTCTCGCGATCCCCTTCGTAATTCTCATAGATCACCTCCAGCGTGCGGCGAATCGGAAGGTTGTATTTGAAATTCTGGTCGAACAGAATATCACGACCACATTTGGCCGCCTCAGACAGGTAATAGATCAACTCTTTCTCCTCAAGAGGCAACTCCGCGAAACCAGGAACTTCGTAACGAAGCACCTTGATGTCGTCGAAACGATCGAGGATCCAGGGAGCCTCCGTTTTCGCCTCTTTCTCTTGACAGGAAATCATGCTCATGGCTGTTAATGTCAAACAAAATGTAATCGGAATTCTACTCATCGTTATTGTTTTAAAGGTTTTGTTACTCTCCATTATGCACAAGAAACACCCGTCTCCACTGCTTTATCAAAAAACTATCCAGAGACAGAGTGCGATTCCAAACTCTACAATATACAAAGGTAAGAAAAATCTGCGACCAGACAAATACCTTGTAAAAGACCTTAAAGTCCGATCCTTAAGAAACAGAATTTCGTGCAGTCGTTCAATAACAAAAAAAATCCCGACCGGAGAAATCCAGTCGGGATTGAAAAATGGATTTTTTATTATCCTTATTCTTTCACTTTGAAGTTCAACTGAGTCTCGCTTTCACTGTACTTCCAATAATTCCAGTTGGATACAGCCTCTTCCTGCTCTGCTGAGATCCAAAGTGTTTCAATACTCTTATCAACCATGAATCCCTGTGGATCATCTGGATCGATTACCAAATTCGGACAGGTGCTAATATCAAGATCCTTAATCAAAGTCGAATAAGGATACGGATTGTAGCGGAACAACTTCAGGTTGGTGCAGTTGTTAACCGTGTACGTAGTCAAATCACGGCAGCCATCCACGCGCATCGTCTCAAGCGTCTTAAAGTTATCAACGTTAATCGTCGTAAGATCTACAACACACTTAATAGTCAACTCCTTCAGAGCGGTAAGCTTCTCGATACCAGCCAAAGTGGTTACCGAAACCGGAGCATCCTCCGTACCTACGAACGAGATAACGTTTGCGGCTGCAATCTCTGCATCGGAAAGAGCACCGTTGCCATCGGTATCGAAGTTCGTCGAAACATAATTGCGAAGCGTCTCATCGGGGAAGTTCGTCTCGTCGATGGCAAGACCATCGCCGACAGGAGCCTCGGTCTTGATGATCTCCACACCCTCGTCTACATTCATCGTGGTGAGGTTCAGCGAACCGATGTTGATGGATTTCAGGTTCGGACAGTTCGTTGCCTCGAGAACCTCCAAAGAGGTGTTACCCGATACATCCAGCGTTGCAAGCTGCGTACCGCTGCAGTTCAGCGTCTTCAGAGCCGGGCCGTAACCGCTGTCACCATAGGTAATGAACTCGGTCATGCCCGTATTGCTGATGTCGATATTCTCGAGTGTGGTCATCGTCCAAATCTGCCAGTCGGTGATGCCCGGGTTATTGCTGATATTAACCGTCTTGATTACATTGTTGTTACGGCAGTCGAATGCGGTCAACTGGTTGTTGGCCAGGTTTACCTCCTCCAGCGTACCGATAAAGTATGCTTTTGCACTCTCCAGCATGTTGTCGTTGGCGATCAACTTAACAAGTTTGCCGTTGGAGCTCGACAGCGAAATCGAGGTTAACTGGTTATGATCGGCCTCAATGATCCGGATATTGGGGCAGTTCGAGAAGTCCCACTCGCCGGCAATCTGGTTGTTCGAGCAGTAGAGCTCCTCGATTTTCTGGAAGTCAACAAGGTCGATCATCGTCAGATCATTATCAGCAACCTTCAGGATCTGAACGTTCGGCATGAAGAAGTACTCAACACCCTCGATCGAGGTAATACCCATACCCGTGATATCAATCTCGGTGATGGCAGCAGCCTCCTCCCCGGAAAGCGCATCATCGCCATTCGTATCGAAGTTCTCGAGCAGGTAAGCACGGAAATCCGGATCAACAGCATTAGCCGTAATGTCGGCCGGTGCCTCAGCACTTACGTATTCGATCAGATCGCTGCTATCAACCGACAGCGAGAAACTTACATGCTGTCCCTCAGCCAAAATGATCTTCTGAAGAGTCAGTACCTGGTATGCGCTGCAATCCGTCAACTTCAGGCAGTGGCTCAGATCAAGCTCCGTAACAAACGTATAGTTGAGCTCAACGGTGCGCAGGTCACGACAAGCCGTAACATCCAACTCCGTCAGTGCGGTCTCATTTACATACAACCCCTGCAGTTTCGTATTGTTGTTCACATCAATCTCCGTGATCTGCTCACCGGTAACGCTCAGAGAGATCAGGTTAACATTCTTCGAAACATCTACCGAAGGCATGGCGTCACCACCCACCGTGAGAGTCTCCAAGGCAGTCAGCATCGACAGATCAACATTCGTCAGGTTCGGACCCGTAACAGAGAGATAGGTCAGGTTCGTGTTATTCGAAAGATCGATGGTCGAAAGACCCGTATTAAGAGCAATCAGCTGGGTAAGTTTCGGGTTGTTCGTTACATCAAGCGTCTCAAGTTCAGAAGATCCCATTACACTCAGGAACTCCAGATCGGCGCAAGTCGAAACATTGACCGTCTCCAATGCATTGCTGTATCCGACGGTTACCCGCTTCAGGTTGGTGTTGTAGGTAAAGTCTGCAGTATCATACTTCTGGCTGATGATGTTCACGATCTCCAGACCGGTGAAATACTCGATACCGGTCAGATCAAAGATCGCCTTATCACTGTTCGTGTACTCCATGGCCTTCACAGCGGCAGCCTCCTCCATCGTCAGCACACCGTCGCCATCCGTATCGAAGTTAGCCAGAACATACGCACGGAAAACATCATCCGGCATT
>CAWUYY010000078.1:0-28541 GCA_963926835.1 Rikenellaceae bacterium | reverse complement strand
CGGTAATCGACGGCAAAGTGGGTTTCATCGGTGGCATGAACATCGCCGACCGCTATGTAAAGGGGCCCGCCTGGGGCGGCCTGTGGCGCGACAACCACTTCAAGATCGAGGGCAAGGGGGTTTACGGACTCCAGTCAGCCTTTCTGCTCGACTGGTCGACCGTCGTATCGACGCGAGTCGATACGACGGGGCTCTTCCCCGAACTGGAGGACTACACCGAATCGACCCTGCAGGTGGTCACCAGCGGACCGTTCGGGCAGTGGCGCTCGTTCATGCAGGCCGAAATGGTGGCCATCGCCAACGCCAAGAGGAGCATCTGCATCCAGACCCCCTACTTCCTCCCGACCGAGGGGTTGAACACGCTGCTGCAAACGGCGGCACTCGGAGGCATCCAGGTCCAGCTGATGCTGCCCAAACGGTCGGATTCACGGCTGGTCGAGAAGGCAATGCACTCGTTCATCGACGACATGGTGCGCTCGGGCATCCGGGTCTTCTTCTACAAGGGGGGATTCCTCCATGCCAAGCTGCTCATCGTCGACGACGAGCTGACCGTCATCGGTTCGGCCAACATGGATTTCCGCAGTTTCGAGCACAACTTCGAGAGCAACGTCTTCGTCTACGACCGGGAGTTCAACTCGCGCATGAGAGCTGTCTTTCAGGAGGATCTCGAGGCCTGCGAACGGGTCATTCCCCATCGCTGGCTCCACCGTCCCCGCCTGCAGCGGCTCGGAGAATCGTTCCTGCGACTGTTCTCCCCCCTGATGTAATCGAAAGGGCGGATCCCGGTTCCCTACGGGTCCGATCAGCCGTTTCACCCGCTCCGCAGGGGAAGGGTTCGTCCGAGAAAGATTTGGAAAATAGAAATTAACTTCCTATCTTTGTCTGAGTGATGGGAATCCTCCGCAAGGATCCGGCAAAAAATCCGAAGGAAGATTGCCTTCCGTAATTTTTTCAATATTAACGAATAGGGTTCTGGCCTTCACCGGCCGGGATTCTTTATTTTTTGAAATCATGGCAAAAGAGATCATTTACCTGACGGCAGAGGGATACAAGAAACTCAAAGACGAACTGGACCACATGCGTTCGGTCGAGCGTCCGGCCATCTCGGCGGCCATTGCCGAAGCACGCGACAAGGGCGACCTGTCGGAGAATGCCGAATACGATGCGGCCCGCGAAGCGCAGGGTCTGCTCGAGATGCGCATTGCCAAACTGGAAGATACCCTGGCCAACGCCCGAATCATCGACGAGACGAAGATAGACAAAAGCAAGGTTCAGATTCTGAGCCGTGTCACCCTGCTCAACCACACGACCAACAAAGAGGTGGTCTACACCATCGTGGCTGAACACGAAGCCAACCTGCGCGAAGGCAAACTGGCCATCGGAACCCCCATTGCCAAGGCTCTGCTCGGCCACAAGAAGGGCGACAAGGTGCAGGTTACCGTCCCTGCCGGCACAATCGAATTCGAGATTCTCGACATCAGCATCTAAGCGACTCAAATATCCCTATATATCAGTATTTAAGAGGTTGTCCCTTGCGGGCGACCTTTTTTTTGTTACATTTGCATGCGAATGAAACGACCTGCAGTCATACGGACCCTCTATGCATGCACCCTGCTGCTGGTGCTTTTGACCGCATACACGGCCAAAAGTCTGCACACGCACCCGGCCGAGTACTACGCCTCACTGCTACAGACCCAGCACGAGGACCACACGCCTGATCTGCTGGATGACTGTCCGCTCTGTCATTTTCACTTCTTCTCCTACACCCCCTCAACCGAGTGGATTCTGCTCAGCGACTTCCGTCTGCTGACCACCATCTACCAGACCGAAGAGCACAACGTCGACCTGATCGACAGCCGGGAGCTCTCGCTCCGGGCACCGCCTGCAATGGGCCTCTAAAGGCCCCTCCATACGTCTCGCCGTCCCACCGGACGGCCGGGCTTCCACACCAACAAACACCACCCTTCCCCGCGCACCAGTACTGCGCGCAGAGGGCCATTTTACCAATTACCCATTACAGGCATACCATGAAAAAAATCATCGGCATGGCTCTTGTCAGCCTGCTCCATATCCTGCCCGCAGCGGCCGATCAGACGACCGCGCCCGCCTCGCCGAAAAGCGACGCCCACCTCTACGGCCACGTCATCAACCACAAAACGGGCGAACATCTCCCCTATGTCGTCATCTCGATACCCGGCACCACCTACGGCACGGCGACCGATGCATCGGGGCACTACTTTCTGAACAACCTGCCGGTCGGCGAGCTGACCGTCGAAGCCCGGCTGCTGGGCTATACGACCGCCACCCGGCAGGTGACACTCCACGCCGGCGAGTCGATCGAGGTCAACTTCGAGATCGAGGAGAGCGGCATTCAGATGGACGAGGTGGTCGTCTCGTCCAGCCGCAGCGCCACGTTGCGGCGCCAGGCCCCCTCGCTGGTGAATGTCGTCAGCCCGAAAATCTTCGAACACACCAACGCCGCCTGTCTGGCCCAGGGGTTGAGTTTCCAACCCGGCGTCCGCGTGGAGGACGACTGTCAGAACTGCGGCTTCATGCAGGTGCGCATCAACGGACTGGACGGCCACTACTCGCAGATCCTGCTCGACTCGCACCCGGTCTTCTCGGCCCTGACGGGGGTCTACGGTCTCGAACAGATTCCGACCAACATGATCGAGCGGGTCGAGGTGATGCGCGGAGGCGGTTCGGCACTGTTCGGATCGTCGGCCATCGGCGGCACGGTCAACATCATCACCAAAGATCCCGACCGCAATACGGCTCAGCTCTCCCACACGATCACCTCGATCGGCAACAGCAGCAGCTACGACAACGTCACCTCGGCCAACGCCTCGCTCATCACCGACAACCGCAAGGCGGGGCTCTTCCTCTACGGGCAGAGCCGCCACCGTTCGAGTTACGACCACGACGGCGACGGCTTCTCGGAGATTCCCCAACTCGAATCGCAGGCACTCGGCGTACGCTCCTTCTTCAAGACGAGCGCCTACTCGCGCCTAACACTCCAGTACAACGCCGTCAAGGAGTTCCGCCGAGGCGGTGACCGGATGGACCTTCCGCCCCACGAGGCGATGATCTGCGAGCAGACCGACCACAACATCCAGGGCGGCAGCCTCTCGTTCGACCTCTCGTCGGCCGACTTCGCGAACCGGGTGAATCTCTACGCCTCGTTCCAGAACACCGCCCGCAAGAGCTACTACGGCTCGAAGCAGGATCCGAACGCCTACGGCCATACGCACGATCTGACCGTTGCTTCGGGCGCCCAGTATATCCACTCCTTCCGCCGGCTCTGGTTCCTGCCGGCCGACCTCACCCTTGGCGTCGAGTACACCTACAACGATCTGAGTGACACCTATACGGGCTACAACCAGAGCACCCTCCAGACCGTCCACATCGTCGGCGCCTACTTCCAGAACGAATGGAAGAACGACCGCTGGTCGCTGCTGCTGGGAGGACGCCTGGACAAGCACAACCTGGTCGACCACGTCATCTTCAGCCCCCGGGCCAACCTGCGCTACAACCCCTCCGACCAGGTCAGCCTGCGCCTGAGCTACTCGAGCGGATTCCGTGCCCCGCAAGCCTTCGACGAGGACATGCACATCGCCATCGTGGGGGGTGAGCGGGTGCGCATCGTGCTGGCCGACAACCTGCGCGAGGAGCGCTCGAACAGCTTCAGCCTCTCGGCCGACCTCTATCATCAGTTCGGCAGCGTGCAGACCAACCTGCTCGTCGAGGGATTCTATACCAATCTGAAGAACGTTTTCGCCCTGCGCACCCTCTCCGAAACGGACGAGGGGATCGTCAAGGAGCGCTACAACGGCTCGGGCGCCACCGTCATGGGGTTGAACTTCGAGGGCAAGGCGGCCTTCACGACCTGGTTCGAGCTCCAGATGGGCCTTACGCTCCAGAAGAGCCGCTACAAGGAGCCCGAGCAGTGGAGCGAGAATCCCGAAGTGCCACCCACCCGCAGGATGTTCCGAACCCCCGACACGTACGGCTACCTGACCGCCCAGTTCACCCCCCTCAACCGGCTCATGGCCGCCCTGACGGGCACTTACTCGGGGCGGATGCTCGTGCAGCACATGGCCGGTTCGGGAACCCCGATCGACCAGGCCGTCCTGACCCCGCGCTTCTTCGATCTGAACCTGAAGATCACCTACGACATCCCCATCTACAAGCAGATCACCCTGCAGCTCTACACCGGCATGCAGAACCTCTTCAATGCCTACCAGCGGGATTTCGACCAGGGTCCCGAACGCGACTCGGGCTACATCTACGGCCCCTCCCTTCCGCGCAGCTGGTTTGCCGGCGTGAAGATCAGTTTCTAACCCCCGACCCGCAACGCAAGAGAGGCTGTCCCGAACTCGGGGCAGCCTCTCTTTTCACAGACGGATCATCTCCGCCGCTCCTTTATCTTACCGCCTTGCGGGGCATGAAGAGACCCAGGTTGCGCGATGCAACGTGACGCTGCACATGCGCCGGGCTCTTCGCACCGTTCGGTGCAGGAACGGCAGCGACCGATGCCGTGGCAGCCGATTCGCTCCGGTCCGTGATCTCGAACTTGCCCTCGAACTTGGCCGTCATGGTATGCGGCTCGTCGAGGTTATCGTCGGTCAGCACATAGTCGATCGTGTAGATCGTCTCCCCGTTCTCGCCCGCCTGCTGCGCCACGACGATGTCGCCCGTCAAAGCCGGGGCAAATGCAACGGCCCGGCCATCCTCGTTGGTCTCGTAGTAACCCCAGGTGCCGATCATGGCCGCACCGCCCGAAACGAGCTGGATGTCGCCGGGAATATAGGTGTAGGGGCTCATCTTGAGCGGGATCAACACCTCCGACGGCTTGTAGGTTCCGGCAATCGCACCGATCTCGCCGACGGGGGCCAGCAGTTCGAGCTGGAAGCCCTGCCGCGATACGGGATCCTGTGCAAAGATGCTGTAGAAGTGCGTCGAGGCGTTCTTGGAGGTTCCCTCGAAGGAGACGCTGGCCGAGGTGGTGTTCGTCAGATCGAGCACCTTGTCCTCGTAAATGCGCGACTGGGTCTGCCGCTCGGGCTCCTGAGCCTCGTTCACGATCTCGATCTTGCCCGTATAGGTACCCTTCACCTCAACCCCCTCGCGGGTCTTCAGGTTGGCCGTAATCGTATAGGTGCCGTCGTCGGCCGCCTCAACGGTCACGCTGCCCCCCTCGCCGAGGAATCCGTAGAAGACCTTCTCGGTTGTCGGGTCCAGATGGCGCACATAGGAGCCGTAGGGGAAGGAACCATAGCCCGAATCCCACAGATTGCCCGTTCCGATACCAACGGCAACGGGAACATAGCCGTCGGTCATCTCATACGTTCCGGCCGGCATCTTGAGGTTGCTCTCGCCCGGGTAGTAGCCCTGGTGCTCGGTGTAAAGCTCCAGGCGCAGCACGTTCCCCTCGTCGAGCGTACCGTTGGGCAGCGGAGTCGGATCATCATACAGATCGATCACATAGACGTCGATCGGGCTGCTGTATGCCGGAATGCCGAGGTATTTGATATCCGCTCCGACAAACGTCGTATTGATCGCCTCGGTCAGCACGGGGTACTCCGTGCCGGGGTCGGGTGTGGGCTCCTCCTGGGTGGCAAAGTTCAAGGTTCCCTCGTACGAGAACTTCATGGTGCCGAGCGACTCCTTGGTGGTCGAGCGAATCATCTCGAACTCGACGTCAATCCGATAACCGTCGTTCAGATGCGAAACCTTTACCGTACCGCCGGTCGGGTCTGCATAGTCGATCTCACCGTCGAAATACCATATTCCATAGGTGTAAGACTTGCAGGCCGAACCCGGATTCTGGTTGTCGGCAAGCGTATAGGTGCCCTCCGGAATGCGGGGTTGATCCCCAGCCGTTCCGGGAGCTGCATAAAGATCCAGATAGAGCAGGCGGCTGTCCTGGGTGGAGGGGATCCAGATGCTGCCTTCGGCCGAGGTATAGAGTTCGACCTCACCGCAATAGAGGGCCATGTAGTAGTTGTCGGCACTCTCGCTCTGGAGGAAGAAGGTCTTCTCGGCAATCGAGCCGGTCAGTACGGTCGTTACCACCTCCGGCGTGGGCTCCGGTTCGGGTTCTGGCTTCGGATCGGGCTTGACGGGGTCCGTATCATCGCTACAGCCGGCGAGACAACCTAACATGGCGACGGCCGCAAAGAGCGCCGTCAGACGTTTGAAACAGGAAATCTTAAACATAACATAAAGTATTAGAGCCTGCATGAAGCAGGGAGGTTTCCTACAAAAGTGTATTGAAGAAGCAAGTCAGTATTAACAAATATATATAAAATTTTACTGAAATTCCAATCGATAAGAGCAAAAAAAATCCGTCCCGAGAGAATCGGGACGGATTCGGACAAAGAGACAAGCTCTTTTTTTCTTGCTTGACAACAGAACTTTAGAGCGCCTTGATGTCGTGCAGCACCTGGTTGGTCTTGTGAACCGCAGCGGCGGATGCCTCGAACTTGGCAGCCTCCTCCTTGGTCAGATCGAGCTTGATGATCTTCTCGATACCCTTGCGACCGATTACGGCCGGAACACCGATGCAGAGATCCGACTGGCCGTACTCACCCTCCAGATAGCAACTGCAGGGGACGATCTTCTTCTGGTCGTGCAGAATCGACTCAACCATCATCGATACGGCTGCACCGGGTGCATACCATGCCGAGGTGCCGATCAGTTTGGTCAGCGTAGCACCGCCCACCATCGTGTTGGCAACAGCCTCGTCGAGCTTCTTCTTCGAAGCGAACTTCGTTACGGGCACACCGTTGATCGAAGCCTTCGAGAGCAGCGGAATCATGGTCGTATCACCGTGACCGCCGATCACCATGCCGTCGACGTTGTTGATGTTGGCGCCGGTAGCCTTTGCCAGGTAACATTTGAAACGGGCCGAATCGAGCGCGCCGCCCATACCGATGACACGGTTCTTGGGAAGACCCGAAGCCTTCAGGGCCAGGTAGGTCAGCGTATCCATCGGGTTGGCAACCACGATGAAGATTGCACGGGGCGAATATTTCACCGCATTCTCGATCACACCCTTCATGATGTTGGCGTTGGTACCGATCAGCTCCTCACGGGTCATGCCCGGTTTGCGGGGAATACCCGACGTGATCACAACCACGTCCGAATTGGCGGTTTTCTTGTAGTCATTGGTCGTACCGACGAGTTTCGTGTCGAAATCCATCAGCGTAGAGCACTGGTACATATCCAGCATCTTACCCTCGGACAGGCCCTCCTTGATATCGATGAGGACCACCTCGCTCGCCACCTCGCGGCAAGCCATCACGTTGGCGCAGGTAGCGCCCACGGCGCCTGCGCCTACAACTGTTACCTTTGACATAATCGTATGTTTTTTAGCCGATCAGCTCCTTGTACTGAGCGTCGGTCAGCAGAGCATCTGCCTCCTTCGGATCGGCAAGTTTTACTTTGATAATCCAACCCTCTCCATAAGGATCGCGGTTTACGATGGCGGGATCCGCATCCACGGCCGGATTGAACTCCAGCACCTCACCGCCAACGGGCATGAAGGCGTCGCTCACGGTCTTAACGGCCTCGATCGAACCGAAAGCCTCCTCGGCTGCCAGGGTCTCGCCTACGGTCGGAACATCGACGAATACGATGTCACCCAACTGGCTCTGTGCGAAATCGGTGATACCGATAAACGCCGTGTCACCCTCGATACGGCACCATTCGTGATCCTTGGAATACTTCAAATTAGCAGGTACGTTCATAGTCTTTTTCGATATTTTAAGTTAAAAGTCTTTGCTGATAAACCGAATGCAAATATAGGGTTATTTTTCGTTCGTTCAACGATTTTTGTTATTTTTTTAACACGCCGGCGCGTCAAAATCCGGCTCCATCTCTCTCCGCAATCACAAATTCGATCTCCTTGAAGAGGAATCCCTGCCGCTCTCCATTCGGAAGATCGAGCAGCAGCTCTCCCGAGGGGCGCACCCCGCGCAGCACGGCCTCGACCGTCCGACCGTCCGGATAGCGATACGGATGGATCTCATTCAGGCGGTAGAGATGCGAGCAGTAATCGGCCTGCAATGCCTCCCGATCCCCTCGCTCCAGCTGGTCGTAGCGGGTTGCCAGCGCCTCGGCCAGGCGCTGCTGCAACTCATCCCGGTCGACCGGGTGGCCGAGGATCTGCCGCATGGAACAGGGGTTGGGCAGCGACGGGTCGAACTCGGTCTGGTTGACGTTGATCCCGATTCCCGGGATCGAACGGGCGATGAATTCGCCCGAGAGGTTATTCTCGATCAACGTTCCGACCAGTTTCCGATCCCCCACGTAAATATCGTTGGTCCACTTGATGCGTGTTTCGATCCCGTAGGAGGCCATCGTATCGACCAGGGCGAGCGAAACGGCCTCCGAAATCAGAAACTGCTGTGCGGCCGGAAGGAAGCGAGGCTCCCAAACAATCGAGACGATCAGATTCTCGCCCCTGGGGCTGGTCCAGACATGGCCCCGCTGTCCACGGCCGGCCGTCTGGTACTCGGTTCGGATCATGTCTCCGTGCGTATAGCGCAAATCGCGTGCCTCGTCGTTGGTCGAGGTCGTCTGCGGCACGAAGTGGTAACGGGTCCGATACATGCTCTGCTCCTTATTATACGCTGACTCCGAAGTCGCGGAGGGCGTCGTTCAACGAGGTTTTCTTGTCCGTGGACTCCTTGCGCCGGCCGATGATCAGCGCGCACGGCACGCCGTACTCGCCGGCGGGGAACCTGCGGGGATAGGTACCCGGAATCACCACCGACCCGGCCGGAACGTACCCCTTGTACTTCACCGGTTCGGAGCCGGTCACATCGATGATATGGGTCGATCCGGTGATCACCACGCCGGCTCCGAGCACCGCTTCGCGGCAGACATGCGCCCCTTCGACCACGATGGCACGCGAGCCGATGAAGCAGTGGTCCTCGATGATGACCGGAGCGGCCTGCACCGGTTCCAGCACGCCGCCGATACCCACGCCGCCGCTCAAGTGGACGTGCTCGCCGATCTGGGCACAGGAACCGACCGTGGCCCACGTGTCGACCATCGTCCCGGCACCGACCCAGGCCCCGATATTAACATAGGAGGGCATCAGAATCGCCCCCGGGGAGACGTAGGCTCCGTAACGGGCCACGGCACTCGGAACGGCCCGCACGCCCAGCTCCTGGTAACCGTGCTTGAGCTCCATCTTGTCGTACCATTCGATTTCACCGCCGCGCATCGTGCGCATCTCCTGAATCTGGAAATAGAGCAGGATCGCCTTCTTCACCCACTCGTTCACGCGCCACTCGCTCCGGGCGGCATCGACCGGCTCGGCGGCGCGCAGGCGCCCCCTGTCGACCTGATCGATCACGGTCCGGATGGCCTCTTTCACCTCGGGAGCCGAAAGTCGGCTGCGCTCCTTCCAAGCCAGTTCGATCATGCTTTTCAACGTATCGTTCATCTTCTTCGTTTTTTTCAAATCCGTGATCCAAAGGTAGAAAAATCTTTCGCTCCGTTGCCGAAATCCATGAACTTTTTATACATTTGTTTTTCAATAAACTCCAAACACACATGCCTATGTTACATTTTGCCAAACCTGTTCTGACGGCTCTCGCAGTGGCAGCCGTCCTCTCAGCCTGCAAGTCAAACATGAATATCAAGCATCTACCCTATCCCGAGCCTGAGCGCACGGACGTTACGGACGACTACTTCGGAACCGTCGTGGCCGATCCCTACCGCTGGCTCGAGGACGATCGCTCGGAGAAGACGGCCGCCTGGGTGGCCGCCGAAAACGAGGTTACCCAGGACTACCTGAGCCAGATCCCCTTCCGCGAGCAGATCCGCCAACGCCTGACCGAACTGTGGTCTTATCCCTGGGAGGGCGCGCCCGTCAAACACGGCAACTACTACTATTTCTACCGCAACAACGGCAAACAGAATCAGGCCGTCATCTACCGCACGGCCAAACTCGGGGAGGAGCCCGAGGTATTCCTCGACCCGAACACCCTCTCCGAGGACGGAACGGTCGCTCTGGCCGGTGTCTCCTTCTCGAAGGACGGCCGTTACTGTGCCTATGCCGCCTCGGCATCCGGCTCGGACTGGAGCGACATCTACGTCATGCGCACCAAAGACAAACAGTTGACGGGCGACGTGATCAAATGGGTCAAGCTCTCCAACGCCGTCTGGACTCCCGATGAGAAGGGATTCTACTACAGCACCTTCGACGTGCCGGAGAGCGGCGTCTACTCCTCGCAGAACCAGTTCCAGAAGGTATATCACCACACCCTCGGCACGCCCCAGTCCTCCGACCGTCTCATCCACATGGACAAGGAGCACCCGCTGCGCTACTTCACGGCCAGCGTAAGCCAGGACGGCAAGTGGCTCTTTATCACCGCCTCGGAGGGAACCTCGGGCAGCGAAATCCTCTTCCGTCCGATCGACGGCAAGGAGTTCAAGGTGCTCTTCCCCGGATTTGCGAACGACTACAGCATCATCAAGTGCCAGAACGACAAGCTCTACGTACGGACCAACCTCGACGCCCCCAACTACCGGGTGATCCGCGTTGACCTGAAAGATCCCTCGAAGATCGAGGAGATCATTCCCGAGAACCCGAAGAACCTGCTCGAGTTCGTCAGCCGTCCGGGCGACTACCTGATGGCCTCCTACCTGGAGGATGCCCAAAGCCAGGTCTACCAGTACGACTGGGAGGGCAACCTCATCCGCAAGGTCGAACTGCCCGAGATCGGAACGGTAAGCAGCTTCTCGGGCAAGAAGGGCGAGACCGAGGCCTTCTATTCGCTGACCAACTTCATCAATCCGTCAACGATCTACCGCTATGATCTGGCCACCGGCGAATCGACCCTCTACAAACAGACCGAGGTTCGCTTCGACCCCTCGCTCTACACGACCACGCAGGTCTTCTACCCGAGCAAGGACGGCACGAAGATCCCGATGTTCATCACTCATCGCAAGGATCTGAAGCTCGACGGCAAGAATCCGGCCTACCTCTATGCGTACGGCGGGTTCCAGCAGAGCCTCGCACCCTGGTTCAGCCCCGCCTCGATCATGTTCATGGAGCAGGGCGGCGTCTACTGCGTGGCCAACCTGCGCGGCGGCCTCGAATACGGTGAGGAGTGGCACAAGGCCGGCATGCTCGACAAGAAGCAGAACGTCTTCGACGACTTCATCGCTGCAGCCGAGTATCTGATCGCCAACAAGTACACCTCGAGCGAGAAACTCGCCATCGCGGGCGGTTCGAACGGCGGTCTGCTGGTGGGTGCCTGCGAGGTACAGCGTCCCGACCTGTATGCCGTCTGCCTGCCGGCGGTCGGTGTAATGGACATGCTGCGCTACCACAAGGTCACCATCGGCTGGGGCTGGGTAGTCGAGTACGGTTCGAGCGACAACGCCGAGCAGTTCAAGTACCTCTACAAATACTCGCCGCTGCACAACATCAAGAAAGGGGTGAAATATCCGGCTACGCTCATCACGACGGCCGACCACGACGACCGCGTCGTTCCGGCCCACTCGTTCAAGTTCGCCGCCGAGATGCAGTATGCCCAGGGTGGCGATGCCCCGATCCTGATCCGCATCGACACGAAGGCGGGCCACGGAGCCGGCAAACCCGTTTCGAAACGTATCGACGAGGCTACCGACACCTATTCGTTCCTGTTCCAGAACACGAACACGCCCTACAAGGCGCCTGAAACGAAATAAATGCTATTCCGGTCGCATGAGCCCGGCCCCGTCGGGGCCGGGCGTAGCGGCTTGGCTACAGCCGCAACAGCCGCTTCGAAGAACCGGCAACCCACATAGGATCTACTGAAAGAAATGAAAGTCTACAAGTTCGGCGGTGCATCGGTCCGCAACGCGGACGGTGTGCGCAATCTGTTGAAGATCATCGGTGACGAGCAGGATCTGCTCATCATCGTATCGGCCATGGGCAAGACCACGAACGCCCTCGAAAAGGTGTTCGAGGGGCTGCAGAAGGGGGATAACGCCTTCTCGATGGAGCACATCACCGCCCTGCGCCACTACCATGCCGAGATCATCGACCAGCTGTACGGCAAACCGACCCGGATAGAACGGGTCGAGACCTTCTTCGACGAGCTCGAGCAGGTGGCCACGCAAACCGACTACCGTCCCGAGCAGGCCGAACTGTGGTACGACCGCATCGTCGCCTTCGGCGAACTGATCTCGACGAGCATCATCTCCGAATACCTGGGGGCGCACGGCATTCCCAACAGCTGGCTCGACATGCGGCGCTGTTTCCGCACCAACGACCGCCACAAGGATGCCACGGTCGACATTGCAGCCTCGCAGCCTCTGCTTGAGGCGGCCATGCGCGAGCATCCGGCCCGGGTCTACATCGGCCAGGGATTCATCGGCGGGGCTCCCGACGGAACAACCACCACACTGGGGCGCGAGGGTTCGGACTACTCGGCAGCCGTGGCGGCCAACATCCTCAACGCGGAGTCGATGTCGGTCTGGAAGGATGTGGACGGTGTGATGAACGCCGACCCCAAAGTCTTCCCCGACGCGGTGCAGATCACCGAACTGAACTACCTGGATACGATCGAGCTGGCCTACAGCGGTGCACAGATCATTCACCCGAAGACGATCAAGCCGCTGCAGAACAAGAACATTCCGCTCTACGTCCGCCCCTTCGGCGACAAGCGCAAACCGGGTACGGTCATCCGCCGCATGTCGGCACCGGTCGACGTGCCGATCCTGATCCTCAAGAAGAACCAGGTGCTCCTTACGATCCGCTCGCGCGACTTCTCGTTCGTGCTCGAAGAGAAGTTCGCCAAGATCTTCACCCTGCTCGAACGCTACCGCATCAAGGTCAACCTGATCCACAACTCGGCCGTGAACCTGAGCCTCTGCGTCGACGAGACGTGGCACATCGACGAGGCCATTCGGGCGCTGCGCGAGGAGGAGTTCGACGTGATGAAGGTTTCGGACATGGAGCTGCTCACCATCCGCGGCTACAACGCCGAGCTGATGGAGCGCTACGCCACGGGTCCCTCGGTCTTCATCCTGCAGAGCACGCAGTCGACGGCCCGCATCGTGCGGAAACACGACTAAGCACCTCCACCCGCAAATAAAAGCTCCGAACCCGATCGGGTTCGGAGCTTTTTATTCGTACGCGGAGCAGCCGCACCTATTTGTGGAAAGTCCGCGCCAGGGCGATCACCGAAACGGAGGAGGGCAGCTCACCCCGCTGTTTCATGTGCCAGACGGTTCGCAGCAGGTAGCGTTCGATGTCGCGCGAGAGCTGTCTGAACAGGGGACACTTGTCGTAATTCTCGTTGTCGAGCAGCACGTCGCGGATCGAGCGCTGCGAATTGTTGTAGTTGCTGATCTCGTTCTTGAGCGCCACCCCCTCCTTGCTCGAGGCGGAGATCCGCGCCAGCGACATCTGCCGCAACTTCTCGCACACGGTCTCCAGAATCACCATTACCACGTTGTCCATCAACGTGTGGCCGTGCATGTAGAGGTAGGTCGTCTCGGGGGTGACCCCGCGGGCGGTCATCTCCCCGGCAAAGGCATCCAGCTCCTTCGCACGCTGCGGGAAACGACTCTCGAGCAGCTGCTCGCGGCGCACCACGTTGCGCTGCAGCCAGGCGATCGTATTGGCTCCGTTCTCCTCCAGATCCAGGTAGTGGATCTTCACCGAGGATTTGAACTCGTTGAGCGTGAACATGTGCTCGTCGGAGAGTTTGGCCGAATAGGCATACCAGAGAAACAGCCGGTAGATGGTGCGCGAGTAGTCGGCCATGAAGCGTTCGAAATCGAAGATCCGCGTATCGTTCTTGGTCGCCTTGACGCAGACGTTGTGCAGCGACGGCGCATAGCAGAGGTAGTTCTCCGTGGCGTACGTGTAGGTGTGGAACATGAAACGCGAGGAGAGCAGCAGTTCCGACTGTTCGGTCTGGCCGTTGAACAGGTAGTCGAAATCCGAATCGACGCACAGGAGCATCCCCTCCGAGGCCTCCGGGATCATCGACAGGAGCACCTTTTTGCCCTTGGGCAGGTTTTTCAGGTTGGGAACCGATATTTCGAACTGCAGGTAGGGGTTGGCAAAGCTGTCGAAGATGCCGCGCCAGAAGGCCACATCCTCGTAGCCCTCGACATAGACCTTCACCAGCCGCAACGACGGATCGCCGGGAAGCGGCGCAGGCAGCGGAGTCGCGTTTTTCTTTGAAAACGGATTGATCCGCCGCAGTTTATGAACGATTTTCTTCATGCCTTTTCACAAAGGTAAGAATTTTACTATTTTTGCACAAAACAGGCGAACGAAAGTTCTCCACATATTTTTAACGTCACCGTCCCCTTTTTCGTATCGCACACATGGCCAACGACTGGAAATCCCGACTCGGAGTGGTCTTTTCGACCAACAGTGATTACAAATATACCACCGTCCAGGAGGAACAGCCGCAGACGCTGCCCCCTGTGGAACAGAATCTGCGCGTCTGGCTCGACCGCAAGCTGCGCGGCGGCAAAACGGCCACGATCGTCCGGGGATTTGTCGGCCGCGACGAGGATCTGAGCGAACTGGCCCGGATGCTCAAGACGCGATGCGGCGTGGGAGGCTCGGCCAAGGAGGGTGAGATCATCATCCAGGGCGACCACCGCGACCGGGTGGTCGAGCTGCTGGCCCAGGCCGGATACAAATGCAAAAAAGCCGGCGGATAACGCGCCCAATACCCTCTCCATGCGCACCGCCATCCGAATTCTTCTCGCGGCCTTCGCTCTTCTTCTCGGAGCAAAAAGCGCTCAGGCGCAATACTACTCCTGGGGAGCGGATGCGCCGATGCGCTGGCGGCAGATCCGCACGGACAGCGTGCGGATGATCTTTCCCGACACGGCCGAAATGCTCGGCCGGCGGACGCTCCACTACGTTCAGGCCGCCCGTCCCTCGATCGGCTACGGATTCCGCTATCCGCCCCTCAAAATCCCCTTCGTCTTCCATACCGAGAACTTCCAATCCAACGCGATGGTCATGTGGATGCCCAAACGGATCGACTTTCTTTCGACCCCGGCAGCGGAGGGCTACTCGATGCCCTGGGCCAAGCAGCTCGTCGCCCACGAATACCGCCACGCGGTCCAGTACAACAACCTCAACCGGGGCATCATCCGCATCTTGAGCTACCTCTTCGGAGAACAGGGTGCCACGCTCGGCATCCCCTTCATGTACTTCTGGATCCTGGAGGGCGACGCCGTGATGAGCGAGACCCAGATGTCCACGTTCGGCCGGGGGCGCCAACCCCGCTTCACCCTCGAATACCGCGCCATCGGGCGGGATATCCTGCGGCTGCGCAACTGCGACAAGTGGTTCTGCGGCTCCTACCTCGAATATGTCCCCGACCACTACCAGCTCGGCTACCAGCTGGTCAGCTACTCCTACGAACGCTACGGGCGCGAAATCTGGGACCGCACGCTCCACTACGCCGTGCGCAATGCCTACATGCTCACCTTCAGCACCGGCGTGGGGCTGCACAAGTTCTACGACACGAGCGAAGAGAAGCTCTTCCGCGACACCTTCGGGGAGCTGACCCGTCTCTGGGACTCGCTGCCCCGAAGAGAGGAGTCGGGTCGTCCGCTGACGAGCCTCCCGGCGAGGAACTACACCACCTACGCCCACCCGATCGCACTGAACGATACGATGCTCGTTGCGCTGAAGAGCGATTTCGACCGCACCGACCGACTGATGCTGGTCGACAAGCGGAGCGGCCGCGAGCGTGAAATCGCCGCCACGGGAGTCGTTTCGAGCCGTCCGGCCACGGACGGGAAGAGGATCTGGTGGAGCGAATACCGCCGATCGCTCCTCTTTCCCGAGCGGGTCGGCTCGAGAATCTGCTACGTGGATCCGCAGAAGCGGCATCCCCGCACCCTGCCGGGCATCCGCAACGCCCTCTACCCCACACCGATGGAGGCGGGGTCGCTGGCCTGGGCCGAATACAACCCCGACGGGCGCTATGCCGTGGTTGTCGAGGATTCGCTCCGCCGGCACCGGCGCACTCCGGCCGACGGCTTTGCCGAGATACACGGACTGGCCTGGGACGACCGGACACGGGCGCTCTACACGCTCATGACCGACGACAGCGGCATGTGGATCGGACGCGTCGACTCCGCGGGCATCACCCCCCTCACCCAAGGGGCCTATATCACCCTGAGCGACCTGCGGGCGGGCGGCGGCAAGCTCTACTTCGGCTCGATCGCCTCGGGACTCGACGAAGCGCACTGCCTCGATCTGGCTGACGGGCGGGAGTATCGCCTCTCGAGCTCGACCTACGGTTCGTTCTCCCCGGCACCCGACCCCGACGGAGGGGTCTGGACCACCAGCTACGAGCGCCGGGGATACCGCATCACCCGCCAGGAGACGACGGATCTCATCCCGGTCACCCCTTCGCAGCTGCCGGTGGAGCTGGTCAACCCCAAACGCACACGCTGGGAGGTTGTCAACCTCGACACGGTCCGCTTCACGGGCCCCGACTCGATCTCTTCGCAACAGAAATACAGGGCCCGCCGCTACCGACGCTTCACCCACCTGTTCAACCTGCACAGCTGGGCCCCCTTCTCGTTCGACCCGCTGGGGACGATCGAGGAGTTCAGCCCCGACGCGATGTTCGGGGCGACGATCCTCACCCAGAACCTGCTTGCCAACACGGACGGCTACGCCACCTGGGGGTGGAGCCGGGCCAACGGTCACCGCATCAAAGGGGTGATTCGCTACACGGGGCTGGGGGTACACCTCGACCTGAACGCCTCCTACGGCGGAGAGCAGATGGTCTACGGCATAGCCCAGCGCCTTGCTTCGGACGAGATCGAGCGGCAGCCGCTCCCCAGGCAGAAGAAGTACTGGTCCGTCGGAGCCGACGCCACGCTGCCCCTCTATTTCGACCGGGGGCACCACGTCCGCCAACTCTCGCTGCTGGCCGGATGGAACTACTCGAACGGACTGGTTGCCAACGTCGGAGAGCTTCGCTACAACGACCGCGGCGAGATGGAGAACCTCGCGTCGATCGGCTACCGGCAGGGGCTGCACAAACTCTCGTTCGGGATCGTCTTCTCGGATCTGGTGCGGAGGGCTTACCGCGACGTGGGAACCCCGTGGGGCTATCTGGTGCAGGCGGACTACAGCCTCAATCCGACCAACCGCGACTTCAGCGATCTGTTCTCGTGCTACGCCCGGCTCTACACTCCCGGATTCTTCGCCCGCAACTCGCTCTCGATCGGCGCGGCCTACCAAACCTCGATCGGCGGCTACCGCTTCCCCTCCGGGATGCGCTACCTGGGCTACAAATCGACCCGTCTGCTCCCCAAGGGGTTCACCTCGGCCGACATCGAAAGCAATAATTACCTGGCCGCAGCCGTTGATTACCAGTTCCCGCTCTGCTACCCGGAGGGAGGCATTCCGGGAGTTCTCTACATCAAGCGGATCCGCGTCAACGTGGGGCTCGGCTACGCCCAGTTCCAGGAGCTGGGAGGCGGAGGACGGCAGTCGCAGCGCCTCTACTCGTACGGCGGCGACCTCTACCTCGACTTGAACCTGCTGCGCGAACCCGAGGCCGACACCTGGTCCCTGAAGCTCTCCTTCTACCAGCCCAGCTGGGGAAGTTTCTGGTTCGGAGCCGGATTGGAGCTCCCGTTCTGACCCGTTTTTGGAAGAAATTTCGTACCTTTGCCCCATATACCCGAATCGATGAAAAAACAAGAATCGCATAAACCCGTCCCCCGATCCGTCAAATGGCTCTGGGGCATCGTCATGGCTCCCTTCGCCCTGCTGCTCATCCTGCTGCTGCTCACCGCCGCAGGCCTCTTCGGGCGGCTTCCCTCGTTCGAAGAGCTCGAGAACCCCAAGAGCAACCTGGCCACGGAGATCTACTCCGAGGATGGCAAGGTGCTGGGCACCTTCTTCGTGCAGAACCGCTCCTACACCCAGTACGAGGAGCTCTTCCCGGAGGATTCGACCCAGCTGCTCCGCCTCGACTCCCACCTGGTGCCGCCGATCATCGCCGCGCTGATCGCCACCGAGGATATCCGCTTCCGCAGCCACTCGGGCATCGACCTGCAGTCGCTCGTGCGCGGCGGGGTGAAGACCGTCCTGCTGCAGAATACCTCGCAGGGCGGCGGCAGCACCATCACCCAGCAGCTGGCAAAGAACCTCTTCCCGCGCGACATCGACGAGAACCGCGGCAAGATCGCCCGCACCTCGAAGCTGGTCATCTCGAAACTCAAGGAGTGGATCACCGCCCTGAAACTCGAATACAACTACACGAAGGAGGAGATCGCGGCCATGTATCTCAACACCGTCGAGTTCGGATCGAACGCCTACGGCATCAAGTCGGCCGCCCAGACCTTCTTCAACAAGGAGCCGCGTGAGCTCAACATCCAGGAGGCGGCCGTGCTGGTCGGCCTGGTAAAGGGGCCGACGCTCTACTCGCCCCGCCGCAACCCGGAGAACTCGCTGGCGCGCCGCAATCTCGTGCTGGCCCGTATGGCCTCGGCCGGAGCCATCACCCGCGAGCAGCGGGATTCGCTCTCGGCCCTGCCGATCATCCTCAACTACAAGCCCGTCTCCCACAACGAGGGACCGGCCACCTACTTCCGCGAGATGCTGCGTCTGACGATGAACGCCGAGCGTCCCAAACGCCGCCAGTTCCTCACCGACTGGGACTACGAACAGGCGGTCAAGCAGTACGACGAGAATCCCATCTACGGCTGGTGCCACAAGAACACCAAGTCCGACGGCACCCCCTACGACATCTACCGCGACGGTCTGAAGATCTACACGACCATCGACTCCCGCCTGCAGCAATATGCCGAGCAGGCTATCCAGAAGCAGATGGAGTCGGTGATCCAGCCCCAGATGGATGCCCAGTACAAACGCACCAAGGTGCTCTTCAATGGAGCGAGCAAGGAGGAGCGGGACCGCATCATACGCAACGCCATCCGCTACTCGGACCGCTACCGCGAAATGAAACGGGCCGGGGTGGACGAGAAGGAGATCCTCGCCAGCTTCAGCCGGAGCTGTCCGATGAAGGTATTCACCTACAAGGGGATTCGTGACACGGTCATGACCCCGCTCGACTCGATCCTGCACCACAAGCGCATCATGCGGGCCAGCCTGGTGGCGATCGAGCCCCGCACCGGATACGTCAAAGCCTACGTGGGCGGACCGAACTTCCGCTACTTCAAGTACGCCATGGCCAAGCAGGGCAAGCGACAGATCGGCTCGACGATCAAGCCCTTCGTCTATACCTTTGCCATCGACCACCTGGGGCTCTCGCCCTGCACCCCCGTTCCGAACCTGCCGGTGACGATCGAGACGGCCAACGGAGTGCCCTGGTCGCCCAAAGAGGCCGGCAAGGTGGAGCAGAACGGCGAGATGCACCCGCTCAGCTGGGGTCTGGCCCGCAGCCGCAACAACTACTCGGCCTGGATCATGAAACAGGCCAAGCAACCGCAGGCGGTCGCCAACTTCATCCACAACATGGGTATCCACAGCTACATCGACCCCGTACCAGCCCTCTGTCTGGGCACCTCCGAGTCGAACGTCTACGAGATGGCCGGTGCCTTCTCGACCTTCGCCAACGAGGGTGTCTTCACCGAGCCGATCTTCGTCACCCGCATCGAGGACCGTCAGGGCAACCTGATCGCCAGCTTCGCCCCCTCGACCCAGGATGCCATCAGCGAGAAGACCGCCTACACGATGCTCACCATGCTCCAGCAGGTCATCCGCTCCGGCACGGGCGGCCGTCTGAACTGGGCCTACAACATGCAGAACGTCGAGGTGGGCGGCAAGACGGGTACCTCGCAGAAGAACCGCGACGCCTGGTTCATGTGCGTCCTGCCGAAGCTGGTCATCGGAGCCTGGGTAGGCGGTGAGGATCAGTACATCCACCTGCTCTCGCGCGGCGAGGGTAGCACCGTCGCCCTGCCGATCGTCGGTGAGATGCTCAACCGCATCTATGCCGATCCGAGCATCGGAATCACCAAGCAGGACCAGTTCGCCCGGCCGGCCGTCATGCCCGTCTACGACTGCGATCCGGTCGATGCGGAGGAGGAGCCGACCGACGGCGGATGGTACGACGAAGATGAATTCTTTGAATAAACGATAAAACCTTACACCAAACAAAACCATGAAATTAGCAATTGTGGGAGCCAGCGGTGCCGTTGGCCAGGAGTTTCTGAAAGTGTTAGGGGATCAAGATCGTCTCCCCATCGACGATTTGCTGTTGTTCGGCTCCGAGCGGAGCGCCGGACGGAAATACATGTTCCGCGGCCGCGAACTGACCGTACGCAAACTCGCCCACAACGACGATTTCCGGGGTGTGGACATCGCTCTGGTTTCGGCCGGCGCCTCCACCTCGAAGGAGTTCGCCGAAACGATCACCCGCCACGGGACGCTGATGATCGACAACTCGAGCGCCTTCCGCATGGAGGAGGACGTTCCGCTGGTGGTACCGGAGGTGAACCCCGAGGATGCCCTCAACGCCCCGCGCCGCATCATCGCCAACCCGAACTGCACCACCATCCAGATGGTCGTGGCCCTGCAGCCGATCGAGCGTCTCTCACACATCCGCCGCGTACACGTGGCCACCTACCAGTCGGCCAGCGGAGCCGGCGCCCAGGCAATGGTCGAACTCGAGGAGCAGCACGCCTCGCTGGTCCGTGGGGAGAAGCCCCGCGTGGAGAAGTTCGCCTACCAGCTGGACTACAACTTGATTCCCCACATCGACGTCTTCATGGAGAACGACTACACGAAGGAAGAGATGAAGATGTTCAACGAGACGCGCAAGATCATGCACTCGGACGTGCTGGTTTCGGCCACCTGCGTACGCGTACCGGTCATGCGGGCCCACTCGGAGAGCATCTGGGTCGAAACCGAGCGTCCGATCACGCCCGAGGAGGCGCGCGAAGCCTTCGCCTCGGCACCCGGTGTCGTGCTGCAGGACACCCCCTCCGAGAAGCTCTATCCGATGCCGCTCATGGCAGCCGGGCAGAACCCCGTCTACGTCGGCCGAATCCGCCGCGATCTCACCAATCCCAACGGACTCACCTTCTGGTGCGTAAGCGACCAGATCCGCAAGGGGGCCGCCCTGAATGCCGTGCAGATCGCCCAATGGCTGGCCGAACACGGCAGATAAGCCCGATTGAACCGATGATTCGATTTACGGTGGAACGGGATGCCCGCTCCACCGTTTTTTTCGCGCAACCTCCACGCCTGCAAAAAAATGATTCGCACGGGGGGCACTAAAAAATTTTTGCTATTCGTTAAATAAAGTGTAACTTTGTACGATTATCCCCGGATAAGAACGGCAAAAAAACCGACTCCGATGACCAAGAAGAAGCTATATCTCTACGGTGCCCTGTTGCTGGCGGTCCTCTCGACCGGATGCAACAGCGTACAGCAGGTGCTCAAAAGCGGCCGTCCCGAAGTGATGTACCAGCAGGCGCTGGAGTACTACGAGAAGGGCAAATGGACCAAGGCAGCCAGCCTCTTCGAGGGGGCCAGCCCCTACTACGTCGGAAGACCTCAGGAGGACAGCATCGCCTTTCTGCACGCCTACTGCAAGTTCAAGAACCGCGAGTACGACGTAGTCACCTCGGAGCTGGACCTGTTCCGCCGCAAACATACCCGCAGCATCTTCCTCGAGGATGCCGAGGGGATGCTCGCGCTGAGCTACTTCTACCTCTCGCCCGGACCGACCCGCGACCAGTCGATGACCACTCAGGCGCTGGTTGCCATCAACGAATTCATGGCCCGCTACCCCGAGAGCGACAAGATCGACGAATTCCGCAAGATGGATCAGATGCTCATGGAGCGACTGCACGACAAGGCCTATCTGAATGCCTACACCTACTACAAGATCGAGCGCTACAAGTCGGCGATCTTCGCCCTGAAGAATGCCCTGAGGGAGTATCCCGAGAGCAAGCACCGCGAAGAGATCATGTATCTGATCGTCAAGTCGAACTACGAACTGGCCGCCAATTCGGTGCGCGACAAGCAGACCGACCGCTACCTCTCGATGCTCGACTCCTACTACTCGTTCGTGGCCGAATTTCCCGAGTCCTCCTATCAGAAGGAGCTCGAGCGGCTGGCCAAGCACGCACGGGACTTCCTGGACAGAAACAACAAAGAAAACACCCTATAACATGGAGATCAAGAAAACAACTCCCACCAACACCGTAACACGTAAACTGGCCGACCTGGACAAGGAGACGGGCAACATTTACAAGACGGTCAACATCATCGCGCGCCGCGCCAACCAGATTGCCGTGGAACTCAAGACCGAGCTGAACCGCAAGTTGGCCGACTTCTCCTCGCCTTCGGATACGATGGAGGAGACCTTCGAGAACCGCGAGCAGATCGAGATCTCGCGCTACTACGAGCGTCTGCCCAAACCGACGCTTATCGCCACCGAGGAGTTCATCGAAGGCGACCTCTTCTACAAGGACGGTTCGAAGGAGGATTCGAAAGAGGAGGTGAAGGAGAAAGCTGAGAAAACGACGGCGAAAGAGAGCACGGACAAGAACTAACATCCGGTAACAATATGAGCCTCAGCGGACGACATATTCTGCTCGGCATCACGGGAAGCATCGCGGCCTACAAGGCAGCGGTGCTCTGCCGTTTGCTCAGGGGGGCCGGTGCCGACGTGCGGGTGGTGATGACACCGCTGGCCAAGCAGTTCATCACCCCGCTGACCATGGCCACCCTCTCGAAACACCCCATCCTGGTCGAGTTCTTCAACCCCGAGAACGGAGAATGGAACTCCCACGTCTCGCTGGGCGAGTGGGCCGACTGCATGCTGATCGCCCCCGCCACGGCCAACACGCTGGCCAAGATGGCCCACGGCATCGCCGACAACCTGCTGCTGACCACCTACCTGTCGGCACGCTGTCCGGTGGTGGTCGCCCCGGCCATGGATCTGGACATGTATGCCCACACGGCGACCCAAACCAACCTGCAGACCCTGCGCAAGCGGGGCGTTGCCGTTGTCGAACCGGCCGAAGGGGAGCTGGCAAGCGGTCTAACGGGCAAGGGGCGCATGGCCGAACCGGCCGAAATCCTCTCGTTCGCAGAGGATCTTCTCTCTGAAAAAAAAAAGAGCCTGCAAGGTAAACGGATGATCGTTACGGCAGGTGCCACGATCGAGGCGATCGACCCGGTCCGGTTCATCTCGAACCACTCGACCGGCAAGATGGGCTATGCCCTGGCCGATGCGCTGGCCCGACGCGGTGCCGAGGTGACGCTCATCAGCGGCCGCACCGCGCTGCAGACCCCGCCGTCGGTGCACCGCATCGATGTCACGTCGGCCCAGCAGATGTACGAAACGGCCCTGCGCGAATTCGACGCTGCGGACGGTGCCGTCATGTGTGCCGCCGTGGCCGACTACACCCCCGAGGAGGTCTCGCCGATCAAACTGAAAAAGGGGGAGGGTGATATGGTGATCCGACTCAAACGCACCCACGACATTGCCGCCGAACTGGGAGTCCGCAAGGGGAAACGGCTGCTGGTTGGATTTGCCCTCGAGACGGATCACGAGGAGACCCACGCCGAAGAGAAGCTCGCCCGCAAGAACTTCGACTTCATCGTGCTCAACTCGCTGCGCGATGCGGGGGCCGGATT
The DNA here is from genome assembly GCA_963926835.1 of Rikenellaceae bacterium. Taxonomy (GTDB): domain Bacteria; phylum Bacteroidota; class Bacteroidia; order Bacteroidales; family Rikenellaceae; genus Alistipes. Next base: position 4,906 of record CAWUYY010000078.1, on the reverse strand, counting down.
CGGCGGAGACACCAACAAAGTGACGCTCATCGACCGCAACGGCCGGCAGGAGCTGCCTCTGCTCTCGAAACGGGAGACGGCCGAGCGGATCGTCGATAAAATCGAAACCATACTGAAATAGCCATGCTGCGTACGCTGAGAGTCGAAAATTACGCGCTGATCAACCGGCTCGAACTGGAACTGGATGCCCACCTAAACATCATCACGGGCGAAACCGGCGCCGGCAAGTCAATCCTGCTCGGTGCCCTCGGGCTGCTGCTCGGAGCCAAAAACGACGGGGCGGCGCTGAAGGACAACCAGCGGAACTGTCTGGTCGAAGGAACCTTCGAGATCGGCAAGCTCGGACTTGAACCCTTCTTCGAGGAGAACGATCTGGACTACAGCCCCGAGACGACACTCACGCGCCAGATCACCCCGAGCGGCAAGAGCCGTTCGTTCATCAACGACACCCCTGTACCGCTGACGCTGCTGCGCGATCTGGGATCGCGGCTGATCGACATCCACTCCCAGCACCAGAATCTGATCCTCGGCTCGGAGTCATTCCGCACGCGCGCCCTCGACACGTTGGCCGAGAATGCCGATCTGCTGGCGACCTACACGGCACAATACGAACGGATGGGGGCACTGCGCCGCGAACTGGCGCGCCTGCGCGAAGAGGCCGAAGCGGGGCGCCGGGACGAGGAGTGGCTCCGTTACCAGACCGAAGAGTTGGCAGCCGCCCGGCTGAAAGCGGGCGAGCAGGCCGAACTGGAGGCCGAGTTGTCCGTCCTATCGAATGCCGACCGCATCAGCGAGGCGCTCACCGCGCTCCGTAACGCACTCGACGACGATCTGACGGGTATCCTCGTCCAGCTCAAAACGAACGAAACATCGCTGCTCCACCTCTCCGAGAGCTATCCCTTTGCCGCCGAGACGGCCACCCGTCTGCGCTCGGTCATCGAGGAGCTGAAAGATATCAGTGCAACGGCCGCCGCCGAGAGCGAGCGGATCGATGCCGACCCCGAACGGCTGCAGAAGATCAGCGACCGGATCGGAACAATTTACACCCTCTGTCAGAAACACAAGGCGGCCGATCTGGAGGAGCTGCTCTCCATTCAGGCGCAATACGAAGCCCGTCTGCAGGCCATCACCCACGGCGACGAGCAGATCGCCGCGCTCGAGGCGGAGCTCTCCGAGGCGGAACAGGAGGCCTGGAAGAGCGCCCGCGAAATCCACGCGCGACGCGAAAGCGCCGCTCCGGCTTTCAGTCGGCAGATCGAAGAGACGCTCACGAAACTCGGCATGCCCGATGCGCGGTTCTGCGTCACATTGGAGGCCGCAGAGGCGTTGACCGCAACCGGCTGCGACCGGATAGACTTTCTCTTTACGGCCAACCGCAGTTTCTCGCCGCAAAAGATCGAGCGGATCGCCTCGGGCGGTGAGACGTCCCGCGTCATGCTGGCCCTCAAGGCGCTGCTCGCCCGCCGCATGGAGCTGCCTACCATCATCTTCGACGAGATCGACACCGGAGTTTCGGGTCAGATCGCCGATGCCATGGGCGAGATCATCCACTCGCTTTCGGATTCGATGCAGGTGGTCGACATCACCCACCTTCCGCAGGTGGCCTCGAAGGGTTCGACCCACTTCTTCGTCTACAAGGATCAGGAGGGGACCCACATCCGACGCCTCAATGACGAAGAGCGCATCGCCGAGATTGCCAAGATGCTCTCGGGCAGCCAGATCACCGAGGCCGCTCTGGCCCAGGCACGTATTCTGCTCGGCAAATAGCCGTTGCAGCCACAGCACAACCATACCCCGGACACACTTGCAGGTTCGGGGTTTCTTTTTTTACCAGGGAAATTAGATCCTTTTTCGCAAAGCGGCGTCTTATAATAGACGCGTCCAAAAAACGAAAAACAGAACCGACATGCAAGAACACGAATCAAAACTCCAACAACTCGAACGGATCATCGACCGTCACCAGGAGCGACTGTTCCGCCTCGCCTGTCTGCACACGGGATCCCGGCCGGCGGCGGAAGACATCGTGCAGGATGTGATGCTGCGGCTATTTCGGTCGGAGAGCGACCTGAGCCACGTAACCGACCTGGAGAGTTATCTGACAAAGGCGATCATCAACCGCTGCCGCGACTACCATCGGCATGGCTCCCAGGCGACACTTCCGCTCGACCGGGCCGGCAAAATAGCCGCCCCGACCGAAGATCCGGCCCCGGAACAGGAGTACGAACGAATCTGCCGGCTTCTCGAACGCCTGCCCGAAGAGCAGGCCGAAGTGATCCGGCTGAAGACATCGGAATCGATGACCTTCGCCCAAATCGCCGAGCTCACCGAAAGTTCCGAGGCAACCGTCAAGTCCCGCTTCCGCTACGGGATCCAGAAGCTCCGCACACTGATCACCGGAGCAACCCATTAAACACCTTAAAACGTATCATGCCATGAAATGCCAAGATTTTGAAAAGCGCCTCGAACTGCTTTTCGACGACAATACCCCAACCGCAACACGTGAAGAACTGCTTGCCCACCTGAAGGAGTGTCCCGACTGCCAACGGCTCTACGCGCAAACGAAAGAGGCCCTCGAAGCCGTAACCCCCCGACAGGCCATACCGGTCCCGTCCGATCTGAAACAGCGGATCCTGCGAGCAGCGACCGATGAGACAAACGAGGGACGCAAACGAACCGCCTCCCGACGCCGCCGCTGGCTGCGCCCCCTCACCGCCTCGCTGAGTGCCGCCGCCCTGATCGCACTCGTACTGATTTTCAACCCGATCCAGCGCTACCAGGCCCACGCGGCCGGGCGTCTGCTGCGCGATGCAATCGCACAGATCGAGAACAGCCAATCGTTCTATCTCGAGATCGACGTACGGACACTGCCCGGAGAACCCTTCTCCTACATCGAAGCACGACAACCGTTTCTCCGCCACCGTATGTGGGTCGATTCGGAGACCAACCGCTGGCGGCTCGAAAAGGAGGGGCGTATTGCCATCCACACCGGCTCTCAGATCCTGATGTGGACCCCGACCTCCAAGACAGGTTGGATCCTGCCTCCCGACGAGGGATTCATCGATGGCTTCGCCACCTTGCTCGATCCCTATTCGCTGCTGCTGCGCGAAGAGGCCTACGTTGCCACCAACAAAAAGGCTACCTGTACCAAACAGGTCTCGGACACCACCATCACGCTGACCGTCCGAGTCCCGGCCGAGGGAGACTTTGCCAACAACTATATGCTCAACACCTCGGTCAGCGAATCCAACACCTGTCGGGAGTACAGTTTTGACCGGGAGACAGGCATCCTGACCGGGCTAAAGATCATACAGTTGAACGGCTCCGAAGAGAAGACGATCGTCCACATGAAACGGATCGACTATAACGTCCCGCTCTCCGAGAGTCTCTTCTCCGCCCCGCAAGGGATCGAATGGATCTCCCCGGCAGAACCGGCCAAAGGCTCCCTTTTTACGAACATCACCCCGGAAGAGGCTGCCCGCAAACTCTTCACCGCCATGCAGAGCTGGGATGAAGAGGTTCTTCAGGAGGCGCTGATCTACTACAACGCTCCGCATCTGTTCTCCATCCTGAAAGAGCAATATGCCGGATGCCGTCTGATCGAAGTACGCCCCCACTTCCGTTCGGGGCAGTACGCCGGAGTGTTCGTTCCCTGCCTGGTGAGAAAACCTGACGGGGAGAGTGAACTGATCATCCTCGCCCTGCGCAACGACAACCAGAACCGGGCGTGGGTGGCAGACGGCGGGCTGTAAAGTCCTGAAATAAAAAGTTCACAAAAAAAAGAGACGAATCCCAAATGGGATTCGTCTCTTTTTGAACCTATCGTATCGGGAAGCAACTGTTACATCATGCCGCCCATTCCGCCGCCCATGGCCGGCATGGCAGCCGGAGTCTCCGACTTCTTCTCGGCCAGAACGCACTCGGTAGTCAGGAACATCGAGGCGATCGAAGCGGCATTCTCCAGAGCGACACGCGACACCTTCGTCGGGTCGATGATACCGGCCTTCATCATATCCTCGTAACGATCCTCGCGGGCGTTGTATCCGAAGGAACCCTTGCCTTCCTTGACCTTGTTGACAACCACCGAACCTTCGCCGCCGGCGTTGGTTACGATCTGACGCAACGGCTCCTCGATAGCGCGTTTTACGATCTGGATACCGGTCGTCTGATCCTCGTTGTCACCCTTGAGGTGCTCAAGAGCCTCCACGGCACGGATGTATGCGACACCGCCGCCCGGGACGATACCCTCCTCAACGGCAGCACGGGTTGCAGCCAGTGCATCGTCGACGCGGTCTTTCTTCTCCTTCATCTCGACCTCGGTTGCAGCGCCGACATAGAGTACGGCAACACCCCCGGCCAGTTTGGCCAGACGCTCCTGCAGCTTCTCACGGTCGTAGTCCGAGGTTGCGTTCTCGATACCGGCACGGATCTGAGCCACACGGGCTGCGATCGCCTCTTTCGAACCGGCACCGTTGACGATGGTCGTATTCTCCTTGTTCAGGGTAACCTTCTCGGCCGAACCCAGTACGGAGAGATCGGCATCCTCCATCTTCATGTCCTTGTCGGTCGAGATCACCGTACCGCCCGTCAAAACGGCGATATCCTCGAGGATCTCCTTACGACGGTCGCCGAATCCGGGCGCCTTGCAGGCAGCGATCTTCAGCGTACCACGCAGTTTGTTGACAACCAGGGCCGACAGAGCCTCGCCGTCGACATCCTCGGCAATGATCAACAGCGAACGGCCGCTCTGAGCCACCGGCTCCAGAACACCCATCAGCTCCTTCATCGTCGAGATCTTCTTGTCGGTGATCAGCACGTAGGGTTTGTCGAGCTGAGCCTCCATCTTCTCGGTATCGGTGATGAAGTAGGCCGAGATATAACCACGGTCGAACTGCATACCCTCGACAAC
>CAWUYY010000077.1:0-4038 GCA_963926835.1 Rikenellaceae bacterium | reverse complement strand
CCTCAAGGGCGACAAGACGGCCATGAACGCCGACGAGATTGCCGGATACGAGCTCTTCAAGAAGTACAACTGCGCCACGTGCCACGTCGGTGAGAACATGGGCGGTCAGTCGTACGAGTTGATGGGTATCAAGCGCGATTACTTCGCAGACCGCGGTACGGAGCTCACCATCGAGGACAACGGCCGCTACAAGGAGACCAAGGAGGAGCGTGACCGCCACCGCTTCAAGGTGCCCGGACTGCGCAACATCGCTCTGACGGCCCCCTACTACCACGATGCCACGCAGGCTACGCTGGAGGATGCCGTCGTCTCGATGGCCCGCTACGAAGTCGGCGAGGAGCTGACGCAGCAGGAGGTCGACCGGATGGTAGCCTTCCTGAAGACGCTGACCGGCGAATATCAGGGCAAGCTGCTGACCAACGACAACTTCCCCGAGACGAAATAAGGCCCATAGCCTCATTTTCAGCCCGACACGTTCCAACGTGCCGGGCTTTTTTTCTTATCGTAGGATTACAGGTCCGGCGAATCCGCCCGACTCCCGGTCCGACTCTTGCGGTTATTTGCCGGAGGCCTCCTCCGACTCGAACTGCCTGCGGTGTTCGACGATCTTCTTGATGTTGGTCTGCGCCCACTCGGTCAGCTGCGCAATCAACGGCACCAGGGAGCGCCCCAGCTCCGTCAGCCGATACTCGACCTTGGGCGGAACGACCGGATAGACCGTGCGCGAAACCAGCGCGTCGGCCTCCAGCGTCTTCAGCGTGCCGGAGAGAACCCGCGACGAGACATCGGGAATCAACCTACACAGTTCGTTGAAACGCACCTTCTCGTGCTCGCTCAACACCAACACCACCAACAACGCCCATTTGTTGCCGAAACGGGCAATCACGTTACGTACCGGGCAGATCTCAATAATCGAATTTCGTTCCTCCTTGCGCAGCATGGCTTGTATATGAACAGTTACTTCCAATAGCGAAGTTAGTAATAAAACCGGCATATCGACACGGGTGAAAAAAATATATTTTTTAACACCACCCTAACGGTCTGATTCCCTGCAAAAGCGAGAAAAAGGTTACTATAGGCTAAATTTGTAACACGTTGTAAAACAACAGGCTACGTTATAACTTTGCACCGGCAAACGCAGGGGAGGGGCCGTTCCGAACGGGACACCCCACCTGCGGAATTCACACTTAAAAAACAACCGGTATGAAGAGAACATCTGTCAGCGGAGTTTATTCCGCCAGGAGAAGTGCACAGAGCTATCTTTGTGCAAAAGAGGAAACGACGGCTCCGAGCGGAGCGTGTGGCTCGGCCTGCGGCGCAGGCGACGGCGACACCAAGCCCGAACCCAAACCGACGGCCTGCGGTTCGGCCTGCGGGGCCGGAGACAAATAGACGGCCGTTTCACCAATCTCCTCCGGCGGGCCAACCGGGATTCCGCCGGAGGTTTTCCGACAAACATCCATTCCACCGATAAAACCGATAAAAACAACAGACAAACCATGAAAAAAGCAATGACCATGCTGTCCGCCATCATGGCAGCCATCTGTATGATCTCCTGCGGGAACACCGCCGCCGACCAGCAGCACACCGTAACCGAAGCCAACAAGCAGGTCATGGAGCAGTTTATCCGCTTCATCAACACAGGCGACCGGACCCTCGGAGAGTCCATCATCTCGCCCGACGTAATTTTCTACGCCCCGACCTCCGCCGAACCGCTGCACGGATTCGAGGGTTATATCGCCGTACTGGACATGATGCGCGGCGCCATGCCGGATGTCCAGTGGAAGGCCGAGGAGTTCATCGCCGAGGGTAACAAGGTGATGATCCGCTTTACGATGAGCGGAACGCAGACCCAGCCCTTCATGGGGATGCCCGCAACGGGAAAACCCGTCAAGGTGACGGCGATGAACATCTACGAACTGAAAGACGGCAAGATCATCCGCGAGCACGGTCTGCCCGATCTGTTCACGATGCTGCAGCAGCTCGGCGCCATTCCGGCCCCCGCACCCCAGCAAAACCAGCAGAAATAGCCCTCCGCGATGGAATACTTCGCTTTCCAGTGGCACATCACCGACAGCTGCGACCAGCGCTGTGCGCATTGCTACATCTTCGCGGAGGGGCATCCCCGACTGGTCGAGATGCCGCTGCAGAAGGCCCGGCAGGTTGTGGCGGACTGTGTGGAGATGTGCCGCCGCATGAAGCGCCTGCCCTACTTCTACATCACGGGCGGTGACCCGATTCTGCACAGCCGCTTCTGGGATATCCTGGCGCTGCTTCGGGAGCGGAGTATTCCCTTCACGATATTGGGCAACCCGTTCCACCTGACCGACGCCGTCTGCACCCGGCTGAAGGAGTACGGCTGCGACAAGTACCAGCTCTCGATTGACGGCCTCCGGGAGACGCACGACGCCATCCGCAAACCCGGCTCGTTCGACGCGACCCTCGACAAGATTGACGTCATCCGCCGGGCGGGCATCCGCTGCGCCGTCATGACCACCGTGTCGGGGACGAATCTGCACGAAATCCCCGGGATTATCGACCTGGTGGTGGCCCGCCGGGTCGACATCTTCGCATTCGGGCGCTACTGCCCCACCTCCTTCGAGAAGAGCACCCACATCGAGCCGCTGGAGTACCGCGATTTTCTGGAGCGCGTCTGGCACCAGTTCGAACAGTATCGGGACAGCGGCACGACCTTCAATCTGAAGGACCACCTCTGGACCCTCTTCCTCTACGAAAAGGGGCTGTTCAAGATACCCGAGAGGCTGGACGCGGATACCATCTACGACGGCTGCCACTGCGCCGACTGCCACATGACCATCCTGCCGACGGGCGAGGTGATGGCCTGCCGCCGTTTCGAGAGTCCGGTGGGCAATCTCTTCCGCAAGCCCATCTACAACCTCTACAACGGCCCGGAGATGGAGGCCTACCGGCAATACGAGCGGTTCGAGAAGTGCTCCCGCTGCGAGCTACTGCGCTTCTGCCGGGGCTGCCCGGCCGTTGCCTACGGCTATACGCACAACTTCTACGCCCCCGACCCGCAGTGCTGGAAAGCGATTGAATAAAAAACCATGGAACTGCTTGAATTGATGAAATACCGCCGGAGCATCCGGCGATATACCGAAAAACAGGTGCCCGAGGAGGCGTTGCTGAAGGTCCTCGAAGCCGGGGCGTATGCACCCAGCGCCGGAGGCGGGCAGCGCACCCGCTTCGTGGCCTGCCAGAACCGGACGCTCAACGAGGCCCTCGGCAAACTCAATGCGGCCTGCCTCGACCGCTCGCGTCTGGCGGGAACCTTCGTGTCGAAGGAGCAGCCCTCGATCATCGACGACCCCTCCATCCGCTCCGGATTCTACGGTGCTCCGACCGTCATCACCATCTTCGGGCCGAAGCACTTTCTCTATGCCGGGGCCGATGCCTTCTGCGCGGCCGAGAACATGGTGCTGGAGGCCACGGAGCTCGGCCTGTCGTCGTGCCTGCTGGCGCGCGCCGCGGAGACCTTCTCAACCCCCGAAGGAGAGGCAATCCGCCGGCAGTGGGAGATTCCCGACACGATGGAGGCACAATGCTTCGTCATTCTGGGATACATCGACGGGGAGTACCCTGCCTCGAAACCGCGCAAGGCGGGGCGCTACCAGATTGTCCGGTAGCCGCACCCAAACCGCCACCCCCCCATCCGAATCTCCAGGCTCCGGCGAAAAAATCCTCCGCCGGGGCTTGGAGATCCCGCAAAAATTACTACCTTTGCTCATGGAGTCACAACCCTCCGGCGACCCGCTCCGGCGAGGGAAAAGAACCGCTCAAAATCGGACTCCAAACCCGAGTTTTACATTTTTCCGAGAATATCGGACACATGAAATGAAGCGTCAAACAAGGTTTTGCCGCCTCTTTACAGCGCGTCTTTTTGTGGCATCGGCTAACGTCGTAACTAACAGAAAATTAGTGAGTTACACCGCTTTTCTGCATCGGAAAGTTTCTTTTATGCCGATACGGCCTATCAGGACGGAAACTTTCCACCGCCGAGGAATCCAATTTTCACGC
>CAWUYY010000076.1:0-9280 GCA_963926835.1 Rikenellaceae bacterium | reverse complement strand
AGAGCCTTGCGGGAATCACGTGGGATGAGAAACGCTACGAGGAGTCGGCCGCAGCCTAACGCAAGCTGGCCGATCTGGAGAGTACGGCGGCTGCGAAGGGTGCTGCCATGGAAGGGTATGTGAGTGCGACGATTGCTGCGGGAGGCGATGACCGGATTCTGGCCATGGCCGACGATGTGGCCTCCTACACGGCTGCCGGTGACAAGGCATGGCGCGAATCGCAGTTCGCCAAGGCGAAGATCCTGAATCGCCGGGGGGATAAGGCTGCGGCACAGAAGATCTTCGAACGCCTCAGCTCGAACGTGCAGACCCCCGAGGGGGCGGAGTCGGCCTACTATGTGATCGAGGAGGCTTTCCAGACCGGGGATACGGCCCGCGCCGAAAAGCTCACCTTCGAGTTCTCGGACAAGGGTACGCCTCACGCCTACTGGTTGGCCAAGGCCTTCCTGCTGCTGGGTGACATCTACGTGCAGAAGGGCGACATGTTCCAGGCCCGCGCCACCTATCAGAGCATCGTGGACGGCTATACGCCCGCCAACGACGGAATCATCGACCAGGCTAAAGAGAGAATCCAGAAACTCAATTGACAGATATGAAACGATTGACGATATTATCCCTGCTGGCAGCGCTGGCGTTGCCCCTCACACTCTCCGCCCAGGTGGAAAAGCGGGTGGAGGTCTCCAAGGCCTATGTGCCCAGTGTCGAGTATGCCTCGAAGCTGGCGATTCGGCCCAACATGGTCGATACGGTGGTGATGCAGCCCGAGATCGACTATTCGATCACCCCGCTGTCGCTCTCCACGCAGCTTGAGACCCGTACCATACGGCCGGCGACGATCACCTACTGGGAGTTCAACCGACCGCTGCCGTGCTACCTCAAGCTGGGTATGGGTTATCCGCTCAATTCGGCGCTGGATCTCTACGTCTCGTCGCAGAATGCCGACATCGGATACATCATGGGGTACGTCAACCACATCGGTCAGTACGAGAGCGTCCCCTATACGCCGGACAAGGACCACAGCGCCCTGTGGATGAACAACAAAGTAGGACTTGTGGCCGGTAAGTACCTCGGTCGCCATACGTTGGAGGGTGAGGTGAGCTACGAGAACCGGATTGTCGACCGCTACGGGATCTTCCCCAATGCCTCCTATCCGGCCTTTGACCTGGGAAGCCGCCGCATGTTCGGTGACCTGCGGGGACGGATCCGGATCGGGGATGACTTCAGCGACCTGAGCCGTTTCAATTTCAACGTCGAGGTCGAGGGCGGCAACTGGTGGAATCCCTTCCGGAAGATCGATCTGGGAACCGTATCGCCCGATCTGGACTGGCTGGCCGGCAACCCCTCGTTCGAGAACGAGTCGAGTCTGGATGCCCATGCGGCCGTAGGGCGCAGGTTCGGACGTCACAAGTTGCTCTTCGGGGCCGGATTCGAAGGACGCTGGGGCGGTGCCCGCCGCATGGTGGCCGAACAGCCGGGCAGTGATTACGACTACTACAACCGCATCATCTCCGGATCGCTTCGTTATGGCTATCAGACCCGCTCGGTGGATATGGAGTTCGGACTGGACTACTATTACGACAAGATCGCCGGACGGGATGCGTCGAACTATTTCGTTCCGTATGCCCATCTGCGTTTCGATCTGGGCAACGGCGGATTCGTTCCCTACGTCGAGTTGGATGGCAGCCTGAAGAGCAATTCGCTGCAGGAGCTGATGCGGGTCAACCCCTATTACATGCCCTCCTATACCTCGCCGATGCCCAAAAATACGCTCGACTATTCGCTGCGGGTGGGTGTCAGCGGACGTCTGATCCAGGACAAGTTGAACTATCGGCTCTTTGTCGGCTATTCGTTCCTCGAGAACCATAACTTCTGGTTCGTGAACCAGGGTTCCGATCCCATGGATCGCAGTTTCGATCTGGCACAGGGCCGGCTCAATGTCATGTCGCTCACCGGCGAGATCGAGTTCCGCCCGGTCAGCAGCTTCACCTTCTCGATCGGAGGCCGCGCCATGTCCTATACCGATCACCAGGAGCTGAGCCTCTGCCTGCCGGAGTTCGAGGGGTGGATTCAGGCCCGCTATACGCACTCGAAGTTCTCGGTCGGACTGCTGTTCAACCTGCAGTCGATCCGCTACATCTCCTCGCTGAGTTACGAATCCTACATGGCCGAGGGCGATCCCTACGACGGGGTGACGACCTGGCATCGGATCGATCTGCTCTCCATCGACAACTATCGGATCCCCTTCACGGTCGATCTGGGGCTGGATGTGGACTGGTATGTCTCCAAGCGGGTGACCGTCTATGCCGAGGGGCGTAATCTGTGCAACAACCGCTATTACGACTGGGGCCGCTTCCCGCTCTACGGGGTTACCTTCACGGCTGGCGTGAAGTTGAATTTCTGATCGCCCGGCGGCGGGACCATTGAAACCGAAGGACGCTCTCTGAAAATGAGGGCGTTCTTTTGTTTGTGTCGGGTTGGAAAAGTCGAGGCGGAGTGGGGGTCTGGTGCGAAAGCGGGAAAACGGTCCGGCCTGACTGCGGCGGCGGAAAAAGGCAATAAAAAAAGGGTAAGCTACTTATATCGCACCGCTACAACCACATACCCTTGCTTGATTCCTCACCTGGGGGATTCTGTAGGAGCTGGTCGTATAAGACTTACCCGTCACAAAGGTACGATTTTTTTGTATCTTTGCAAAAAAATCGTACGGAATGCGCAGAAAAACCTGGATTACCCTTCTTGCCGTATGCGTCGTGCTGCTGGCCGGCGTCGGCTACGGCCTCTATCGTCAGTTCTACGGCAGCGCCGTCCGGGAGCCGCACGATCTCTATGTGAGTGCCCGCACCGACTATCCGGGGCTGCTCGACTCGCTGCACTCTCACGTGGGGCACTCGTGGGCCTTCGGCAAGTATGCCGAACGGCTCAACCTTTCGGAGAGTTTCAAGCCGGGGCACTATGTGCTGGAGCCGGGTATGAGTGTGATCGAGGTGGTGCGGATGTTCAAGCTGGGGTTGCAGACCCCGGTGCGCGTCACGCTCAACTATGCCAAGACGCGGGCCCATCTGGCGGCCCGTCTGGCACGCCAGCTCGATGCCGATTCGACACGGTTCATGCAGGCACTGACCGATCCGAAGCTGGCGGCCGAGGTCGGAACGGACAGTTTGCAGCTCTTTTCGATCTTTATTCCCAATACCTATGAGTTCTACTGGACGGTAACGCCCGAGGACTTCGTTCGTCGGATGCGTCGGGAGTATGACCGCTTCTGGACGCCGGAGCGCGATGCTGCCCGCCGTCGCAGCGGTCTGAGCCGCGACGAGGTGATGACCCTCGCCTCGATCGTAACCGAAGAGACGGCCAAGGCGGACGAGATGCCCCGTGTGGCGGGGGTCTACATCAACCGTCTGCGCAAGGGAATGCCCCTGCAGGCCGATCCGACCATCAAATATGCGCTGCAGGACTTTTCGCTCCGCCGCATTCTCCACAAGCATCTGCGCACCCCGTCGCCCTACAATACCTATTTGAACAAGGGACTTCCCCCCTCGGCCATCGCCATGCCGAGCGTTGCGGCGATCGATGCGGTGCTCAACTACGAGGAGCATCCCTATCTCTTCTTCTGCGCGCGTCCTACGTTCGACGGTTATCACAACTTCGCACGCACCTATTCCGAGCATCTGGCCAACGCCAGAGCCTACAGCGCGGCGCTGAATCGACGTAATATCAAATAATTTTATTATATTTGCCCTCCATGCTGGTAAAGATATATCCCACGAATCCTTCGCAGAAGGAGATTGACAAGGTGGTGGCGCTGCTTGAAAAGGACGGGGTCATCATCTATCCCACCGACAGCGTCTATGCTTTCGGCTGTTCGATCCGTTCACCCCGTGCCATGGAGCGTCTGCGCCGCATCAAGGGCAAGAACCTGACCACCTTCTCGGTCGTCTTCGATTCGATCGCCCAGGCTTCGGACTACTGCCGCGTGGACAAGGAGCAGTTCCGCCTGCTCAAGCGCAATCTGCCGGGCCCCTTCACCTTCCTGCTGGAGGCATCGTCGCGGATGCCCGACAAGGCACTCGAGAAGCGCCACACGATCGGTATCCGCATCCCGGACAACGAGATCCCGAGGGCCATTGTCGAGCGGCTCGGTGCGCCGATGCTCACCTCGTCGGTACTGGACGATGAGGAGGAGGGCTATCTGACCGACCCCGAACTGATCGAGGAGTGCTACGGCCGTGAAGTGGATCTGGTGATCGACGGCGGAAGGGGAGATGTGATCCCCACTACGGTGGTGGATCTGACCGACGACGGGGAGGAGATCCTGCGCGAAGGAAAGGGCGAACTCCGTTAATGAGAACGAAAAAAACAGAAAGAATATGGTAAAATCGAATTTTTGGAACGATGCCTGCAAGTACGGCGCGATCATCGGTCTGGTCATGTCGGCAGCCTACATCATCGAGCAGTCGCTCATGTTGAGCGGCCGGCTTACGCTGATGATGACCATGGGCCTGGTCTGGATCCTGGCCTCGGTGGGCTACATTGTAATGCTTTACTACTTCACCAAGCGACGTCGCGGCACCGTTGCTCCGGAGGAGGGCTTCCCCTTTACGCAGGGCTTCCGTTTCCTGATCTCGATGGTGTTGCTGGCAGCCCTGATCAAGGGGTTGGTCGAGTTCCTCTACCGCAGCGTGCTGATCGGATATTCGGAGTACATGGAACGCTACATGAACGCGATTGGCGGCATGCTGCAGGGTGGCAATACGCCCGCTTCGATGGAGAGCTTCTACGCGCAGACCTTTGAGCAGATGCAGAACATGCCCGAGCCCTCGATCCTGTCGACGGTTTGGAGCGCTATTCTGGGCAACCTGATCGTAGGCGGCATCCTGTCGTTGATTCTGGCGGCCGTGCTGGCTCGTGCACCGCGTCCGTTCGATTCTCAGCCTGAAGAGTAGATGGAAAAACAGTTGGACATATCGGTTGTCGTCCCGCTTTACAACGAGGAGGAGTCACTGCCCGAACTGGTCGAGTGGATCGACCGTGTGGTGCGCGGGGAGGGGCTCACGTACGAGGTGATTCTGGTCGACGACGGCTCGAGCGACAACTCGTGGCAGGTGATCGAATCCCTGCGCGAGCGTTACCCCTCGGTGAAGGGGATCAAGTTTGCCCGCAACTACGGCAAGTCGGCGGCCCTCTATTGCGGCTTTGCCGAGGCGAGCGGTGAGGTGGTTATCACCATGGATGCCGACCTGCAGGATTCGCCCGACGAGATCCCGGCCCTGCGCCGCATGATTCTGGATGAGGGCTACGACCTGGTTTCGGGGTGGAAAAAGAAACGTTACGACCCCATCGGCAAGCGGTGGCCCAGCAAGTTCTTCAACTGGACGGCCCGCACCGTTTCGGGAATCAAACTGCACGACTTCAACTGCGGGCTGAAGGCCTATCGCCGGAAGGTGATCAAGGCGATCGAGGTGTATGGCGAGATGCACCGCTACATCCCGATTCTGGCCAAGCAGGCCGGCTTCAAGCGGATCGGCGAGAAGGTGGTCGAGCACCGGGCCCGGAAGTATGGCCATTCGAAATTCGGCATGGAGCGGATGGTGAAGGGGTATCTGGATCTGATCACCGTTTCGTTCATGTCCCGCTTCGGCCGCTCGCCGATGTACTTCTTCGGCGGTCTGGGCACGCTGATGTTCCTCATCGGCGGTTGCGCGACCGTCTGGGTGATCGCCGCCAAACTCTACAAACAGGCGCACGACCTTCCGCTGCGGGCCGTGACGGATCAGCCGCTGTTCTACCTCTCGCTGCTGGCGGTTGTGCTGGGTGTACAGCTCTTCCTGGCCGGATTCCTGGGCGAACTGATCAACCGGGCCTCCAGCGAACGCAACAAGTATTTGATTGAGAAAACACTTAAATAGAAACCTATGATTCAAAGAATTCAGACCGTATATCTGCTCGTGGTGGTAATCCTGATGGGACTGACCCTGTGGCTGCCGCTGGCCGGCTTCTCGAACAGCGAGGGGAGCTATCTGCTGACCGCCTTCGGAGTGTGCGACGCTGCGGGAAACATCATGCTGTCGACCGTCTACCTGGGAATCCTCCTCGCCCTGACCACGCTGCTGCCGCTGGTGGTGATTTTCCTGTTCAAACGCCGGATGCTGCAGTTCCGCCTCTGTGTGGCCGAGCTGATGCTGCTGATCGGATCGATCGGCATGGCCGGGATCTACTTTTTCCTGTGTCGGCGCTTCTTCTCCGGCGGCGAGTTCTACGCTCAGGAGGTGAAAATCGCCCTCATCTTTCCGGTAGTCTGTCTGGTGTTTGATTTTCTGGCTGCGCGGGCCATTCTGAAGGATGAAAAACTGGTGCGGTCGCTCGATCGGATCCGATGAGCGGCTCCGCATGAAATGACCTCGAAAGGCGTGCGGAGAACCCCGTACGCCTTTTGTTTTTCAATGCGAAACGGTGCTTTGGTCGGCTTTTTGCTGCATCCCGTAAAATAGGTTTTTTGCAGTTTATGTAAAAAATGTGTAAACTTGCGGCATACGATTTAACCGGATCGTAATAGGCTTGACAATAATAATGTTGTATTTTTGGCCCGCAAAAGAGAAAAAACGACAGGAAAGCGATTTTATTGAACCTTATTTTATAACACTCTATTAATTAAAAGTTAATTACTTATGAAGAGAAGTAGCTTATGGAATTTGTTTTTCGGGGCTATGATGGCGGTTGTGCTGACCGCCACCGGTTGCGTCGATGACAATGTGGACAAGGGCGCTCCCTATCTGGAGGTCACGCCGACGACGTTGGCGTTTGACGTGGAGGGACAGCCCGCAGATGAGTGGAACGGTATCTTTACCGTCCAGACCAACCGCCCCTGGCGCGCTACCGTAGAGGAGGAGCAGAGCTGGGTTCGCCTCTCGGCTACCGAGGGTGAGGGCGATGCATCCGTCGCAGTTTCGATGCCGGCATCGAACCAGGGTCGTACGGCCAAGGTGACCTTTGCCATCTACAACTCGTACGGTGACCTGCAGACGCAGGTGGTAACGGTTGCCCAGGGCGAGGTTGTGGCTCCCACCCTTATCTTCAAGGAGACGATGGGTTATGGCGAGCTTGATTCGTCGAGTTGGCCCTATGTTTCAAACTACACCGACTGGGATACGACCGGCGAGGGGGCTTCGAACGTAACGTTCGATGGTTACAACACGTCGATCCGCAACACGGGCAAGAGCAGCTCGGGTGCCTACGAAGGTGCTTCGGGTCCGAATGTCATCTTCTTTGGTGGAGCTCCGGCTACCTTTACGGTGAAGAACATTGCCCTGACCTCGGAGCAGACCAACCTGCGCCTGACCTTCGGCGGACAGTTCTATGATGGCAGCTCGAACAATTTCAACACCGAGAAGTTCGAGGTTGCACTGAGTGCTGACGGTACGAACTTTACACCGATTACCTACACGGTCAATGACGGTGATCAGGTCGATCCGTACTGGGTATTGGCCACTTCGGACTTTACGCTTAAGGAGGCGACCTCTTCGCTCTACATCCGCTTCACGGCGAATAATTCGTCGACCTATCGTCTGGATGACGTTATGCTGCAGACCGGTAACGGTGGTCAGGAGGTTGATCTGAACGGTGGCGTAAATCCTCCCGATCCTTCGGGCGATGTAATCTATAACGAGACGATGGGTACAACCGAAGTGGATAAGGAAAATTGGCCTTTTGTTTCGGATTATACCGGTTGGACAACGACAGGTTCGGGTGCTACGGGTGTAACGTATGAGGGAACCAGTGCGTCAATCCGTAATTCGGGTAAGAGCAGTTCGGGTGCATACGAAGGTGCTTCAGGTCCGAACGTAGTCTTCTTTGGAAAACTTCCCGCAGACTTTACGGTGAAGAATATTGCGCTTACTGCGGCTCAGACCAAATTGCGTCTGACCTTCGGTGGACAGTTCTATGATAATAGCACGAATGACTTCAATGTCGATAACTTTGAGGTTGCCCTGAGTGCCGACGGTACGAACTTTACACCGATTTCCTATACGAAAAATGATGGAGATAAATCTGATCCTTATTGGATTCTCGCTACGGCTGACTTTACGTTGAAGAATGCTGTATCCTCTCTTTATATTCGTTTTACTGCGAAGACAGCGTCCGTTTATCGAATCGATGATATTACGCTGACGACCGGTAACGGTGGCCAGGAGGTTGATCTGGAGAACGGTGGCGGTGTTACTCCCGATCCTGAACCGGGCGATGCGATCAAGACCACTATTCCGGAGCTGATCGCCAAGATGCCTTCGCCGATGGAGACGGGGACCGTGCTCGATGCTGCGAACGACTACTACTTCGACGCCGTGGTGATGACCGATGTCGCAGGTGGCAACTACACCTACAACAACCTGGCTCTCGCTACCGAGGGTGCTACGGAGGCCGGAAACGGCATTACGCTGTACGGCAGCCAGATCGAGCCTTCGACGCTGGGTCTGACCCGTGGCGACAAGGTACGTGTGACGCTGCTCAAGGGTACTGCCAAGTATCAGAACTACAGCGGCATGTATGAGCTGACCGGTGATAAGAATGCAACCTGGTGCAAGATCGAGAAACTGGGTACGGCAACCATTACCGAGGTGAAGATCGCAGCGACGGATCTGGTGGCATACCAGGCTATGGCCGTTACGATCAAGAACGCCTCCATCGCAACGGGTGGCGTATGGGCTACCACGACGGGTGGTTCGTCGCACACGTTCACGGCCGGTGGCAATGACTTTACGGTTTACTGCAAGCAGAGTTCGACTGATAATCCGTCCGTATTCGAGAACGTGGCTTACGTGGCTACGACGGGTAATATCTCCGGCCTGGCAGCTGTATTTAGAGGTAACGGCCAGCTCGTTCCGCGCAACCTGCAGGATGTGGCCGACTTCAGCGAGGAAGGCCCCGCTCCGACGACTCCGACCATTACGGGTGTTAATCCTACCAGTCTGAGCTTCGGCGCAGAGGGCGGTCAGGAGACGATCACCGTATCGGTTGAGAACAAGGGCTCTAACCTGTTGAACGTAAGCGGTCTGAGCGGACTTCTCAGCGCAACGGTGGACAACGACACCAACGTAGTAACGGTTACGGCCGGAGCCAATACGGCCCAGACGGCTGTCAACCAGACGCTGACGATTGCCCTGGCTGGCGGTAACAGCGTGATGGTTCCCGTTACGATCGCAGCTGCCGGCGGCAGCACGGGCGGTGATAACGCAACGCTTACGTTCTCTTTGACCGAGATCAAGGCCAACAATGCGGATCTGCC
>CAWUYY010000075.1:0-26541 GCA_963926835.1 Rikenellaceae bacterium | reverse complement strand
GGGGGCGCCCCCTCTCTTGATGTGTTTTAGTAGACGTTCTGGCGGAAAGAAAACTCTAATTCAATCGGCTCCCCGCAGTATGTGATTGGGTCAAATCGTGGTGCGGTGTTGAGTACTCGAATAGCCTCTTCGCTGAATGCCAGATGGGGGGACTCAAGAATCTTGATATTGGCAATCTTGCCATTCTTTTTGACGACGAAACTGACTTTGACGTAAGCGCTGGGTGTCCCTCCGTGATACTCCTTCGGATATACGAGTCTTTCAGAGACCCATTTCCGGAACGTGTTTAGATCGCCGCCCTGGAAAGAGACTATCAGATCACTCTCTTTTATGGGCTCGTCCGGATCTGATATAACGGGATCCGACTCTGCCCTGAAAACAATCGGGATTACGAATGAGTAGCGGGTTGCTTCTCCATTTTCTGTTCCCGGAGTCCACAGGGGAGATTTTTGTAATGTTCGAGTGACCTCTCTGGAAAGAGATTCGTTCGGAGAGGCGATGATCGAGATGTGTGCGAGGCTGCCGTCCGGTTCAATGGTAAAGCCTGCGATGACTGCCCCTTGTACCCCTTCCTGGGCGAGCTTGACCGGGTATGTTATATGCTGAGAGACCCATCGCCGAAAATATACGATATCTCCTCCCTTGAATTGTGGTAAGGTCATGTCGGAGAAAATATCCGGTTCTTCGCGTTTTATTTGCAGATATGCCTGGTGTCCGTCGTCAAATTTTTTCCTTTGAATAAAAAGGGCACCAGCCAACCCGTTTAACTTGTCTCCACATATAAGTTGGGCGGTTTTATCGGATGATGGCATGTAGATTGAATATGTCGGTTGCCCGTCGATGAGAAGCGGGGTGTCGTTGGTCGTTCCGATTATTTGGTTGTCAATCATTAACAGCAGCTCGTTCTCGGCGTCGATAACCGGAACGTCTCTGGTGGATAGTCTGAGATAGACCGTATCTCTGGGCTGAGATGTGGTTGTTTGTGCTGCTGGCGTCGATTCCGGTTGCTGGGCTTTTGCTTTCGGAGGGCACAGGGTGATTAAAACGGTCGACAGGAGAGCGGTGACCGTAAGTGCGGAGGTAAAATGTTTCATGCGTGTTGGGTTTTGTGCAGTCAAATTGTTTTTCGTGGATCAAAGGTAATCAAAATATTCTCGAAACAGGCAATGAAAGCCATATCAAACGTTTTTGCCGGGGTATTCACGTGCATCAATGATTGATCAAAGAGGCAGACACCAAGCGGTGTCTGCCTCTTTGCAGGAATAGGAGTGTCTCTCTTAACCGATCGGAAAAATGCTGCAGCCTGGGGCGGGTAAACTATTTTGCCTTCTCCCGGGTCGCCTGGAAGATGATCGGTAGCGTGAATTTGACGGCAACGGGTTCCTCCTCCTTCATGCCGGGTGTCCAGCGTGGCGACGTGCCGAGTACGCGGGTTACCGCATCGCTCAGTGTCTGATCCGGCGAGCGGAGAATCTCGATGTCGGAGAGTGTGCCGTCGGTTTGGATGACGAACTGTGCGAGAACCATCCCTTCCACCTTTTTGTCGGGGTATTTCAGATGACGGCCGACCCAGTCGCTGAAAGTGTCGATCCCTCCCGCCTGGAACCTTGGCATTACGCTGACCTCGTTGGCCTGGAGGGGCGCCTCTTCGGGGGCTGGCGCTTCGATGCCGGGTGTCATGTCGGTCTGTGCAAGGAACTTGTCGGAGTTGTCGTTTTGTTGCAATGGTACTTCGGCGGCTTTGGTTGTAAATCCGAAGACGATGAGCAGCGCAATGACAAGGGGTGCGGTCACGGTCAATCGGAGCAGGGCGTATCTGCTCCCTCTCTTTGTGGTCATCATTTTCAATCTTTTTTTGGTGAGTGAATTACGCAGGCCGTTGGCTATGTCCGGACTGTAGCCAAACAGTTGCTTGAAAATTATCTCCATGTAGTCGGCCGGCCGGTATCCCCGGGCAATTACGTCGTGGTCGGCCTCGAACTCCTGCACCGCCTCCAGGTCGCGGGCGGCAATCCAGAGGAACGGGTTCCACCAGGCGAGTGTTGCCAGAAACTCGATAAGGAGCCGTTCACGGGAGTGACGGTGCCGGATGTGACTCTCTTCGTGGGCGAGGATGGCGGGCAGAAGATCTTCCGGGGTGCGTCGGTTTATATATATGGTATGCAGAAACGAGAAGGGCGCCAGGGGCTGGGTGTGTCGGATTACTCGGATGTCTCCCGTCTGTTCGATTACGGCTGCACGTTTCAGACGGTGGATTTTCCACAGTTGAAACAGCAGGCGGAACGAAAGGGCGAGCACCCCGCTGACGTAAAGCACGGAGAGCAGGGTGGGGATGAGACTTGCGGCCTCTGTATTTGCAGGGACGGAGCGGAGGGGAGCCGGGAATGCAGCGTCTGCGGCTCCGATGACACTGACAGCGTTGTCGGTTCCTGCGATCGGTGCCGCCCAGACGGGAATCTGCAGCATTGGGATGATGAAGGCGGCAATCATTGAGCCGACCAGATAGATTCGTTCGGCCGCATAGCTTATCCGATGACGGAGGAACAGTCGATAGAACCCCCACAGAATGCCGCTGCATACGAGGGTCTCGATGAGGTATCGGATTATCTCTTTCATGGTGTCGGGGTATTTCGGGTTTTACGGATGATTTCAAGGATCTCGTCGGCATCCTGCAGCGAGAGCTCTTCGCGGCGGGAGAAGAAGGAGACCACGCGTGAGACGGAGCCGTCGAAATAGGAGTTCAACACCGACGAAACGACCGTGTGGGCGTACTCCTCCTTCGAGATAAGCGGAAAATATTCGAAACTTTTGCCCGCAACGTCATGTCCGACGTATCCCTTCTTCTCCAGAATCTTGGCGAAGGTGGCTATGGTCGTGTATTTGGGCTTGGGCGCGGGCATAGCTGCCAGCAGGTCGTTGACGGAACCCCGTCCCAGCTGCCACAGGTGCTGCATGATATCCTCTTCGCCGCGGGTCAGACGCTCCGGATTCTGTTCTTTTGTCCTCATATTGTTCTTTTTTTCTGCTACTACAAATATAGTACTAAAAATTTAGATGAACAACAATTGCAACTAAAATTTTAGAAGACAATATGATTTTTCCCCGGAGAATGTTTCTGTAAGGCAGGGAGCCGGGTGTATGTTATGCTTCATAACCCGTATTATAATAATGTACTCAGGAAAGAAGGAGTGTGACGGAATGTGGTGATTGAAAAAAATAATCTCACTTTTTTTTGAAAATAACCGGGAAAAGATTACCTTAGTAGATGGAAATATAATAAACCTTAAACTCTTAACACAAACAGTATGAAAAAGATTTTTTACTTTGCAGCACTTGCATTTCTGACAATGGGTATGGCATCTTGCAGTGATGACAACGACAATCCCACTCCCGCTCCCACTCCCGGCGGCGGTGATGGCGTTGAGCTGGTAACGGGTGAGTACATCGTTAAGACCTATATGGATGCAGAGGGTACTACTTCTGAGGATATTCCTCTGATGTTCTCGAAGGACGGGACGTCATATACCCTTGAGGGCTTGTTCGGTATTGGTGGACTTCCGCTGATCTGCACGTATGACAATGGAACCGTAATGTCGACGGGTACCTTCATGTCGCAGGGTCAGGTAATGGAACTCTTTGGTTACTATTATGGATTGTCGAACGAGGAAGGTGAACTTGTTCAGGCATTTGCAATCGCAAGTTTCCTGGATCCTCAGGGTTCCGCTATCAATGATCCCATGTTGATTAACGTAAATACGGAGACGAATACGCTCTCTGAGTTTGCATCGAACCTGATGCTGATTCTGGCTCCCGCAACCCTGGGTTCGGACGGTATGATGCAGATCGATGAGGATCAGGCTGTAGCTGCAGGATATGTCGTTGCCGGTACGCCTCTGACTAGAAGTGCTGCAACGACTTCGCTCAGTAGCGTACGTCGTGCGCCGATGACGCTCGCTCCGGTTGCTCCGGTAAAGGTAAATCAGATTCTTCGCTAAGATTCTGATAGAAGTGTTTGACTCGGCAAGGAGAGATCCTTGCCGAGTTTTTTTGTAAAACGGGAGGAACATGCAGATTGATGTATGATGAATTGTGTGCTGATTCTTCCTTGTTCTATTTTTGTTTCGAGTTTGAGAACTTAATGACAGAAAATCGGAATATTCCGCTACCAAGGCTTTAAAAAATCTGCATACAATCCTCCCGAGTACCTTCTTCCGGCGTGAGTGACGGGAACCATCTTTCAAACTGATTGATTTTCAAGGTCTTTATAATTTCGTATAAAGAATTTAAATAGGTTGAAGTTATGATGGCTGGATTCCATAAATGGAATCTGAAAAAGAAAAAATATCGTCTTCTGTAAAAATAATAATTAATTTTTTTTGAAAGTGTAAAGGAAATACGTAACTTTAAGGTTGGAATTTTAATTAAATAACTTCAAACAAAAAAAGTACAGTATGAAAAAGATTCTTTACTTTACAGCCTTCGCCTTTCTGGCTATGGGAATGGCCTCTTGTGACAAGGATGATGCCGGCACCGACAATAATGACGGTGGCGGTAGCGGGGAAACCTCCCAGGTCGTTACGGGTGAGTACATCGTGGACACCGTTCTCGATGTTGCATCGGGAACCGAAGGCACTTCTACTTTTACGGTAAGCGCTGATAACGGTCAGTATCTGGTGGAGCAGATGTTGGGTGTTGACGGTATTCCTTTTATTTTCAACTATTCGGAGACGGATGCAGCGTTGATGTCAGATGGTACGATGATGTATAACGGTCAGAAACAGCAGGTTACCGTATATTGGCTGGGAGTTTCTGATGAAACCGGTGAGATTACGCAGGCGATTCTTTTTGCCAGCTTCATTACCCAGGATGGCGGTATGATGCAGCCGATCATCATTTATACGGATCCGCAGACGGGTGAACTTACCGAGTTCGGTTCCAACCTCTATTTGCTTGTTTGCCCTGCTTGGCTTGATGAGAACGGTGATATGCAGGTTGATCCCAATAGCGGAAAGGTGAAATGCGGGATTACGGTTGGTTCGAAGACGCAGTTTGTTGCTGCCGGGGCATCGCTCAGCAGCGTACGTCCTGCCTCGCAGAAACTGACGCTCGCACCGGTCGCTCCGGTTCGTGCAACTGAGGTCAACTTTTAGGAGTACGCTTCGAAGATCAAGAAAAAAGAGACCTTCCTTCATGGAAGGTCTCTTTTTTTGTGGGTCAAGGGAAATCGGTAGTGAGAGATGTGATGTGGCTCGGCAAATCCGGACCCAGACCCAGACCGGAAACGTTGTTTTCGTTTGTCTCTGAGCTCACCTTTCCCTATCTTTGTCCTGCGAATTCATGTGTAGGGGATGTGTGCATCCTCTTTTGTGGGTGAATTCGTCGCAAGAAATGATACGCATCATGAAAAATATTGTATTCGATCTGGGGGGAGTGGTCTTTGCCCGTAATCCCCAAACCTGTCCGGCAGAACTGATTGACTTTTTTTCGTTTGTTCGCTCGAAGCAGATGCCTTCGTTTTGGGAGGAGTACGATCGGGGAGCCCTCACCCGGGAGGAGGTGACCCGTATCTTGAGTCAGCTGAAGGGACGAGAGGAGGCCGAGGTGGCCGATCTGATTGACGAGTCGATCGTCCGGCAGGAGGAGATTCCCGCCACCCGGGAGCTGATCCACGATCTCAAGGAGCGGGGCTATCGGCTCTATGTCCTCTCCAACATGTCGAAGGAGTATATTGTCTACCTGCGTGAGAAGCCGGTCTATCGCTATTTCGATGGCGAGGTGGTCTCCTGTGAGCAGGGAACGGTCAAGCCCGAACCGCAGATTTTCCGTATCTTGCTCGATCGCTACGCCCTCGATCCGGCGCAGACTCTCTTTATTGACGACCGCCCGGCCAATCTGGAGACGGCCCGGACGTTCGGTATCGAAACTTTTCTGTTTGATCACCGCGATCCGCAGCGCAGTTGCGAGCAGCTGCGCGAGATGTTGTTGTAACCATATCAGAACGCAACGAGATGGGACGACTGAAACGCTTGCTCTGTCTGGCGGGGCTGTTAGGGGTTGGTGCAGGGGCATCGGCCCAGATCACCCTGACGGCTGATTTCGACTCCGGGAGCGTGGGGACGATCCGGCGGATCGACTCCCTGTGGCTGCACTACGGTCCCTCGGATTCGGTCGAGCTCTGTACGATCCAACTCCGATCGCGGATCGACCCGAAGAATCCGTCCGATCCCGAGGTGTTGCCCAGCAGCCGCTGGTTCCATTTTCGCCTGACGGGGGTGCGTGACAAATATGTTTGGCTGAATATCCCCAACACGGAGATGGTGCGTCCGTTCTTCTCCTGGGACGGGGAGCGTTATGAGCGCTTCGAGCCCAAGGAAAATCTCCTGCCGCAGACCGTACAGTCGTATTTTACCCGCGATACGGTTTATGTTGCCTATTTCGCCCCCTATACCCATGCGCGTCACCTCGACAAACTGGCGGAGTGGGGCGCTTTGCCTTTCGTTGCTCGGGATACGATCGGATACAGCGGTCGGGGGATCCCCATCGAGATGCTGACGGTGACCGACCCGGAGATTCCTGAGCAGGCGAAAAGACGGATCTGGATCCACTCCCGGGTCCACACAAGCGAGGCTCCTGCTGCGTGGTACCTCGAGGCGCTGGTCGATGAGTTGACGGGTGATACTCCGCTGGCCCGGCAGCTGCGTCGCCGGGCGATCTTCTTCATCGTGCCGGAGACCAATCCCGATGCCGTAGTCGGGGGATACTCCCGTTCGACCCCCGATGGAGTTAATCTGGAGATCGACTGGGACCATCCCGATTCACTTACGACACCGGAGGTGCTGGCACTCAAACGGACGATCGAGCGCCTTGCGGAGCAGAGCCCGTTCGATTTGGCGCTCAATCTCCACGCCCAGAGCGCCCCGTTCGTGACCTATTGGATCCATACGGCGGACTCCTCTTCGGAGACGCTCTATCGACGCAAGATGCTGCTCTCGGCCCTGACAATCGACCATACGCCCTATTACCGCCCGGTGGACCAACGCTTCTCGACGCTCGGTGCCAGATATGCGGAGGGGTGGTTCTGGAAACACTTCGGGGAGCAGACGCTGGCCGTGACCTTCGAGCTCCCCTATACCTATTATAACAACGATCCCTCCGGGGTGTGGGTTTCACGGGAGAGCCTCTCCGAATTGGCCCACAGCTCGCTGCTTGCCTGGTGCGACCTGCTCGATCTGGGCGGTACGGAGCGATTGCTGGCCGACGCGGAGCGCGCGAAACGGCGCAGGGCATGGAGCCGGCAGCGGGATGAGAGCCTCTTCTTCGGAAAGTCATACCTGGTGGCCAACCGGCAGGGGGCCTCGCTGGAGCTCACCTTCGAGCAGGTGCCGGAGGGTACCTACGAGGTGTACCGATGGGTGCCGGGCCCCGTATCGAAACATTTTTCCGCCTCGGAGAACTGTTGGGTGCCGATCGGCCGGGTCGAGCAGCGTCGGAGCGGACCGCTGGTCTGGCGATACCGGGCTGCGGCGCGGGGTGAGGTGTTCGATGCCGTTCTGCTGGTTCGACTGCCGTCGTGAGGCTGTGTGAAATTATATGGGAGGGTGTGCTCTTTGTCGGAGTTCATCCTCTTTTTTTGTTGCGGCGGCCGAGCCGGATAGATTCTGGAGCGGCCTCAGAGGCGGGGTGAAAGATTCGTTTGCAAAAGTGTATCTTTTTGTCGAAAAATATATTACCTTTGTCGCGCATTGGTTCCCGAACCGGACTTTTCTCCGGAGGGATTAAAAGGGAATGCCGTGAAAATCGGCGACAGTTCCCGCTGCTGTGAGTTCCTGCCCCTTAGGGGCATAACGATTCCAATACTCTTTGGCCACTGGGTTGCTCCGGGAAGGCGTTGGAATCGGGACGAGTCAGAAAACCTGCCTTTGCCAGACGTATCATGAGCCTTCGGGAGATAGGGCGACGGATTCACGGCTACGTGCCGCATTCTGAACCATATTCCCCCGAACAGCGATAAGAAATTGTTGTGGACGCGTGTCCGTACGATGATAATTTGTTTTGGTTCTTTCCATGTTTCAATTGTGTCCGTTGCAGTTTCCCCTTTGCAGGGAATTAATAGGGAACCGTGTGTGAATCACGGGCTGTCCGCGCAACTGTAAGCACCCCGAAGGGTCGTCGTGACGAATCCACTGTCCTGTACAGTCAGGATGGGAAGGAGAGGACGACCGGTGCGAGCCAGGAGACCTGCTGCGATTGGATTGACGAAACGCTTTCGCCGGTAAAAGCAGGGGTCAAATCAGTCGTTGCCACCGTTCGTGGATCGAATTTCGTTTTGCCGTTTCATGCCGTGTGAAAGCGCAGTGAAGCCTGGCAAAAACCGTTACTCGAAAATGCAGTGAGTTCCATGAACCGACAGCGACCTTTAACCCTCCCGGAAGGGGTGGCTCGGATTCGGGAGCGATCGATCCGTTCGCCCTCCGAAGCCGTCAGACGACCAGCCTACAATCGAAACAACAGTTTAATCAAGAACCAAAAATGAAATGAAAACAAGACAACTTCTTATTTTGTTGGCCGGAATGGCCTCTCTGACGGTATCGTGCTCGAAGGAGTCGCACGAGATGATGACCGACCATACGCTGCGTGTCAACCTGAACGTAGTCTCCGACCTGCCGGTGCGCGCTGCCGCCACGGCGGAGGAGAACCTCGTCACGACGTTCGACCTCTTTCTGTTCGATGCTGAGTCGGGACTGCTCGAGTTGGCACAGCAGGGGGTTGCAGCCTCAGCCCCCTCGGCCGGAGCGGCGGTCGGTGAGTTGAATGTCGGACAAGTCACCCTGACGGTGGCCGATCGCCGGAACAAGAACCTGCTGGCTGTGGCCAACGCAACCCAATATACGGTGATGCTGCCCGAGATAGCCGTCGGCAAGACCACCTATGCGCAGATGCTCGAAGCGGTGGCTCGGCTCACGTCGGACGGATCGGCCCCCGTTTCGCCGTTCGTGATGAGCGGCTATGCGAGCGGTGTGAATGCCGCCGACAACCCGACTGTGAATCTCTCGCTGCGGCGCCGTGTCTCGAAGATCAACGTGGTCAATCTGTCGGCGGACAACGGCCTGGTCGTCTCGGCCATGCAGCTCAAGCAGGCGGTCAATGAGACTCGTCTGTTTGTTGACGGCCTTCCCGAGTCGGGTGAGTCGCTGGCTTATGTGGATTACGATCCGGTGGCCGTAATCGGCAGTTCAATCCCTTCGTTCTATGTATTCCCGCAGCCGGCTGCTTCCAACCGGATGACGCTGACGGTCACCGGTACGCTGAATGGCGTGGAGTTCACCCAGACGCTGGAGGTGAAACCGATGCAGGAGGGTGTGGCGATCGATATGGAGCCCAATACGGCCTATACGGTGAAACTGGAGGCACGGGCTCAGCAGATCCGGATGGAGTGCACCCTGCAGACGATTGAGGAGTGGAAGGATGGAGCCGACATTGCGGGGCTCATTACGGTCGAGCCGACCGAGCCTTCGACGCTGATCCCCTTCAACGGATTGCTCTGGATGGACCGCAACCTGGGGGCGACGACTGCCGACCTGGAGGATTGGGACCATGCGATTGGCAACTTCTACCAGTGGGGACGCAACGCAGCCTTTTCGGCCACGCAGCCGATCGAGACGATTCCCGGCCCGCTGACGGCCGAGGCAGCCTCCTCGGAGGAGAACCTCTCGAAGTTCATCACCCTGATGAAGGGCGACTGGCTCGACGGGTCGGATGATTCGCGTTGGCAGAGTGCCGCCACACAGCCCTGCCCCGAAGGGTACCGCATGCCGACAGTGGCGGACTTCATGGGTATCTTCACGCCGGCCGGCGTGTTGGTAAATACCTATTCGGGTCCCGTTTCGAAGTCCGAGACGCTGGCCGACGGTAGTTTCTCGGCCCAGTATTGGGGGGATCGGAGCCGCACCATGTACGGCATCAAGAAGTTGGGTACGGCCGATGCCTACTACATGAGATGGAAGTACCTGACCACGAGCGCCGGAAACGGCTATTTGAAGATCAGCCGCTGGCGTGCCGATGCTTCGGCCACCTTTACCGGCAAGGATCTGAGCACGATCCAGGAGGAGTTCGTCGCTCTGGGTGAACCGGCCGAGACGATCACCTTCGCGGCCGCCGGCAACATCACGGGCAGCAGCGGCACATACAGCAACAGCGCCGCGGGCGGCTACTACTGGAGCTCGTCGCTGAACGGATCGACCGGTGCGCACCGCGCCGAGTTCACCTCGGGCAAGATGATTGCCGGTGATACCTACAACAGCCGGATCAGCGGCCATTCGGTCCGCTGTATCAAGGAGTAAATGAACTTAACCTTAAATATTTATACAGATGAGAAAATTAGCTTTTTTACTGCTGTTGCCCCTGATGTGGCTGGCAGCATGTTCGAGTGATGACAAGGTCGAAACGACGATTGCGGTGACGGGTGTTACGGTCGAGCCGCAGACGCTGACCCTTACGGTAGGCGAGAGCCGGACGCTGGTTGCAACGGTGGCTCCCGAGAATGCCACGACGAAGGAGGTGACGTGGAGCTCGAGCAACGCTCAGATTGCCTCGGTCGGTGAGAAGAGTGGCGAGGTGAAGGCCGTAGCAGCCGGAACGGCCACCATTACGGTGATGACGACCGATGGCGGCAAAACGGCCACCTGCACGGTAACGGTCAAGGAGGCCGAGGCCGAGAAGGTAGTTGCCAGCTTCGAGGGTAAGTTGACGGCCGCAAACAGCCAGTATATGGCCGTTGAGACCGTGCCGGAGTCGGGCAAGCAGTTTGATGCAACCTTCACGGACAACGACAACCTGCTTACCTTTGCACACTCCTATGCCGATTGGGGGTCGGGTTACACCTTCTCGCGATTCACCTTTACCAACATGACCGACAACTCGGCTGCAAACAGCATCGCCGCCATCACGAAGGCCGGTAAGGAGGGTACGACCTATCTTTCCTCCTGTACGAACGAATTTACACCGGCTTACTTTACGGTAAATGATCCTGCCGCCTATAGCGTGAATGGGGCCTGGGTGACCAACTGCACCTATGCCTATAACGGTATGGCGGTTGGCGACGACTACGCCACGGCCTTCAAGGCAGGCAACTGGTTCAAGCTGACAGCCAAGGGCTACAATGCCGAGGGCACTGAGATCGGGGCGGTTGACATCTATCTGGCCAACTACAAGAGCGACAGCGACAAACCGGTCAGCGAGTGGATTTGGTTCGATATGACTCCGATTGCCGATGCAGTGAAGGTGGAGTTCTCGCTCGAATCGACTGACGTGGGACAGTTCGGTATGAATACGCCGGCTTACTTCTGCATGGACGGTGTTACGCTGCAGAAACGCTAAAATCGAGGCGAATTATTAACAAGGTGGTTTTAAAGAGGCCGAATGTGGATTTTCCACATCCGGCCTTGTTTTTAATGAAAAGCCCGGGAAAATTTGCTTTATATGAGGAATCTGTCTTTTTTGTATTAAAATTTAGTCCAATATGAAAGCAGGTGTTCGCTCGATAGTCGCATTGCTGCTTGTGTTGTGCAGCGTGGCTTGTCCTTCCTGTACGAAGGAAGATTCGGATTTAACGGGTGGTGGAGATGAATTGGGGATCTCCTGTGATGGCTCTCTCGATGCGTACGGGGTACAGATATGGACTCCGGAGGAGATCGTCCTCACAACTCTGTATTCCCGGATTGATACGCTGTCTCAAAGTCCTATAAAAAGCAAGGAGGTATTGTATTATGCCTTAAATGGAGAAGAGAGCAGTGTGCAGTGGAATAGTTCTGCGCGTATAATAAAAGCTGAAACCTGGAAGAACTGGGTCGGCGCTGAATATGGATATCGTTGCAGTTCAACGATACTTTATGATCTTTCGGAGATTAGTGATGCGGTTACTGTCGAAGCTCTTATCACGACGAACGGCCGGGTCGTGCGTCGCTTCCAGATGATCCCGGTAAGGCGGGAGGAGATGCGATGCGATATTTTTGCCTACTCCTTTGGGGAGACACTTGATCAGTTGTCTGATTATATCTTTCCTCATCCCCTGAATACTGATAATTTAAAAGTGGTGCGGCAACGGGGCTGGGATTCACCGGTTGCGTTGCTTCGATTCTCGGATGCACCGACACAACGTGTGGAAACAATATATTGTGTGGGGGATCGCAGCGTATTGGGTGTCGCAAATTTACTGGAATCGGCTTGTGAAAGGTGCCGTATTCCGCAGAGACCGGAATTTGAGATACCAGTAGGGGAGCGACTGCGTATTCAGAATCCCCAGCAGTGGGAGTTTAATGGATTGCGATTTTCTCTTTATAATACGACCTGGCAGGAGTTGGGTGTTGTTTGGGATGGAGTGACTGACGACGAGTTCGCTTGCCTGGCGATTGAAAAGTATTGAATTCTCTCTTTATCAAAATCTAACAGTCTGATATGAGAATAGGCGGATTATATTCGATCGGTGTGCTGCTTCTTTTGTCGTGCAGTGCGATTTGTTTATCCTGTACGAAGGAGAATGATTTGGATTTGACAAATGAAGGGGATGAACTGGGAGTCTCTTGTGATGACTCCTTTGATAGATATGGAGTGGAGGTGTGGACTCCACATGAGGGGTATACGTTCACTACTTTGTACACCCGGATCGATACGCTGTATGGCAACTCCGAGGGAAGTCAATCCATTCAATATTATACCGTTGACGGTGAGGAGAGTAATGTCCGGTGGAACTCTTCGGCATTTATAACGGATAGTCACACCTCCAAGGAGTGGAGGGGTGTTGACGCAGGTGGATATCTCTGTGAATCATCTGTGTTTTATGAATTCTCCGAAATCGAGGAGTCGCTGACCATCGAGGCGCTTGTTACGACGAATGGACGTGTCGTTCGTCGCTTTCAAACCATTCCTGTAAGGCGAGAAGAGTTGACATGTGACGTTTTAGGTTATACGTTCGGAACGCCTATCGAGCAGATGTTGGGTATGATAAATACGGACAGTCCTCTGAATACAGTGAATGTAAAACAGTCCGCTCTGTCCCGGTGGAATGCTTTCTCCGAGTTGCTTCGATTTATGGATTCTCCGGATCGGAGATTGGTGACGGTATATTGTACGGGGATCGGGACCCTTATCGGAGGTGCTGATTTCATAGCTGTTTGCGAAAAAAGTCATATTCCGGAGAGCCCTGAATTTGAAAGGGATTCGGAACAGTCTGAATATCGGGTTTTGAATCCTCAGCAGTGGGAGTTCAATGGCTAGCATTTTACCCTTTATAATACGACGTGGCAGGAACTAGGGGTAGCCTCGGATAATGAGAGCGGTTGTGAGTTCGCTTGTCTGGCAATCGAGAAGAGTTGATATTAATGTCGTACGGTGCAATTTATTTTTCCCTGGACAGAGACGAATAGGGGAGATGTGAAGAAGCGTGAATGATATTGCGATACGACGAAACGGAGTGGCGCATCGCGGAAGTTTCTGCTATGAAAATGTGACAGATCCGGATTTTATGGTTGGCGACCAGTCAGACAACCGATCGAGAAACAAGAATATCATGGATGAACAAAAGCCCCAGTTTTACTTACTGGGGCTTTTGTTTATTCATGAGAAGTTGCTGTTTCTGGCTCCGGCAATATTAGCGTCTGGCAGTCGTGTCCCGCTTTTGTTTGTATTCGGTCCCGGCCGACGATCCGTTCGAGTGGTAATAGTATTTCCGATCACGGGTCTCTTTGGTCGAGCCGACGACGTGGCCTCTTGAATCTTTGACAACCTCCTGATCTCCGTTTTTGGTAATGGTGTACTTCACCTGGCCGGAGGCGTCCTTGACAACGCGTGTCCCGTTCGGGTTCTGTGCCTGACAGAGTGCGGTAACGGCGAATAGGGCCAGAAGAGTTGATACAATCCTTTTCATATATGTTTGGGTTTGCTGGGTAATTTTGCAATTCCGCCTGCATGGATGCCTCTTATGCCCGATTGGACGGGGCGTGGCTGGAGCTTTCTCTGGCAGGGTAGTGGCGGCTTAACAGATCTTGTTGCACCGCTGCGTTTCGTATTATATTCACTTCTCTTGTTGTTCCGACTATTTCGAGCGCAGTACTGTGCCTCATCTACACAATAGGTGCTACGACAGTAAAGATAATCAATGTAATAAAAAATGTTATTATAAAGGGCGTAAAATATTTTGTCTCTTTCTGCTGCTGTGTGGGGCGGTATGAATAATTTGCCTTGTCAATTACGGAACAATGAGCCGGAGTGTCGGGATAGGAATAGCAGCCTTGGAATGTCGAAAATGACCAGCGATCCAGACAACGTTTTTTCCCCTTCACTGGGCCTTGAGGAACGCTTTTACGTGTTTGAAATGTAGTGTCCGGATACACGGTGACACACTTTCTTATAAAAAATGTTTAATTACAATTTGTGTGCCATACCCTCTGTCGCCCTGCTGTAATTTAACATTTTATTTATTTATGTTTGTTTGTTGTCCTGTGCTTGTGCGCTAACAGAAGGTTTGGTTTGTGATTTTTTAGCATATATGTGCTGTGTGTCTTTTACGTTTATGAAAAATGTCTTATTTTTACACGAACACAGCTATATTTGTTATATTATGCGAAAACTGCTCTTTCGGGTGTTGCCTGCTCTCTGCGTTGCGGGTCTCTTCGCATCGCCGACAATGGCAAGGTCATTTCATAATGAAAATAATGACTCCCCATCTCCTGTGGTTGCACAGGATTCGTCTTCGATGATTCTGTTCTATTTCGAACCCAAGACCGACATGTTCTTTTATGACAAAAATGAACAGGCGATTTTGAAGGCCGGAGCGATGATCAATCAGCATCGGGCCGAGATCGAGGCCGGCAAACTCTTCGTGATGGTGAACGGCTATTGTTCGTCGTTCAATACGGAGCATTCGAATTATCAGATGGCCAAACTCCGCAGCAGCCAGGTGAAATCCTATTACATCACCAACTACGGTTTGAAGGAGGAGAACTATATTACCAAGATTCATACGGAGCCCTATAATGGCGATGCAAACGTCGTGGCGATGTTCAAACTTGTCAAGGTTGGTTCCCGGGAGAAGCTCCCCGAGGAGACGGTGGAGGAACAGCCGTCCGTACAGGCAGAACCCCGGCCTATTGAGGAGCAGCCGGCAGTATCGGTGGAGGAGACGAGCCCCGTACCGGAGCAGGTAAAGCCCGAAGTGACCGTTGCTTCGACGGAGCAGTCGTCCGCTGCTGTTGAACAGCTTTTGCAGCCCGTGAAGCCGAAACCCTCGTGGGAGGATGCCCGGTGGCGCATTAAGACCAACATCCCGTTTTGGGCTCTTGTCGTAGCGAATGCGGCCGCGGAGTACCGTTTTGCCGATCACTGGTCGGTCGATGTGCCGGTATATTACAGTGCATGGACGACGGCCCGCGCCTATCGTTTCCGCACCTTGTCCGTGCAGCCTTCGGTACGCTACTGGTTGTCGCCCGACTGGAAGGGGCACTTCTTCGGAGTGCATCTGACGGCCGGCCAGTTCAATATAGCGACGAACGACAAGACCCGCTATCAGGATGTAAACGGCATGTATGGCGTGGGTGTCGATTACGGTTATGCGCTCAAGTTTACGGAGAGGTGGGGTATGGAGTTCAATATCGGCGTGGGTCTGATCCATACCCGGTACAATACCTATTACAATATTGACAACGGTATGCGTTACGATACGCGGGTCAAGAACTACTGGGGTATCACCCGTTGCGGTATATCCATTATATACAGAATTAAATAAGGAGTACGCTATGAAGACGTTCTCAATTGGTATATTAGCCTTGTCGGCCGCTTTGCTGGCCGTATCATGTGTCCACGAGTATCCTGAAGATCCGGCGGTCGATCCGACGTTGATCGACACCAGGATCACGTTGAAAACCGAACAGTCCTTTACTCACAGCTCGATTCTCGGTTCGCGCGGTGATGGAGCCGGTTATGATTTCATGTATTATGTGGTCGAACTTCATAAGGATCAGTATGGTGAGGAGCCGGTGCTCCGGCGCGAGATCGGCGCGCGGAAAAATGGCGACGGATCGACGACGGTGGAGCTCGACGTACAGCTCCACGCCGGGTCCTACAAGGGTGTAGCGTATGCCGTGGCGGCGGAAAATGCAGACGGTCAGGGCAAAATTTTCCGGCTTGACGATCTGACGAGTATCGGTTATGGTGATGCCTATCCCGGGAATACCGATGCCAAGGAGAGTTATGAGGTGCGCTTCGATCTGAACCTTCCCGCCGATGTCTGGTTGTCGACGTATGAGGCAACGGAGTTGTTGCAGAGCCCGATGGGCAGTGTGGAGGTGACCAGCACCGATGCGGCGGAGTTTGTAAAGCATGAGATTGCGCGACTCGAAAGTCTGAATCAGAAAGGTCCCGATTCACGGTCGGAGGAGATGGATATAGAGTGGAGCAACTATTATGTCAAGTGGAGTTTCGACATGTATTATCCGATCAGTTACAATGCCTATACCGGGCTGCCCAACAAGGCCGAACGAGAGGTGTCGTTCGTGGCTGACATCGTGCCGCAGAACGATACGGAAGCCTCCCTCGGCTTTGACTATATCTTCGTGAACGGGCAAAAGTCGCAGGTGTCGCTTTCGCTGGAGCTCTATGACAAGGAGAATAATCTGCTTAATGTCTATTCCGGTATCGAGGTCCCCGTTGAGCGTGGTAAGACGACAATCATCCGGGGTGAATACCTGACCAACCGCAAGGAGCCGGGAATTGGTATCGATCCCGGATTCGATGGCGACATTACGATCGTACTGCCCGATTAATCTTCTGTCCGGCGTAGAGAAGTGCCCGGATTCGAATCTGACTCCGGTCCCGTATTGGATCGCTGGATCGGAGGAATGGATGGGATGATCCCGATATTGATAAACTACTAAAAAATAACCGATAAATGAAGAGAATCTTATTAGTTGCGGCCATGGCCATGATGGGGATGACCGCATGCCAGCAGGCCGAATTGTCGGATGCGACCTCGGGAGGAGAGGTCCAGGTTCTGGTTACGACGACGCTGCCGGCAGAGATGTCGCAGACGCGTGCTGCGGGAGACGGAACGCAGGTTGACCGCTGTATCATGGAGATCTATCTGGACAATGAGCTCTATGGCAGCCGTCAGGTGACAAGTGTCGATAATCTGCAGGCCTCCTTCTCGGTGCGCCTGATTGCCGGTGAGACTTATCAACTGGTATTCTGGGCAGATAAGGCAGCTGAGGACGGCGAGTCCGACCTGCATTACAACACGACGGATCTGAAGGACGTAACGATCGCGGATGCGGCAGCCTACACGGGCAACGACGATACGCGCGATGCCTTCTTTGGTACGACGGAGGTTGTAGCCGACAAGACGCAGCCCGTCTCGGTTATGCTGAAACGTCCGTTTGGACAGATTAATGTGCAGACGCTGGATATGGCGGATGTTCCGGCAGCTCAGCAGCCCGCTTCGGTGGAGATTACCTTTGCTTCGGTACCGACCGGAATCAACCTGTTGACGGGAGAGTTGACGGGAGAGACGAGCGAGTTGGCCTATTCGGCTTCTGCCGCTCTGGTGGACAACGCCAATAATGCGGGCAAGTTGTCGTTCGACTACATTTTTGCACCTCAGGCCAAAGACGAGCAGTATCTGACGGATTTCACGATGTCGTTCTACGGTGCGAGTGGTGCTACGGTTGCTCCGGACTACGCCTTCACGAATATCCCGGCTCAGCGGAACTACCGGACAATGGTATCGGGTAATCTGCTGACAAAGGGAACGAATGTCAACGTTACGGTTGATCCTGCATTCGGCGGTGAAATCGAAGGGATTGTCGAGGTTTCCAAACCTGAGGATCTTTTGAACACCATCGCACAGGGTGGTGCAGTTCGCCTGACTGGCGATATGGAGTTGGATGAGTCGTTTGTCGTGTCGGGCAAATCGGCGTCAATCGATCTGAACGGGAAGACGCTGACTGTCGGAGAGATCAAGATGAATGCCAATAACGGCGAACTTTTGATCGAAAACGGTACGATCGTGGCTGAAGAGATGTCTGATGCTGTAAATACCATTTTCTATGCCGAGCAGAACGGTGTGGTTACGCTGGATGGCGTGACGATCAAGACAAACGGTTCGGTTGCAGGACCTGCAACGTCTGTCAACGGCGACAACAGTACGGTTATTATCAAGAACTCCACGATCGAGTGCGGTGCGTATGCGTTGGCAACGAATGCTACGGCTCCCGCTCCTAAGAATGTGAAGATTGTACTTGAGAACTCAATTCTGATTGGAGGTACACCGATTTGTGTAAATATTCCCTGTGATTTTACCATGAACAATTGTACGGTAAAAGGTGAAATGCATGGCATGATCCTTCGTGGCGGTACGGCAACAATCAGCAACAGCACCTTGACGTTTGATACGACTGGTGGCTTTAAGGATGAGGCGGATGCACAGTCTTTTGCTAATTTCTTTGAGAGTTCGAACTGGGGTGGCGGAAACATGGTGAACCTGTCGGCGCTGACCGTCGGTAACAAGGCTCCGAATGCCTATCAGTATCCGACCACGTTGAACCTGGTGAACACGACCGTCGAGACTGTCGGTACCTTTGCATCGTTCTTCCCGGCCATGTACGTTTGGGCTAACGAGGGTGAGGGTCTCGGAGTGACGATCACCTACGACGACCAGTGTGAGTTTACGGGTGCCATTACCTACGGTAACTCGAATATTACGGTAAACGGCGTGGCTATCCAGTAATCCGTCAGAGCAGCTATTGCGCGAAAGGATATTGTGGCTTCTGCCAAATGTGGCGATCGTGCGGTCCCTTAGTGGAACCGCACGATTTGCCGTTTTAAGGCGGCTCTAAGAGGCTCGAATTGCGTCTGCTCTGTTCCCTCCGAAACAGATGTGCGAGTCGCTGCCGACGTGAATGGCGGCAATCGGCGATAGGTTGGGCGTAGATTGTGTGCCGGCAGAAAATGAAAAAGGAGTTACAACTGCTGTAACTCCTTTTCTTAGGTAGCGAGTCTGAGACTTGAACTCAGGACCTCATGATTATGAATCATGCGCTCTGACCAGCTGAGCTAACTCGCCATGGCTTTCGTGTCGAAAATCGAGTGCAAATATATGTAAAAAACTGTCTGAAACCAAATTTTTCAAGGAAAAAACCGAAGAAAAAAAGAGTCAAAACGGTTGTGGTATTGATTTTGACACTTTTATACAAATATCCGCACACGGCGATGGGCGGGGCAGGGGAGAATTCATCATTGAGCGATCCGGCTCACTTCTCAAAGTCATCGACCCTGTCGTACGTGTGCCGCCAATACTCTAACACCAGGCAATATGATGCATAGATCCTCTTCTCAAACCTCCTCCTTGCAGACCGTGCCGCAGAAACACTCCTTTCTGCGAACGCTGAACATTCTCTCGCTGTTGGCGGGCCTGGCCCTGTTGGTGGCCGTTTCGTGGGAGATTCTGCTCGGAAATCCGCGCCATTACTCCTATGGATACCTGTTGCTGCAGGGTGTTGTCTGCATCATTTTTCTGGCCGATTTCTTTGCGCAGATGTGGACCAGTCCGCACAAGTGGCGGTTCCTTACCGGGAATCACTATTTCCTGCTGCTCTCGATCCCTTATCTGAATATTGTCCACTGGCTGCGGATCGAAATGACCCACGAGGAGGCGATGATGATGAGTATCGTACCCCTGTTGCGGGCAATGCTGGGACTCTATGTCCTGTTCCGCTGGATCATCAACAACCAGGTGACCCGCCTCTTCACCACCTATGTGCTTTCGATCATCGTCTTCACCTATTTTGCGGCTCTGATGTTCTACGACTACGAGTTTCAGATCAATCCCCAGGTGAAAACCTTTGCCGATGCGATCTTCTGGGCCTGCATGAATCTGACAACCGTAGGCTCCAACATCTTTGCCGTGACCACGATCGGAAAAATTCTGACGGTCGTACTGCCCACCCTCGGCATGTTGATGTTCCCGATCTTTACGGTCTACGTCACACAACTCTATACGCGAAACAAGAAATCCGGCTCGTGACAATGCGGCCGGATTTCGTGATGGACAGGGGAGTCTCGTTCGGGACTCTTCTCTAATTTTTGTTCTGCGCGCGGTCCTGTTCGCGCAGCAGGTCGCGGATCTCCGCGAGCAGCTGCTCCTCCTTGCTGGGCTGGGGTGGTGCAGCAGGTGTGGGTTTCTCCTCCTTCTTTGCCCTGAGTTTGTTCATCAGTTTGACCATGAGGAAGACGCAGAAGGCAAGAATGACGAAATCGACACACTGCTGGATGAAGGCGCCGTAGTTCCACCAGATCGGTTCGGCGGCCGTTTGTACGCTTTGCGCGGCTGAATCGGCATTGCCGGCGATCGATTGCACGCCCTGGGCGACCGTGTCGGTCACCGTCCGGGTTGCATCCCGGATCTTGCTGATATCCAGTCGAAGGGACGAGAAGTCGGTGTTGCCGAGCAGTGCTCCGATCGGTGGCATCAGGATGTCGTTCACCAGCGAAGAGACGATCTTGCCGAAGGCACCGCCGATGATGACACCGACGGCCATATCCATGACGTTGCCCCGCATGGCAAACTCACGGAACTCTTTGAAAAAGGCCATATAGGTTGTGTTTTAGGGTTGGGGTCTACATTTGTTGGAAAGAACGGATTTTTGAAAAAACGGACCGGGATTCTGATCGAACCCCGGTCCGTTTTTTAATGGGGTGAGTGGGTTATTCCACCTCCATCAGGATGGCGTCGGTTGCTACATTGTCGCCCTCCTGAACAAAAATCTGTTTTACCTTGCCGGCTACGTCCGAGGTGATCGAGTTCTCCATCTTCATGGCCTCGAGAACGGCAACTTCCTGTCCGGTTTTTACCTGATCGCCGACCTTGACACGCAGGGCGATTACACGACCCGGCAGCGGCACGGTAACCTTGTGACCGGTGATGGACTTCACGTCAGCCTTGGGTGCGGCTTTCGCCTCGGCCTTCTCCGGGGCGGCTGCATGGGCACCGCTGGCGGCGTATGCCTTTTTCTTCTGGTCGGTCAGGAAGTTCTTGGCTACGAGCGGGAAGAGTTCAAGCAGCAGCACCTCCTTCTCGTTGGCGGCCAGTTTCGCGCCACCTGCCTCGGGCAGCTCGGGATTCGGCTGCATCTGGTATTTCGACGTATCGTACGGCGTCTCCTCGCGTACACCGGCGATCTTGAGACGGAACTCGGGATCGATCTTCACCGGGGTCTCGCCGTATTCACCCTTGACAAGGGCAACGAACTGGGCGCTCTTGTTGGTGTAGAACGGGCGTCCTGCCTTCTCGTCCATGGCGCACTGTACGGCCTGAGCACCTACGATCTGCGAGGTAGGCGTTACCAGAGGCGGCAGACCGGCAGCCAGACGTACCATCGGGATCAGCTCCATGGCGCGGGGCAGAATCTCCTCGGCCTTGAGCTGCTGCAGCTGAGCCACCATGTTGGTGTACATACCGCCGGGGATCTCGGCATTCTTGACCAGTTCGTTGGGTGCCGGGAATCCGAAGTAGGCCTCGATCTTGTGGCATGCGTCGATCAGCGCCTCCTCGTTCTCCTCCTGGGCAGCCTTGATGGCGCGGTCGAATTCGGCCTCGATCTCCTTCGGCAACTTGTCGGTCAGCGGGTTGAACGGTTTGGGCTCGGGTTTGTCCTTGCCGAATACCGATACGTTCAGTTCGTGGCGGATCTCCTTGAGCTGGGTGTTGATCTTGGCAACGGCCTCCATGTTCACGCCGATGTCAATGCCCAGTTTCTGGCAGAAGACGTAAACCAGTTCGATGGCCGGAGCGGCGGGGCCGCCGGCGAAATACCAGCAGTTGGTATCCACGATATCTACACCCGCAACGATGGCGGCCAGCACCGAGGCCAGACCGTATCCCGGCGTACAGTGGGTATGGAAATCGACGGGGATGTTCAGGTTTTTCTTGAAGAGCTTGACCAGACCGCTGACGCGATGGGGCGGAATCAGACCCGACATATCCTTGATGGTGATCATGTCGGCGCCGAGAGCCTCCATCTGTTTTGCCTTGCCGAGGAAGTATTCGTCAGTGAAGACGGGTTTCGGTTTTCTCTTGCCCATCAGTTTGGCGAAGAATCCCGGTTCGGGGTATTTCGGGTCGACCGTGTAGCATACGGCGCAGTCGGCCATGCCACCATACTGTTTAACATATTTGATCGTCGACTTGATGTTGTTCACATCGTTCAGGGCGTCGAAGATACGCATGATGTTCAGACCGCTTTCGATGGCGTTGCGGCAGAATCCGTCGATGATCTTGTCCGTATAGGGCGAATAACCGAAGAGGTTGCGGCCACGGGAGAGGGCAGTCAGTTTCGAAGCGTCACCCACGGCTTTGTGGATTGTCTCGAGACGGGTCCAGGGGTTCTCGTTCAGATAGCGCATGATCGAATCGGGAACGGCTCCGCCCCACACCTCCATGGCATAGAAGTGTGCGTCTTTATAGAAGGGAAGACAGCGGTCCACCTGGGCTTGACTCATTCGGGTCGCGAACGACGACTGCTGGCCGTCTCGCAACGTTAGGTCTCTGATTTTTAAAGACTTTGCCATTGTATTGATGTTTTTAAGGGTGATACATCCGTTTGGTGTGATCCGTCTTGTATCGGGGAACGGATCAACTGTTATTCGAATAACAAATATAACAAAATAACTTCAAGATCCAAAAATTTTTTGCAAAAAATTTAATAAATGGAAGTGTTCGTTTGTCCGAGGCCTCACGGAGCTGCCGGATTGCGCCTTTCGGTGCTCTCTTCCGTGATTCGGTCCGGCGCTTTCGGGATGCAGCGTTCGGAAAGCACGCTGCCGATTCGTGTTTGTCCGGCCTTTTTCATACCTTTGTTTTTATTTAAAAGCTTTTCAAGGGATGACACCTGTTACCATATTGCTTACCGTGCTGGGATATGTTGCCGTGCTTTTCCTCGTGGCGGGATTCGCCGGCCGGAGGGTGACGAACCGGGGTTTTTTTACCGGCAATCGGGAGAATCCCTGGTATGTGGCGGCGCTGGCGATGGTGGGGGCGGCCATGTCCGGCGTCACCTTTGTCTCCGTGCCGGGCTCCGTGGCGGCCGACTCTTTCTCCTACATGCAGATGGTGGCCGGCTTTGCCGTCGGGCAGCTCATCATCGCATTCGTCCTGATTCCCTTGTTTTACCGCCTGAAGGTGGTCTCGCTCTATCAATATCTGGACACCCGTTTCGGCCTGA
Source organism: Rikenellaceae bacterium (assembly GCA_963926835.1). GTDB lineage: Bacteria > Bacteroidota > Bacteroidia > Bacteroidales > Rikenellaceae > Alistipes. Next base: position 3,277 of record CAWUYY010000075.1, on the reverse strand, counting down.
CGGCTCATCGCACGGGGGCCTGGTTCTTTTTCGTCTCCAAGATTCTGGGGGCGGCCCTCCGGGTCTATGTCGTCTGTGTGGCATTTCAAGTGCTGGTTTTCGATCCGCTCAGTATCTCGTTTCTTGTCAATGTGTTGTGTCTGGTCGCTCTGGTCTGGCTCTACACCTGGCGCGGAGGGGTCAAGTCGGTCGTCTGGACCGACATCCTGCATTCGTTGTGCCTGGTGAGCGCCATCGTGCTGAGCATTGTCTTCATCCTGCGCGGACTCGGATGGTCCCTCTCCGATGCGGTGGGTACGATTCGCGAATCGTCGGTCTCCCGCATCCTCTTTTTCGACGATCCGGGGTCGTCCCGCTATTTCTGGAAGATGTTCTTCGGAGGCGTTTTCGTGCTGGTGGCCATGACCGGACTGGATCAGGATATGATGCAGCGCAACTTGAGCTGCCGCTCGCCGCGTGATGCCAAGATCAATATCGTCATTACGGCCTTCAGTCAGTCAGTCGTGATTTTGCTGTTGCTTGTGCTGGGGGCCTTGCTCTACCTCTATGCCGATCGGGCGGGGGTAGCGCTCCCCGAGATCGGGGATCAGGTGTTCGGCGTGGTTGCCGTGAACGGAGGATTGCCATTGATTGTTGGCATCATGTTCGTTATCGGTCTTATGTCGAGTACCTATTCATCTGCCGGGGCGGCCCTGACCGCCTTGACTACCTCCTTTACGATCGATATTCTGCAGGGTGACAAGCGGTGGCCGGATCGGAAGCTGACCTGCGTGCGGAAAGGGGTGCATCTGGCCATGGCGCTCGTTATGGCACTGGTGATTCTCGTCTTTGGGCGTTTTGGCAACGACAGTGTCATCAATCTGGTCTTCAAGGTGGCCAGCTATACGTACGGCCCCATTCTGGGTATGTTTGCATTTGGCATTCTGACCCGATGGCAGATCCGCGACCGTTGGCTGCCGCTGGTGGCGGTGATGGCTCCGATTTTGTCGGCCCTATTGCAAAGCGTTGCTGCCGATAGGTGGGGGTATCAGATTGGTTTCGAATTGATTGTATATAATGCCCTGCTGACGATGATCGGAATGGCGCTGCTTGTGGTGCGTCATCCGAAGGCGGTGCGACCGTAATATAAAGCAACAGTTGAAATGATAGTGAAAAAAATATGATTACATGATCTATATGATTGTATCTATTTGAATGAAGACGCAATTGTGGATCGACCAATCGTATTTTTTTCTAATTTTGATCCTGAAAATCGATCGGAGCAAGATGGTCATTTCCGAGAGGGAGCTCTTTATCAGAATTCGACCGTGGAAAAAGGGAAAAAACAGAGGCCCGGCTTGACGCTCTGTATCTGTACAGGTATGTGTTTGGGTCTGGCGTTGGGAGTTGCAATGGACAAACTCGCAGTGGGCATGTCGCTGGGCTTTATGTTCGGTGTCATGTATTATCTTTTTTTCACGGAATCCGACAAGAAAGAGAGCGATAAAGATATTCAGTAAAACATAATTTGTCATGTCCTTAGAACAACAAATCTCAAAAGGTATCATGGAGGCGATGAAGGCCAAGGATACCGTGCGTCTGATGACGCTTCGTAATGTAAAGAAGGTGATTCTGGAGGCGAAAACCGCTTCGGCGGGAATCACCGAGCTGCCTGATGAAGAGGTTCTCAAGATCATCGGAAAGCTGGCCAAGCAGGGAACCGAATCGGCGAATATCTATGCGCAGCAGAATCGTCCGGATCTGGCGGCCGAGGAGTCGGCTCAGGTTGCCGTGCTGCAGGAGTTCCTGCCCAAGCAGATGACGCCGGAGGAGCTGACCGCAGCCGTGCGGGAGATCATCACCGAAGTGGAAGCCACCTCGATGAAGGAGATGGGCAAGGTGATGGGAGTCGCCTCGAAACGGCTGGCCGGTCGTGCCGACGGCCGTGAAATCTCGGCCAAGGTCAAGGAGTTGCTCTCGTAGATCCCGTTTGCGCGGAGAGACATGAGCCTGCTGCATGCACTGCATCGCAATGTCAAAACCATTGCGATGCCTTTGGCTATGGCCCTCGGGGCCTTGTTGTGCCGTCCGGTAGCCGCCCTTGAGACGGATCTGCACGGCATGGTTACCCCGGCGTTCATTTTCATCATGCTTTTCGTTACCTTTTGCCGGGTCAAGCCCCGTCAGATGCGTTTTCGCAGGCTCCATCTCTGGCTGCTTGTCTGGCAGTTGGTCGGCTGTGCGGTGGTCTATCTGTCGCTGCGATGGATTGATCCCGTGCTGGCTCAGGGGGGCTTGATCTGTGTGTTGGCTCCCGTTGCCATGGCGGCCGTCGTAATCGGTGGTATGCTGGGGGCCAACGTCACCACGATGGCCTCGTTCAACCTGATCAGCAACCTGGCTATCGCCGTTGTCGCCCCCGTGGTTCTCGCCTGGGTCGGCACCGGACACTGCACCTTCGGAGGAATCCTCTCGCGGGTGGGGACTTTGCTGGTGCTGCCGTTCGTGGCGGCGCAGTTGTGCCGCTGGCTGTTGCCCCGTGCAGCGCACTGGGTCTCCGAGCACGGGCAGATCTCGTTCTATGTCTGGCTGCTGTCGCTTGTCTTTGTCATCGGCCGCACCACAACCTTTATTCTCGACCTGGAGAGCGTCGATCCCCTGAATGAGATCGTCTTCGCACTGGTTGCGCTGGTCATCTGTCTGGCTCAGTTCCGGGTCGGCCGGGTTTTGGGCAGACGTTACGGCGACCCAGCCGCCGGTGCTCAATCGTTCGGGCAGAAGAATACGATCCTGGCCGTCTGGATGGCCCAGTCGTTCCTCGATCCGATCTCCTCGATCGCACCGACCGCCTATATCATCTGGCAGAACCTTGTCAACTCCTATCAGATCTATATAGAAAGGATCACGAGAAAGATTGGTAATCGCTTGCGAAAAGTTGAAAAAAAAGCGTCCCTGATACCAGGGACGCTTTTTTCGGTTCGTTGCAGTCGGGTTACATCCGGTTGGTAAGATCCTGCACCAGCTCGCCGTCGAAGAGGTGGAGTACCCGGTGGGCGAAGGTCGAATCGTACTGCGAGTGGGTTACCATGATGACGGTGGTTCCTTCACGGTTCAATTCCGTGAGAAGCTCCATCACCTCGCGGCCGTTTTTCGAGTCGAGGTTACCCGTGGGCTCATCCGCAAGGATCAGTTTGGGGTTGGCCACCACGGCACGGGCGATGGCCACGCGCTGCTGCTGACCTCCGGAGAGCTGCTGCGGGAAGTGCGAGGCGCGGTGGGAGATGTTCATGCGGCTCAG
>CAWUYY010000074.1:0-15333 GCA_963926835.1 Rikenellaceae bacterium | reverse complement strand
GAGGTATCCGATCTTGTCGGGCAGCATGAACGAGGCCTCGACGCTCTTGAGCGGAATGGCGTCGCGCGTCACTTCGACGACCACCGGGTCGGCAATCCCCTGCCGTTCGAGCGACAGTTTGACCGTGCTGCCCCGCTTGCCGCGCAGCCGTTTGACGATCTCGCGCTGGGGAATCTTCTGCCCGGCCACGAGCGAGTCGTTGATCTGGATGATGCGGTCGCCCGCCTTGACACCGGCGCGGTCACTCGGTCCCGAGGGGATGACGTTGAGGACGATCACCGTGTCGGGGGCCATGTTGAATACGATGCCGATGCCGTCGAACTTGCCCTGCAGCGGTTCGTTGACTGCCTGCATCTCCGAGGCGGGGATGTAGACCGAGTGGGGGTCCAGCTCCTCCATCAGCAGCGGGATGACCCGCTCGGCGAGGGTGTCGATCGAGATCGAGTCCACGTATTGGTTTTCGATCAGCGAAAGCGTGTAGGAGAGCTTGTCGGACCGGTTGGATATCTGAGAGGAGAGCGCGCGAATCTGGGATTCGATGCTGTTGCGTCCCGCATAGCGTCCCAGCAGCAGGCCGAGGACGACGGCCACCGCCAGCAGAAACGGCATCAGAATGGCGCGACGAGAGTTGCGGTACATGTTCGTGTCAGCGATTTTTTACTTGTTCTTGAAGGTATAGGTCAGTCCCACGCTCAGCAGTAGCTGGGTCTGGATGTCGTAGTTCTGGGCCCGGTTGTAGTAGAGTTGGAAACTTAACGTGGTCGAGAGGTATTTTGTTGCCTTGATGTCGAGCGTATTTTCCCAGCGGACTGTCGGGTGGATCGTCAGGGTCGGCTTGTTGCCCACCGCACCGCTGTTCTCCCACGCCTGGACGGCATTCTTGTAGTTTTCGAAGTTCGAGTAGCGGTTCTTCGAGTTGAGGTTCGAGAGCCATCCCATGAAGGAGAAGAGGGTGGTCCGGTAGCGGAAGACCCCCTTCTTGCCGAAGGTGCGGTCGAAGTCGAGCTGGATCGAGGAACCGCCCTCGTATTTCGAGGTTTGGTCGGGATTGACCAGACCGTAGGCCTGCCACCCCGGTTTGTCGTCCCAGACGTTGTGACGGATCGAGGAGCTCTCGACGAAGATGGCGCTGAGGGCCAGCGGCGAGACGTTCACCTTGATCGGGAACTTCTGGCTGGGGCAGGTGTAGGTGAAACCGCCCGATATGTCGAGGTAACCCGGAGCCATGAAGGTGCTTTTGCGGTCGTTGACAGTCTGTTGCGAGCGTGAGATGTAGCCGTTTGCGAACTGGCTCCGGAACTTGATGATCGAGGCGATCGCCCAGTGCTTGCCCAGCGAGTAGGCGGGCGAGGTGCTGATCTGGAACTCATCCTGGTTCTTGAACCAGACTCCCTGGCTCGAGGTGACGCCGTCTGTGTTCTCGGTCTCGACGTTCATGCGGTTGAAGCCGAATTTGGCGTCGAAGCGGGTTTCGATCGAAAAACGTTTCTTGGTAAAGGTGTGCTGCAGGAAGAGGGTCCCCGTCAGACCGATCGAGTTGTCACCGCCCGAGGTCTCGATCCAAGAGTCGCTGTACGAGGCGACCGAACCCATCAGTCCGCCGCCGAGCTCCAGGGTGTTGCGCTCCTTGCGGATGGCTGCGCGTTCGGCCCGGTAGCGGGCCGGGCTGAAGTAGCTGTTGGGATCCACGCCGTCATTTTTGACCCCGGGGTCGAGAATGGTCGGCGGAGGGGTGGTCTGGGGTTGCTCGATATCGATGGAGATTTGCGCCGCGGCCGGCAGGGTGAGTGTCAGCAGAGCGAGCAGCGCGAAAACGGGATAAATCTTTTTCATGAAAAACCGGGATCTTTTATATCGGAACAAAAGTAAGGATTTTCCCATAAAAACCCTACATTTGTGAAATATATGATTTTTTTGTCTCCGATTGCTGTGGATTTCGCCTCCGCAGCGCCCCCGGAGACGGTGAAATTTTGAACAAAAAAGAGAACTTTATGAAATATTTTGGAGCACACGTGAGTGCGGCGGGCGGGCCCGAGAATGCCCCGTTGAATGCCCGACGCATCGGGGCGAGCGGATTCGCCCTCTTTACGAAGAACCAGCGGCAGTGGCAGGCCCCGCCGCTCAGCGCCTCGACCATCGACGCGTTCCGCCGCAACTGCGAGGAGGCGGGGTATCCGCCGCAGAGCATCCTGCCCCACGACAGCTACCTGATCAACCTGGGGCACCCCGACCACGAGGGGCTGGAGAAGTCGCGGGCGGCCTTCCTGGACGAGATGAAACGGTGCGAGGCGCTGGGTCTCGACCGGCTGAACTTCCACCCGGGCAGCCATCTGAACCGGATCCCGGTGGATGAGTGTCTGGACCGGATCGCCGAGTCGATCAACATCGCCCTCGACAAGACCCGCGGCGTGACGGCCGTGATCGAGAATACGGCCGGCCAGGGGAGCAATCTGGGATTCGAGTTCGAGCACCTGGCCCATATCATCGACAAGGTCGAGGACAAGACGCGCGTGGGATTCTGCATCGATACGTGCCACGCCTTTGCGGCCGGATACGACCTGCAGACGGCCGAGGCGTGTGACGATTCGTTTGCCCGGCTGGATCGGATCGTCGGATTGAAGTACCTGCGGGGCATGCACCTGAACGACGCCCTCAAGGTGATGGGCAGCCGGGTCGACCGCCATGCCCCGCTCGGGAAGGGGACGCTGGGGCTCGAGTGTTTCCGCTATATCGCCCGTGATCCCCGCTTCGAGGGGATTCCGCTGATCCTCGAGACCCCCGACGAGTCGTTGTGGCCCGAGGAGATCGCCCTGCTCAAGCGTTTCTCCGAAGAGTAGGTGCCCCGAAAGAGAGAGAATCCCCGCATCCGATCTTCGGATGCGGGGATTCTGTTTATTTATTTAAAGCCGGTCGAGACATTCGCGGATGATGCGGGCGCTGTCGCGAACCTCCTCCTCGGAGATGGTCAGCGGCGGGGAGATGCGGACGGCCGTGTCACAGTAGAGGAACCAGTCGCTCAGAATCCCCGTTTCGTTGAAGAGCTCCATCATGCGGAACATCTTCTCGGACGATCCCAGTTCGACGGCCAGCAGCAGACCGCTGCGCCGGATCTCGACCACCTGCGGGTGATCCTTCAACAGCTCCTCGTAGAGGGCCCCCTTCTGCTCGACCTGCTCCACCACGTGGTTGTCGAGCAGGTACTCGAGCATTGCCAGCCCGGCGGCACAGCAGACCGGATGTCCGCCGAAGGTGGTGATGTGTCCCAGCGTCGGATTGCTCTGCAGCGTGTCCATCACCTCCTTGCGGGAGATGAAGGCGCCGAGCGGCATGCCGCCGCCGAAGGCCTTGGCCAGGCAGACGATGTCGGGCAGGATGCCGTACTTCTGCATGGCAAAGAGGGCCCCGGTGCGTCCCATGCCGGTCTGGATCTCGTCGAAGATCAGCAGCGCCCCCGTTTGGTCGCACCGCAGCCGCAGCGCCTCGAGCCATTCGGGGTCGGGGAGCCGTACGCCCGCCTCGCCCTGTACCGGCTCGACCACGACGCAGGCCGTCCGCTCGGTGATGAGCTCCAGCTGCCCGAGGTCGTTGAAGTCGATCGAACGCACGTCGGGCAGCAGCGGCCGGAAGACCTCCTTCCACTCCTCCCCCTCGGGTTCGCCCATCAGACTCATCGCTCCGTGCGTCGACCCGTGGTAGGCGCGCCGCATCGAGATGATCTGCGTGCGGGCGGTGTAGCGTTTGGCCAGTTTCAACGCCCCCTCGATCGCTTCAGCACCCGAGTTGACAAAGTAGACACTCTCCAGATCGCCGGGCAGCAGCTCGGCCAGGCGGGTGGCATACTGCACCTGCGGGCGCTCGACCATCTCGCCGTAGACCATCACGTGCATGTAGTCGGCCGCCTGCCGCTGAACGGCTTCGATGATGCGGGGGTTGGCATGCCCGGCGTTGTTCACCGAGACGCCGGCCACCAGATCGTAATAACGTTTTCCTTCGGGGGTATAGAAAAAACTGCCCTCGGCCCGGGCCACCTCGATCATCAGCGGGCTCGGCGATGTCTGACCCACGTGGGCCAGAAACTGTTTGCGTAAAATGGTACTCATGATTCTTCTGGAAATTTACGGTTCAGGATCGCTTCGGCATCCTGTACGCTGGCGTAGCTCCAGCGGTATAGCAATTGGGCCCGGTCCTCCTCGCTGAGCTGCCACCCCTCGACGCTTGCGCGCATCCGGGAGGAGAGCATGTAGATCAGAATGGCGGCCGAGGCCGAGACGTTGAGACTTTCAACCATGCCGCACATCGGGATGCGGACGAACTCGTCGGCCGCGGCGATGACCTGCTGCGAGATGCCGGCATGTTCGGTGCCGAAGACCAGGGCGAAGGGCCCTTTGCCCACGTCGAAACTCTCCGGCGTGAAGTCTTCGCGGTGGGGGGTGGTGGCGACGATGCGGTAGCCGCGGCGTCGCATCTCGCGGAGCGCTTCGGTAGTCGATGGGTGGCGTTGCAGGTCGACCCATTTGTCGGTCCCGCGCACGATGCTCGTGTTGGGGCTGAACTTGCAGCGGTCCTCGATTGTGTGCATCTCCTGCAGCCCGAACGCCTCGCAGTGGCGGACCAGGGCGCTGGCGTTCTGCGGGTGGAACGTGTTCTCGGTCAGGATGGTCATGTAGCGGGTCCGGCTGGCGAGGGTCCGGCAGAGCACCTGGTAGCGCGCCTCGGTCATGAACTCGCGCAGATACTCAGTCCGCTCGATGTACCACTCCAACGGCTTATTTGCGGTATTTTTCATCTTCGTCGAGCATTTTCAGGTAACTTTCGTAGCGCGACCAGGCCATCTTACCCGCTTCGACCGCCGCGCGTACGGCGCATCCCGGTTCGTGGACGTGGGTGCAGTTGTAGTAGCGGCACTCGGGGGCCAGCCGCATCATTTCGGGAAAGTAGTGCCACAGCTCGGCCTCTTCGATGTCGATCAGGCCGAACCCCTTGATACCGGGCGTGTCGATCAGAAAGCCGCCCGAAGAGAGGGGGTACATGGTCGAGAAGGTGGTCGTATGGCGCCCCTTGAGATGGCTCTCCGAAATGCTGCCCACCCGCACGTCGAGTCCCGGCTCGATCGTGCCGACCAGTGTCGACTTGCCGACGCCGGAGTTGCCGGCCAGCAGGGTCGTACGCCCCTCCAGCAGCGTCCGAACCTCCTCGATGCCGGCTCCGGTTACCGACGAAACCTCGATAACGGGGTAGCCTGCACCTTCGTAAACGGCCTTGAATTGTGCGACGGCTTCGGGATCCTCCGCGGCGAGGTCTGCCTTGCCGAGCAGAATGGTTGCCGGAACGCGGTAGGCCTCGCAGGTGACCAGAAAGCGGTCGATGAACTCGGGGGCGGTCACCGGGGCGAAGAGCGTCACGAGCAGCAGCGCGCGGTCGATGTTGGCGGCGATGATGTGCGACTCCTTCGAGAGGTTCGAGGCGCGGCGGATGATGTAGTTGCGCCGGGGTTCGATCTCAGTGATGACGCCGCACCCCTCCTCGTCCTGTTCGGCCCGGATGCGGTCGCCTACCACCACCGGGTTGGTCGAGCGCACCCCCTTGAGGCGGAGCTTGCCCCGCATGCGGCACTTGACCGTATCGCCCTCCTCGGTCCGTACGTCGTACCAGCTGCCCGTGGCGCGGACTACAACGCCTGTAAATTGTCGTTCCATGTCTCTTGGTCGTTGGTTGCGATCTGCTCCTTGGCCCATTCGAGGAAGGGGAAGAGCATCTCGGAGAGGTTGATGATCGGCCGGTAGCAGATCGATTTGTCGAGTGTTTTTCTGTCGACGAGCGATTCGTCCCTGTTAATGGAGTCGAATGCCGAGAATAACAGACAGAGGATGAGCAGGCTCTTGGCAATCGAGGCCAGCATGCCCAGAATTCGGTCTGCAATGCCGAATCCGGCGAAGTGGAACACCTTGCGCAGCAGGCGTCCGAGCAGGGCGACGGCCAGCAGCACCACGATGAAGATGGTCAGAAAACCACCGGCCGTGGCGAACTGTTCGTCCAGGTGGAGCAGCTCTCCGACCTCCGCACCGAAGTGCAGGCCGAGCCAGGCCCCCAGCACGATTCCGGCCAGCGAGCAGAGCTGCAGCACGATTCCCTGCCTCCATCCGCTGATGAGGGCCCACAGCAGGAGCAGGGCAACAATCAGGTCTATGATACTCATGGGTATCGGTTCGCGTTTTTTAAGCCAGCCGAGACGAACATCCGAACGTGGAACAGGCTGATTGGCTGTTCGGTGCATTCGGGTGTCTCGGCTGAAGAGAATATTCCGTTTAACAAAGATACGAATATTTGGAGAAAGACTCCAAGTTGAAGCGTGGAAAGTCGGGATCTTTGTGGAAAGGGGAGAGAACGGAAGGCAGAAGTTGGAAAGAGGATAATTTAATATAGGTATCCGAGCCTATCGGATGATGTCGCGCAGATTGACGTTCAGGGCGTTGCAGATGATGCACATGGTTTTTACGGTGAGGTTGGTACGTCCGGCCTCGATTCGGCTCATGTTGGAGCGTTCCATGTCGCAGCGATACGCGAGTTCTTGTACGGTTAATTTTCTTTCTTTTCTCAACTCTCTGATTTTCTTTGAGATATAGGCTATCTCCTCTTGGTAGTCAATGGCCATTTTAAAAATTCGTATAAAAATTTTGTCATGCAAAGATTTATATATATATTTGCACAGTGCGTATCATATATGATACATTTGTGACGGTTCAAAAGGCTTGCAATAAAATATATAAACTCATTTAAACACAAACACTTATCATTATGAAGAGAACATTGTTTACAAGGTTTCTGTCTTTGCTGCTTGGCGGAGCCGTACTGGCTGTGTCGGGATGTAAGGACTACGACGATGACATCAATGCCCTGCGCAACGATGTCGATGAGCTGAAGGGGGCTGTCGTGAAGCTGAACGATCTGGAGAGCCGGATCGAGGCTGTCGAGGCGACCAAGGAGGCGTTCGATGCGATTGACTTCTCCGATTTTGCCCGCAAGAGCGATATTTCGTCCTTGCAGAGCCAGATCGACGCTTGTGTCAAGGATAGCGACCTGGCAGCGAAGATTGCCGATGCGATCGAGTCTTCGCTTTCGGACGGAGCACTGTCGAGCAAACTGAACGGTCTGAAGTCGGAGATCCTGAGCGAGATCGCCGACATCTACGCTACGCAGGAGTCGCTGAGCGATGCCCAGCAGGCTTTGGAGGAGATGATCGAGGCGAAGAAGGATGCAGCCGGTTTTGCCGTTGAGGTGACCGGGCTTGTTGAGTCGTATCTGGCCGACAACGGCTATGCTCCCGCTGGCGGCGAGCTGACCGAGAGCCAGATGAGTCAGATCGAGACGGCCGCTTCGCAGTGGATCGCCGATGCGATCAAGAGCGAGCTTGAGACGGCGAACAGCTCGATCAACGAGTGGCTGGGCAATGAGCTGGCCGAGTACATGGAGCAGGTAACCCTGGGTGACAACCTGCTGGGTCAGGTCTCCACCGAGGCGATCAATTCGGTGATGACGGAGCTGGAGAATGAGGCCAGCGAGCTGACCAAGAAGATCCAGTCGATGATCCAGGAGAACAACGGTGCGCTGGTGATCTCGAAGGATCAGCTTGATCAGGAGCTGCAGGACTACCTGGCAACGCTGGAGGCCAACATCGGTCTGTTGAGCAACCGCATCCAGTCGATTGTCTACGTTCCCGAATACATGGACGGTCTGATCTATTTCGGTAACGGTGCCCAGTACATCGTATTGTCGAAAGGCCAGGAGAGTGAGAAACTCTATCTGCGTTCGAGCGAGGATGGTGAGCAGATTGCCACCATGCGTTTCCGCATGACCCCGGCCCGTGCCGTGAAGAAGTATGCCAACCTGCAGGCTATGTCGCTGATCACCGAGGAGGTGGGCACGCGTGCCGCTGCCGGTTTCACGATCAAGGAGATCAAGGATGTCAACGAGTTGACCGGTGAGTTCACCGTTGTTGCCACGACCGACTACGACTATGTGGCTGCCGACCAGGCAGGTAAGACCCAGATGGTGGCCCTCCACGTAGACGGCTCGGCCCTGAATGAGGGTGAGGCGAACGATTTCGAGACCGACTTTACCTCTGCCTTCATCGGTACGGCTTATGCCGAGGCGGGTGCTCAGATTCCGGCCACGAACTTCGTGCTGGCCAAGGCCGATGCACAGAACGAGGGTAAATACATCGAGTATGCCGACCGTGATGAGACCGAGGTGATGTACACCGATACGCAGGTTTACGACGTACTGGCCGGATATACGGTGATGTACAAGAGCGGCGAGACGATCCTTCCGCTTGCGGAGGCTGCCGCTGCCAACAATTGGACGGTGGATCTGACGACGATGGTTACCGCGTCGGCCGATTTCACCTTTGGTACGCCTGCAAGCGAGCAGATGTACGCCGTCGACGGCAAGGCCTTCACCTTCGCCATTGCCAAATCGGATGTTGCGCTGATCGACCAGACGGTAACCGCTTCGGCTACCTACTCGCTGGCTGACGAGGAGGGTTTTGCGCTGGTAGTTAAGAACGATGCCGAGCACCTCTTTACGATCATGCCGGACGGAACCGAGCTCTCGACGCCGGAGGCTGATGTGAAATGGATGTATGCCGCTGCAACGAGCGACAAGACCTACAGCGTGAAGAACCTGGTTCTGACGGCCGACAAGGGTGTTCTCTCGGCGGTTCAGTACAATGCACTCAAGAGCAACGACAATCTGGTTGTCGAGCTGTACAAGGGTGAGGAGCTCGTAAGCGGCATCACGCCGTCGATCACGCTCTCCGCATCGCCTGTCTTCGATACCGATGCCCAGACGGTTGATCTGCAGCTGGTCGGCGACCTCTCGACGACGGCCGATTACGTCGTGAAGGCCGTTTACACGAACGAGGACAAGTCGATCGTAACGATCACCATTCCGGTTGCCGTGACGGGTATGCCTGTCATCCCGACGCTGGAGCGTACGCTCGAACTTCCCTATAACGTTTCGACGACCACGGGTCACCACATCGCCGTTGAGAACTTCCGCGCCATCCTGTGGGAGAGCCTCGATGAGACTGCCCGCACGCAGTTTGGCGAGGAGGCCTTCATGCAGCTCGATTGGACGAGCGATAAGGTCGCTGACGAGTTCGGCAACTACGCTACGGTAGGTGAAAGCAAGGAGAACATCAACTTCGTCTTCGGCAAGGATGCGGCTCTGAATGTACCTTACACCGTGAAAAACCTCTTTGCAGTTGCCGATCCTGCCCTCTCGTTCGAGGCCGTGCTGCACGTAACCATTACGGCACCCGAGATCGAGCTGCTGCGCGGTTCGTCGCTTTCGGACGATGATCAGGCCCAGGCCGTGATGAAGATCGAGGGTTCAGACCTGAAGATCGATGCATTCGACCTGTCGAAGACCTGGTACCTTGCAGCCGACGCTCCGGCCGAGGCTCAGGTAGTCTACACGACCGAGGCCGAGGGTGCCGCCATCACGGGCAAGACGCTCAACTGGGGTACCTGCAGCGAACTGTCGATTGTTGTGAAGGCTCAGGTGATTTACGGAGGCAAGGCGCTGGGTGAGGCGAAGAGTTTCACCGTATCGATCGCCGATCCGATTGCCGATCCGACGATTGCGGTTGAGGCCGGCAAACTGATTGCCAAGGTCGATGCCGATGTAACGCTCGATGTGGCTACGCTGCTCACGCTGAAGGATATCAACGGTGTCAACGTCTTTGACGGCTCGCAGGATGCTCAGGACACCAATACGGCCGTAGCGGCAACCATCGCGTATGGCGATGCAACGGTATCGATCCCCGACGGTCGTGTAAGCTTCGACAAGCAGACTCACATCCTGACCGTCGTTGAGGGTGGTGATCTGGAGCTGATGAAGGATATCACCGTAACGATCCCCGTAACGTACACCTATACGTTCGGTGAGCGCACGGCTCAGATCGTGGTGAATGTAACCAAATAAGTTGGAGGGGCATTCCGACAGCCACCGACTCCTGACCGGGTTATGAATGGTCAGGGGTCGGGGCCCGGAATATAAATAAGACTTTTGACTGTGTTGTTGAGCGAATCGACCTTTGCGGCCGATTCGCTTTTTTTATGACAGTGACCTCATTGATCCCTTAATGCAGGAATAGGTCTGCTCCCTTTTTATAGCTCAGTTGCGGTGTCGTACGACTGTTTTAGCGGGAGTTTTCATGCTTTGTGTCGGGGGCCGATGGATCTGCTGTATATAAATATCTGAGAGAATTGTTCGGTAGGGAGCCTTTTGTATACGAATAGGCCAGAATGGCTGCTTTTATTTGGTTTTCTCCCGTATTTTTATATCTTTGTATACAAGATTACCTCCTAAAAAGCTCTTTAATATGAAAAAGAAAACCCTATTCATTGCTGCCATTGTATTTATGTGCAGCAGTATTATTTCCTGCTCGGAAGAAGAATCGACGAACGAACCTCCGAAACCTTCCATTGAAATTAACGACGCAAATCTGACGGCACTTTTGGTGCAGAAGGGTGTTGATACCGATAACGATGGTGAGATTAGCGAAGAGGAAGCCGCTGCAGTCACTGCTCTTGATTTGGCTGCCAAGGGTTCCGATGCCAAGATCAGTGACCTCACGGGTCTCGAGAAGTTTGTAAATCTGCAGTCGCTGGTATTGAGTGGCCACTCCATCTCGGATCTTTCGCCTGTGGAGGGTCTCGTAAAACTCACGAAGCTCGATGTTGCGAATAATAAACTTGCGGAAGCAAACTTTGAGAAGTTGACACTCCTTGAGACGCTTGACATCTCGGGGAACTCGTTCTCGGCAATTGATCTGTCAAAGAACACAGCCCTGAAGAGTCTTAAGGCCGACAACAACCAGTCCACATCGATCAACATCAACTCCTGCACCGAGCTTGAGACGCTGGATATCTCGGGAAACGCTTTAACAACGATTGATTTGTCGAAGAACAGCGCCCTGAAGAGCCTCAAGGCCGACAACAATCAGTTCGCATCGATCAATATCAAGCCCTGCACTGCGCTTGAGACCGTGAGCCTTTCGACTAATAAGTTGGAGACCTTCACGGTAACGGACATGAATAACCTGCGCGAAATGCTTCTCTCCGGTAATACCGATCTGTACAACGTTACGGCTTCGAATTGCCCGGCTCTCGAGCGGATTATTGCCTCGGATTGCGGATTGGTTGACGTTACGATCTATAACAACCCGAAGATTGCCGAGGTCGATTTCAGCAACAACAAGCTGTTGCAGCTCGATGTTACGACCATGCCTGAACTTGTAACCCTCAAAATCGCAGGCAATGATGAACTCAACTCCTCGATGGAGCCCTACTTCACGACCATCAACCTTTCGGCCAATACCAAACTGACAACCTTCGAGGCACAGGGTTCAACGCTTACAGATGTAAGTTTTGCCAAGAATCCGGCGATCACTACCGTCAATATGGAGAATATGCCGTTCCTGACGCGCATCAACCTCAAGAACGGTGCTTTCGCAGTGGGTGCTTCCTACAAGATCGTCGCAGGCAACACCGCGCTTGCGGTAGTTATTGCCGATATGGGTGAGGAGACTGACTATATCAAGACGTTGATCGGTGCTGATTCTGAGGTTGTGATTACCGACGATGAGAATTACAATCCGTCCGAGGATCCCGAGGGTACGTTTATCCCGACCCCGGCACCGACCGATCGTCCCGATGATGAGAACCAGTCACCCGAGAATATCGGTCTCTTGCCTACCCCGACATCAAACGATTTTGGTGCTACCCTCGACGATATTATTGCCAAGGAGCGGGATAACGGACTCGAGTATGATCCCGAAAAGACCTCGATTGTCGATGGCATGAAGACGTATTACTTCCAGGTAAATGCCGAGCCCGAGTATGGTAAACCTTACTGGCGTGCATACCGCTTCAATGCTGAAGAGAAAGTCGAGCAGGTATGTCTCTATCTGGATCGCGAGACCTTCCTCGTCTTGAAGGGCAATGAGTTTATCCTGAACCCGAATCTTTATATCATGTGGCCTACGATCACGCAGGTAGAGTCTAAGGATGGATACTTCTATTTTGAGGTTAGCAATCCGACTACCATGATGGGTGTGCGTGCTGTCATGCTCGGCGAGGCGGAATATGCAGAATTGACATTCACATTAAGATAACAGCGAATTATGAGATACCAGATATTCACAGTATTATGTATGGCCGCATTGGCTGTAGGCTGTAGTAAGGATGATGCCGCAGAGCCGATTGAGTTCTTCGATGACGCCGTGTCGGTCGAGATGCCGTATCTTGATTTTTACAATACGGATACCAAGGCCGGCGTGATAGACTTCGAGGCCGAAAAGGCTAACTATGACATAGACAATTCAAGTTCGAACACGATGGTTTTCGTGAGCGTCGGATGTAAAGATTTTCCGGTTCGCGAATATGTATTTGAGTCGGGTCGCCGGCTGAAATCGGTCCGTATGGTGGGGGCTTCGGAGCAAACCGTCTGGAACAGCAATCTGATCGATGCCCTTACCTCCATGGGGTACACCCAAATATCGGCAGACAATCAGATGGTGACGCTGGATAACGCCCAGACTGCTGTTCGTGCACAGATTATGCGCCGTACGAGCGATGGTGTGTCGTATGTGCTTTTTACGCCTACGGACGAACTTCCCGACTTGCCGGAACTTGAGTCCAAACTCATTCATCCGTACCACGTTTTTGGGGCCAATGCGCAGCAGATTGCCGCAGGCGAGGCAGCCCAAGGCCGTACGTTATATACTACGGAACAGCAGGGTGTCTATATTTCGATGCCGAGTGAGCAGGGGACGATCTTCGATCGCTTCGGTTTCTGGGTCGATGAGAAGGAGGGTACAGGCCTTTATAAGGTCATGTCCATTGTGACGGACGGAGATTATCTCGACAGTGATGAGTTTGTCGAGGCCATGCGCCAGGACGGATTCATATTCAACAAGCAGGAGAACGGATACAGGTTCTTCACGAGCTCCGACAACAAGTGTGTCGTACGTTCGGCCAACCTCGCTCCCTATCCGACTATCGAGTATCTCGACCCGAACAGTGTTGAACTTCAATAGTCCTGCAGGACCAATGAACAAAGAACTCCTCGCCAAACTGGCGAGGAGTTCTTTGTTTAAATCTGGATAACTCTTCCGAATCCTTCTATCGTTTCTCTTCTTCCTCCTTTTTGCGCAGTTCGGCAAAGCAGTGGCGACAGATCGGTTCGTAGGTGTCTTTCTCGCCGAGCATTACCAGTTTCTCATCGCGGGTAAGGCGGTGGGAGTGGTGGGCCAGATTGCCGCACCGTACACAGATTGCGTGGACCTTGGTTACGTACTCGGCCGTCGCCATCAGGGCGGGCATCGGCCCGAACGGTTTGCCCGTGAAATCCATATCCAGCCCGGCTACGATGACCCGGATTCCCTGGTCGGCCAGTTGGCGGCATACATCCACCAATCCGTCGTCGAAGAACTGCGCTTCGTCGATGCCGACCACATCGACCTCTGAGGTCATCAGCAGGATATTCTGTGCCGAATCGACCGGCGTGGAGCGGATGCTGCTCGCATCGTGCGAGACGACCTCCTCCTCCGAGTAGCGGACGTCGATGCGGGGTTTGAATATTTCGGTGCGAAGGTGGGCGAATTCGGCCCGTTTCAACCGTCGGATCAGCTCTTCGGTCTTGCCGGAGAACATCGACCCGCAGATCACCTCGATCCACCCTTTCTGGCTTGCGTTTTCCAAAAACATGGCTCCTACAGTTTACATTCGTCCACCCGGGTGATGTGGGCCCCCAGTGCGTTCAGACGTGTATCGATTTCGCGGTATCCGCGGTCGATCTGTTCGATGTTCTGGATCGTGCTCACCCCCTCGGCGCTCATGGCGGCGATCAGCAGGGCGACGCCGGCACGAATATCGGGCGAGGTCATGCGCGTGGCGCGCAGCCGGATCTGATGGTCGTGTCCGATGACCGTCGCGCGGTGCGGGTCGCAGAGGATGATCTGCGCCCCCATGTCGATCAGCTTGTCGACGAAGAAGAGGCGGCTCTCGAACATCTTCTGGTGGATCAGCACGGCCCCCTTGGCCTGGGTGGCAACCACCAGGAAGATCGACAGCAGGTCGGGGGTCAGTCCCGGCCACGGCGCGTCGGCAATGGTCATGATCGAGCCGTCCATGAAGTTTTCGATGCGGTAGTGCTCCTGCTGGGGGATGTAGATATCGTCACCCCGCTGTTCGAAGCGGATGCCCATGCGGGCGAACTGGGCGGGAATGATGCCCAGATTCTCGAACGAGACGTTGCGGATCGTGATCTCGGAGCGGGTCATGGCGGCCATGCCGATGAAGCTGCCGATCTCGATCATGTCGGGCAGCAGCGTATGCTCCGTGCCACCCAACTCCTCGACCCCCTCGATGGTCAGCAGGTTCGAGGCGATACCCGAAATGCGTGCACCCATGCGGTTGAGCATCAGACAGAGCTGCTGAATGTAGGGTTCGCAGGCGGCGTTGTAGATGGTCGTGAACCCCTTGGCCCGCACGGCGGCCATGATGATGTTGGCCGTACCCGTCACCGAGGCCTCATCGAGTAGCATGTAACACCCCTTGAGCTCCTTGGCCCGCACTTCGGACCAGGCGTTGCGGGTGTCGAAGTCGAGCGTGGCGCCCAGTTTTTGGAAGCCGATGAAGTGGGTGTCCAGACGACGTCGTCCGATCTTGTCACCGCCCGGTTTGGGCATGTATCCCACGCCGAAACGGGCCAGCATCGGGCCGAGCAGCATTACCGAGCCGCGCAGGCTGCTGGCGCGTCGGCAGTAGTCTTCCGTTTTGAAATAGTCCAGGTTGATGTCGGCGGCGCGGAACGAATAGCTGCTTTCGGAGAGCTGCTGAACCTCGACGCCGATTCTGCGCAGCAGTTCGATCAGCTGCATGACATCCAGAATGCGGGGAATGTTGTGTACGACGACCCGTTCGCGGGTGAGCAGCGTGGCGCAAAGAATCTGCAACGCTTCGTTTTTGGCTCCTTGCGGTGTGATCTCGCCCCGGAGTCGGTGCCCGCCTTCGACTTTAAAAACTGCCATGGTTTTTCTGTTTTGAGAAGTATGCTTGAAAAAGAGAGGGGACAGGCCTGGAGCCTTTCCACCCAAAGAGAAAGACCGGGGCGTATCCTGTATCTCCCAAAGATAATAAAAGTCGTCCGATAATGGAGGGGATTCTTGCGAAATAATAGTTTAGGGACTGTCGTAAAAAGAATAAAACTTTATAATGAATTGATTGCCAATGTAATATAAAATTTGTATCTTAGCTAAAGATAAAA
>CAWUYY010000073.1:0-8068 GCA_963926835.1 Rikenellaceae bacterium | reverse complement strand
TCGGCGATGTCGGCCTCGGTCGCCGCCGCCACGATCAGCATCTCGGCATGCTCGTCGGCAATGGCCGCCTCGACCGCACGCGTATATTCGTTGCCCGTAACGGCACTCTTCTCGTCCACGTTGCAGACGTAGAGCACCGGTTTGTCCGTCAGCAGGTTGAGATCCGCAACCAGCTTGCGGTCCTCCTTGTCGATCTCGACCGTGCGGGCGCTCAATCCCTGCTCGAGCACCGACTTGTACTGCAGCAGAATCTCCACGGCCCGCTTCGCCTGCTTGTCGCCGCCCACGGCCGCCTGTTTCTGGATCTTGCCCAGCCGGTTCTCGACCGTTTCGAGATCCTTGAGCTGCAGTTCGGTATCGATGATCCCCTTGTCGCGAACCGGGTCGATCGAGCCGTCGACGTGGGTGATGTTGTCATTCTGGAAACAACGCAGCACGTGGATGATTGCATTCGTATTGCGGATATTGGCGAGGAACTTGTTGCCCAGCCCTTCGCCCTTCGAGGCCCCCTTGACCAGACCGGCGATGTCGACAATCTCGATGGTGGTCGGAACGATTCGCTTGGGGTGGTCGATCTCGGCCAGGCGGATCAACCGCTCGTCGGGGACCGTGATGACACCCACGTTGGGCTCTATCGTACAGAAAGGGAAGTTGGCCGCCTGCGCCTTTGCGTTCGACAGGCAGTTGAAAAGAGTGGACTTGCCCACGTTGGGCAGACCCACGATACCGCATTGTAATGCCATGGAATATCTCTGTTTTTTAAATTATCCTTCTTCTCGCCGCGATGCGCTGCCCGCACGGGCTCCCCGCGGCATCTACCGGCACAAGGATACGGCCGCATCGAGCCCTCGGTTCGATCCGGCTGCCGCACTCGGTCGGTCACTTCCTGCAAAGGTAGTAAATTCCCCGCTTAGTTTCTCTTTTTCCGGCGGTTCCGATGCAATTTTTGCAGCGATCCGCTCCACAGCAGGCTCCGGGCTTTACGAAAAGATCGGCCGGAGGTGTTGACTGCCTCCGGCCGATCTTCTAACTCACACTCGAGTCTCTATCTCGGAATGGTATAGGAGCAGAGCGGATAGCTCTCCCGCTTGAGGAACTCCTCCGAGACGACGATGCGAATGGCCCGCTGCAGCACGGTAAACTCCACCGGCGTCTCACCGAGCAGCTCGCCGTCCAGCTCGACCGAGATCTCGGGCGACGATTCGATCCGGATCTTGCCGCCCCGCTCCTGCAGGATGTGCCGGATGCGGTAGATGCCGCCGTTGAACAGGTAGTGCATCCGGAACAGAATGTGCCAGAAGTGCACCGGCCGAATGAGCGAAACGTCGAACAGGCCGTCGTCCGGCACCGCCTGAGGCAGCTGTTGCACGCCGCCGCCGTTGTACTTGCAGATACCGATCGCGATGCTCATCAGCAGGTTGTTGTAGACCAGCCGGTCGTCGATCCAGACCTTCACACCCGTCGACTTGTAGCGGAAGAAGGTACGGATCACACTCCACCGATAGAGCCACTTGCTGCCGCGTCCCTGTTTCTTCTTCATGTGGTTGTACTTCTTCACCACCATCGAGTCGAACCCCAGTCCGGCCACGTTGACCATGTAGCGCTTCTGGCGGTAGTGCGCCTCCTCGTAGGAGACCACCCCCACGTCCTGCAGAAACGAATGGCCGGCCCGAATGGCCTGGATCGCATTCTGATAGCGGAGCGGGATGCCGAAGTTGCGGGCCCAGTCGTTGCCCGATCCGACCGCGATGACGGCCAGCAGCACCTCGCGCGGATCGACCGTCTGCTGGATGAACAGACCGTTGACCACCTCGTGCAGCGTACCGTCGCCGCCGACCACGATGATGTGGCGGAAACCCTGCGCCACGGCCGTAACCGTAAGCTCCGTAGCATGGAACTTGTGTTCGGTGAAGACCGGCTCGGTCGCAATACCCGCCTCACGCAGATGCTTGGATATCTGCGGAAAATGGTCAAGCCCGCGGCCGCTGCCGGCCACGGGATTGACGAGTACGAACCAACGCGGGTCGCCGTTTTGAACAGACGTCTGCTCCAAAACGCGACTACTTTTGGGGGATATTCTTCAACGTGTCGGTCAGGAACTCGTAGAATTTTCCGACCGATGCGATGTTCACCTTCTCGTCGGGCGAGTGGGGATACTGGATCGTCGGGCCGAACGAGATCATGTCCATCTTCGGATAGTTCGTACCGATGATACCGCACTCCAGCCCGGCGTGGATGGCCGTTACGAGCGGCTCGGTACCGAAGAGCTCCTTGTAGGAAGCCTTCATGGCCGCCAGGATCGGCGACTCCATGTTGGGGTTCCAGCCGTTGTAGGCGCCCGTCAGCTCAACCGTGGCTCCGGCCAGTTCGAAGACGGCCGAGATAGCCTCGCCGAGCTCCTCCTTTTCCGAATTCAACGAGCTGCGCAGCAGGCACTGCAGCTTGATGGTCTCGCCGTCCGAAACCACACGGGCCAGGTTGCTCGAGGTCTGCACCAGACCGGGCATGGCAACCGACATCTTGCGTACGCCGTTCGGGCATCCGACCACGGCACGGATCAGGTTGTCGGCCACCGTCTCGGGAATCATGACCGAAGGCACTGCCGTCTCGACCACCTCGACCAGGATCGAATCCTCAATCCCCTCGAACTCGGTCTTGACCGTTGCCTCGTACTCCCTGGCCATCCGCTTCAGGGTCTCGAGATCCTGCGGGCGGATCATCAACGTAGCCATCGCCTCACGCGGGATCGCATTGCGCAGGCTGCCGCCGTCCACCGAGCAGAGCAGCAGCTGCATCGACTTCTTCGCCTCGCGAATCAGCCGGAAGAGCAGCTTGTTGGCGTTGGCACGCTGCGTGATGATCTGGATACCGGAGTGGCCGCCCTTCAACCCCTTGACCACCAGCTGAACGGCCGTAAAGCCGCTGGCCGGAGTCGGCTGTGCCTCGTAGCGGAAGGTCATGTTGGCATCCAGACCGCCGGCGCAGCCGACGTAGAGCTCACCCTCCTCCTCCGAGTCGAGGTTCAGCAGGATATCACCCTGCAGCAGCCCCTTCTTCAGGCCGAAGGCACCGTCCATGCCGGTCTCCTCGGTTGCCGTGAAGAGCGCCTCGATCGGACCGTGCTGCAGCGTATCGTCCTCCAGAACGGCCAGGATCGACGCAGCGCCGATACCGTCGTCCGCACCCAGGGTCGTACCGTTGGCACGCACCCACTCGCCGTCGACGTGTGCCTCGATCGAATCGGTCAGAAAGTCGAACTTTTTATCGTTGTTCTTCTGGGGAACCATATCCAGGTGGGCCTGCAGCACGACACCCTTGCGGTTCTCCATCCCCTTCGAGGCCGGTTTGCGCACGTACACGTTGTGCGCCTCATCCTCGTGGCACTCCAGTCCGAGCCCCTTGGCTACGCCCATCACATAGGCGCGGATCTTCTCCTCGTGGTGCGAGGGGTGAGGAATTTTACAGATTTCAGCGAAATGCTTCCAAACCAATGCAGGTTTCAAAGCGGTCAGATTCTTATCCATAGTCTTATCGTTTTTAGGTTGTACTAATCGGTAATTTTCTCTTTATCGGCCGCAGATCGCTCCTCGCTCTCCCGGCGTCGATCGAAGGCCTCGACAATCTCCTTGACCAGCGGATGGCGCACGATGTCCCGCTTGTCGAACTCGACGAAGCCGATTCCGGGAACGCTGCGCAGGATCTCCATCGCCCGCGTCAGTCCGCTGTCCCCGCGGCGCGGCAGGTCGATCTGCGTCACATCGCCCGTGACGATGAACTTGGCGCTGCGTCCCATACGGGTCAGGAACATCTTGATCTGCGGCAGGGTCGTATTCTGCGCCTCGTCGAGAATCACGAAGGCGTTGTCCAGCGTCCGGCCGCGCATGTAGGCCAGCGGCGCAATCTGCACGGTCCCCTCCTCGAGGTACTTCTGCAGTTTGGCCGGGGGGATCATGTCGTTCAGGGCATCGTAGAGGGGTTGCAGGTAGGGGTCGAGTTTCTCCTTCATGTCGCCCGGCAGGAAGCCGAGCTTCTCGCCCGCCTCAACGGCCGGACGGGTCAGGATGATCCGCTTGACGTGTCGCTCCTTCAGGGCCCGGACCGCCAGCGCGATAGCCGTATAGGTTTTGCCCGAGCCGGCCGGTCCCGTCGCAAAGAGCAGGTCGTTGTGATCGTACATCTGCACCAGCTTCTGCTGATTGACCGTCCGCGCCCGCACGATCGTTCCGTTATTGCCGTAAACGATCACGTCCTTGTCGACGGCAACCTCCTGCTCGATCGGGCTGCCCGAGAAGGCCTGCCGGATCACCTCCTTCGAAATGTGGCCATATTTCAGGTAGTAGGCAATCAGTCCGTCCAGCCGTTTCTGGAACCGTTCCGATTCGCTCTTCGAGCCGAGCACGGTCAAGGCCGAGCCGCGCGCAATGATTTTCAGGTGGGGATGGAGTTCCCGGATCTGCTCCAGAAAGATGTTCTGGGGTCCGTACAACTCCCGGGGGTCGACCCCCTCAATTTCTATTTTTTTATCAACAGATTCTGTCATAGGCTAAAAAACCACGCCGAGGCTCAAGGCCAGCGTATAGGAACTTATCTTGAAGCGATAGACCTCGTCGGTCGGATAGACGCACTCCTTCGATCCGAACTGTCCGTAATAACGGAAGTCGATCAGCGTCCGCGCTCCGATCCGGATGCCGAGGCCGGCCATGTAGGAGACCGAAGGGCGCAGACGGCCGAAACTCATGTCAACATTCCCGTCCGAGAACTTGCAGTCGTTCATGAGCGTAAAGACCGGGCCGAGGTCGATCCGCAAAAAAGGCAGCGCCCGCACCGAAAAGACCAGCGGCACATCGACCGAATTGGTCTTCACCCGTTTGGTGCCAAGTTCGGAGTGGGAGATTTTAACCGTCTGGCGCATGAAGTTTATCTCCGGCCCCACGGCGAAATAGCGGAACTTGCAGGCGATCTCGATGCCGGCCTGCCAGCCCAACTTGTTCTCCACGTCGAATTCAGGACCGGGAATCGAATAGCGGGGAAAGTTCACACCCGCCTTGATCCCCCACTCGAGCCCCTGGAAAGAGGATCCGCGCCCCTGTCCGAATGCCGGAAGGCTTATCACACACAACAGCAGGGCCGCCCAAAAGATTCTGTATCCCTTTTTCATATCTTCTCTCGTTTGCGCTGCAGCACGATCGCCGCCCACAGCAGGTAGCAGACACACAGCGTCGGCCAGATCAATCCGGCCTGCGGATGGCCGAAAAGGCGGATCAGAGCACCGCAGATCGGCCCCGACAGGGCTCCGGCCGCAATGGCGAGGATCATCAGTCCGGCCACCTCGTTCGTACGCTCCAGGGCGCTCTTGGTCGCCACGGCATAGAAGGTTGCAAAGACGCAGGCCATCGTGAAGCCCAGCACGCCGACCAAGGCGTAGATGGCCACGTCGACTCTTACGAAGAAGAGCGCCACGCACATGGCCAGAGCCAGCAGCATGTTCCACAGCAGGTATTTCACATCGACCACGCGGGTCAGGATCCACGCTCCGAGCAGCGTACCGACGATGCGGCAGGCGTAATAGCCCGTCGTGGTGAGGATCGAATCGGGGTTGTCGATCAGCCGCACCGAGACGAATCCCACGCCCACGTCAGCTGCGATGAAGCAGGCCACACCGAGCGCGCAGATCAGCACCGTGCGGTTGCCCAGCAGGCGGAAACACTCGATCAGCCCCACGGTATGCTCCGCCCGGGCCGGTTCCTGCACCGTGGTCAGTTGCAGCCATACGCCGCCGAGAATGGTCAGACCGGCGTAGATGGGCAACAGCAGGCGCCAGTCGCCGAACCAGGCCACCAGCGCCGTAATGATCGGGGCAAGCAGGAGCAGCGCCGTATTGCGGAAGATCTGTCCGACGGTCAGGTAGCTGGTCATGCGCTCCTCGGGAACGATGGTTGCCAGCAGGGGGTTGATCGCCACCTGGATGGCCGTGTTGCCAATACCGAGCAATCCGAATCCGATAAAATACCACTCCAGTCCGCTACCGGCGCCCGCGGCGTAGGGAACCAGCAGACCGACGACGGTAAACCCGTAGCCGATCATCGCCGTCGCCTTGCGGCCGATGCGGTTCATCAACGCCGCAATGGGAGTCGAAAGCAGCAGGAACCAAAGGAAGACCATCGAGGGGAGAAAGCTAACCGCCCCCTGCTGCGACTCGTCGAACTCTCCGCTGATGATGTTGGTCACCGGGGCCACCATGTCGCAGAATCCCATGATGAAGAAGCCCATCAACACGGGCCACAACAGTCGTCTATCCACTCTTTTTGTCATCCGGCATGTCGTTTTAATGGTACGGGAACGGTCGGGAAATACGACCGGCAGCCACCGGCCGAACGGTCAGGAAGGCCTCTTCGCCCCGTATATATTTGGTCAAAGTTACGTTTTTTTCAGAAGAAATCACCCAAAACGGCCTATTTTTCTTTTATAACACACCAATATTCGTCTTCTGGATTGATTTTTTCAATCTTTTTTCTTATCTTTACTTATAAAGCAGGACTCCGCCGTCGCAACCGTTCCAAGCCGTTCACCGCTTCCCCGGGTCGGGACGATACGGCGGGCCATGCGGCCGGGACCGCTCGCAGGCACGGCTCCCCTGCCCTCACACAACCGTCACAAAACCGACAAGCACATGAATCTGCTCTTCACCGGCATAACCCTTCCGCTGGAGGATCCGATCCTCAAGTTCCTGTTGATCCTCGTCATCATCCTGGCTGCACCGCTGCTGCTCAACAAGCTGAAGATCCCCTACCTGCTGGGGTTGATCATCGCCGGCGCCGTGATCGGCCCCTACGGGTTCAACCTTGTGCTGCGGGACAGCAGCATCATCCTCTCGGGAACGGCCGGACTGCTCTACATCATGTTCCTCTCGGGGCTCGACATGGATATGTCCGACTTCAAACGCAGCAGCCGCCAAAGCCTCGTCTTCGGCCTCTACACCTTCTGCATACCGCTGGCACTGGGCATTCTGGCCGGCTACTACATCCTCGGCTTCTCGATCTACTCGTCGATCCTGCTGGCGGGACTCTTCGCCTCCCAGACCCTGATCGCCTACCCGATCGTCAGCAAGCTCGGAATCGCCCGCGACAAGGCCGTAACGATCGCCGTCGGCGGAACCGTCATCACCGACACACTCGCCCTGCTGCTCCTGACGGTCATCGTCGGCATGGTGACCGGCAACGTGAACGAGATGTTCTGGTGGCAGCTGGCCATCTCGGTCATCCTCTGCGTGGCGATCATCATCCTGCTCTTCCCGCTGATCGCCCACTGGTTCTTCAAACACTGCAACGACAACATCTCGCAATACATCTTCGTGCTGGTGATGGTCTTCCTGGGAGCCTATCTGGCCCACCTGGCCGGACTCGAACCGATCATCGGCGCCTTCCTGGCCGGACTGGCCCTCAACCGCCTCATTCCGCGCACCTCGCCGCTGATGAACCGCATCGAATTCGTCGGCCACGCCATCTTCATCCCCTTCTTTCTGATCGGCGTGGGCATGCTCATCGACTACCGCGCCTTCTTCCGCGACTGGGAGAGCCTCAAAGTCGCCGCCGTCATGATCGTACTGGTCACCGCCGCCAAATACCTGGCTGCCCTGCTGACCCAGAAGACCTTCCGACTCTCGCCCGACCAGCGCACCGTCATCTTCGGTCTGAGCAGCGCTCACGTCGCCGCCACGCTGGCCGCCGTCATGGTCGGATACGGCGTCATCATCGGCCACACGCCCGAGGGCGAACCGATCCGCCTGCTCGGGGACAGCGTACTGAACGGTACGATTCTGATGATTCTGGCCACCTGCACCATCTCGACCTTCGCCACCCAGCGCGGCGCCCACAACATTGCCGTCAAAGGGATGCGGGCAGAGAACCAGGAGCAGGAAAAACCGACCGAACATATCTTGATACCCGTTTCGAACGAAGAGAGCGCTCCGGAGTTGATCGCCCTGGCCAACCAGATACGTTCTCCGAAAAACCATAACGAGATCTATGCCCTGCACGCCATCGACAACAAGGCCGAGGATCCGGGACTG
>CAWUYY010000072.1:0-4951 GCA_963926835.1 Rikenellaceae bacterium | reverse complement strand
AACGACTCCGGCCTGCTCGATGTGGACTGGTATGTCGGCAAATTCAAGAAATTCAAGGAGAAACTATCCCCCATATTATCACATTTGCATATAAAAACAAAAAAGAGAAATAACTCATGACAACCGAAAAAGTACTGAATACCATCGATGAGGCCATCGAAGATTTCCGCAACGGCAAGATCGTCATCGTAGTCGATGACGAGGATCGCGAAAACGAGGGCGACTTCATCATTGCAGCTGAAAAAGTAACGCCCGAAGTGGTCAACTTTATGCTCAAGAATGGACGCGGCGTGCTGTGCGCCCCGCTGTCGGAAGAGCGCTGTGCCCAGCTCGAACTGAACATGATGGAGGAGAACAACACCTCGCTGCTCGGCACCCCCTTCACCGTAACGGTGGACCTGCTGGGCGAGGGGTGCACCACGGGCGTTTCGATCCACGACCGGGCTGCCACACTGCGGGCGCTGGCCGATCCCAAGACCAAACCCACCGATCTGGGCCGTCCGGGACACATCAATCCCCTCCGTGCCCGTCAGAAGGGCGTTCTGCGCCGTCCGGGCCACACCGAGGCTGCCGTCGACCTGGCCCGTCTGGCCGGTCTGCAACCGGCTGGCGTATTGATCGAGATCATGAACGACGACGGTACGATGGCCCGTCTGCCGGATCTGCTGAAGATCGCCAAGAAATACGACATGAAGATCATCTCGATCGCCGATCTGATCGCCTACCGTCTGCGCAACGAATCGATCGTCGAGCGGGGTGAAACGGCCGAAATGCCGACCCAGTGGGGCAACTTCAAGATCACGGTCTTCCGCCAGAAGAGCAACGGTCTGGAGCATATGGTTCTGACCAAAGGTGAATGGAACGAGGACGAGCCGGTGCTGGTTCGCGTCCACTCGTCGTGTGCCACGGGAGACATTCTGGGTTCCTATCGCTGCGACTGCGGCGCTCAGCTGCACGAGGCGATGCGCATGATCGAGCAGGAGGGCAAGGGTGCCATCGTCTACCTCAGCCAGGAGGGTCGCGGCATCGGTCTGTTCAACAAGATTGCAGCCTACAAGCTGCAGGACGAGGGACTCGACACGGTGGATGCCAACGTACGGCTGGGATTCGGCGTTGATGAGCGCGACTACGGCGTCGGAGCCAGCATCATCCGCGAGATGGGCATCAAGCACATGCGGCTGATGACCAACAACCCGCTCAAAAGGGCAGGACTCGAGGGATACGGACTGGAGATCGACGAGATCGTTCCGATCGTCATCGCTCCGAACAAATACAACGAGCGCTATCTGACTACCAAACAGGAGCGTATGCACCACAAGCTCAACCTTTGCAAGCACTAAAAGGCGCTCTCCGATGAACGATCGACACGAAACGAAGAACGCCAGGGAGCTGAGGATCGTCTTCATGGGCACGCCCGAGTTTGCCGTACCGTCGCTGCGGGCACTGGTCGAGCAGGGGTATCGGGTGGTCGCCGTCGTCACCACGCCGGACAAACCGGCCGGACGGGGGCAGAAGATGCACGAAAGCGACGTCAAGGTGGCTGCCCGGGAGTTGGGACTGCCCATCCTGCAACCCGAGAAGTTGCGCGATCCGGCGTTCGTTGCGGCCATGCAGGAGCTGCAACCCGATCTGGGAATTGTCATTGCCTTCCGCATGTTGCCGGAGATCATCTGGAGCATGCCGCGCTACGGCACCTTCAACCTGCACGCTTCGCTGCTGCCTCAATACCGGGGGGCGGCTCCGATCAACTGGGCCGTGATCAACGGCGAGACCCGAACCGGCGTAACGACCTTCCAGCTCAACCACGAGATCGACAAGGGGGCCATTCTGGGACAGATCGAAGAGCCGATCCGGCCGGAGGACAACGTCGGTACGCTCTACGACCGGCTGATGAAGATCGGCGCCGGACTGGTCGTCGAAACTGTCGATCGGATCGCCTCGGGAGAGGCAAAGGCTCTTCCTCAAACGGAAGCGGAGCCTCTCAAGCCGGCTCCGAAGATCTTCAAGCAGGATTGCCGGATCGACTGGCAGCAAACGGGCGAACGGATCGTCAACTTCATCCGGGGACTCTCTCCCTATCCGACCGCCTGGACCTCCTTCACCCGCGAGGGCAAGGAGATCTGCACGGCCAAGATCTTCGAAGCGACCTCCATAAAAGAAGCGGGCGAGGATGCGTGCGGCGTAATCAATACGGACAATCGGAAATACCTGCGTATTCGATGTGCCGACGGCTGGATCGACGTACGCTCACTCCAGCTGTCGGGCAAGAAACGCATGAATATTCAGGAGCTGCTGCTCGGATTCCGCGACGGCAACTCACTGATCTGCCAATAAACGGACGATGATCCGGAACAAGCGTAAGACAAAAGAAGGTATGCACTTCTGTTCCGCATCGGAGTAAGTTTCTGACAGCGACCCGCCTGTCGGACACACAAAAAGAGAAGGGTGTTTGTAACACCCTTCTCTTTTTTGTTTATTCCTCTCTTGTCCAGTCACCTAAGCAACAGATCCTTGATGATCTGCTTCAGTACCATCTTGGCGTGTGCTCCGACCATCGTATGCGGAACCCCCTCCAGCGGAACAAAGAGCAGGGTAGGCACTGATCGAACCTCAAAGATAGAGGTCAACTGCAGCTCGCGGTCAATATCGACCTTATAGAAATCGATCCGGTCCGCATACTCCGCAGCCAGTTCCTCCAATGCACGGGATACTCCCTGGCACGGGCCGCACCACGCCGCATAAAAGTCAATCACGACCGGCCGCTCACCCAGGAACCTCCATTCGCCATCAAAACAATCGAGATCGCAGACCTGCTCGTTGAATTCGCGCATCGTCAACTCTTTTACAGTACCCATCTCTGTCACTCCTCCTTTCTCCCTTACGAGGTACAAACTCAATGCCAACAAAAAAGCGACCCGACTCCCGAAAGAGTCGGATCGCTGAAAAACACGGTATCGTTACCGATTAACGAACCTTGTGAATAATCTCAGCACCGTGCTGGATAGCCTTCTCGTTCTCGGGAAGCATCTTCCATGCACGCTCGGGCAGCGATTTCTTCAGGCCAACCATCACGTTCTCCATCTTAACGACGGGACGAACCTTCAGGTAACCGCCCAGAATCATCGTATTGAACAGTTTGGCCTGTCCCATACGTGCGCACTCGGCCGTTGCATCGATCGTGTAGACGCTGATGTCGGTACGGGTAGGATGGTGCGTAATACCGTTCGTATCGTAGATCAATACGCCACCCGGACGTACCAGCGGCTCGAACTTGTCCATCGACTGCTGGTTCAGCACGATTGCCGTATCATACTCGTGAGCGATCGGCGACGAGATTCGTTTATCCGAAAGGATAACCGTTACGTTTGCCGTACCACCACGCATCTCGGGACCGTAAGAGGGCATCCACGTGACCTCCAGATCCTGCATTACACCCGAGTAAGCCAAAATCTTACCCATCGAGAGGACTCCCTGTCCACCGAAACCTGCAATAATTAAAGTCTCTTTCATATCTCTTGTCCTCTTACTTCTTGGTTAAATCCTTGATATCACCCAGCGGGTAGAAGGGCAGCATGTTCTCTGCCAGCCACTTGTTGGCTGCAACCGGCGAAAGTTTCCAACCGCTGTTGCAGGTCGAAACAACCTCTACCATCGAGAAGCCGTTTCCGGCCATCGAGTTCTCAAACGCCTTGCGGATTGCGCTCTTGCACTTGCGCACGTTGGCCGGCGTGTGAACGCTCTGACGCGTGATATACGATACACCATCCAGGTGAGCCATCATCTCGGCGATCTTGTAGGGATAGCCGTTCAGGTGGGGATCACGACCGTAAGGCGTCGTGGCCGTCTTCATACCCAGCAGGGTAGTCGGGGCCATCTGACCACCGGTCATACCGTAAATTGCGTTGTTCACGTAAATGACAGCCACATTCTCGCCACGAGCTGCCGCGTGAATCGTCTCAGCGGTACCGATAGCGGACATATCACCATCACCCTGATAGGTGAACACCAGTTTTCCAGGGTTCAGACGTTTTGCTGCCGTAGCTACGGCCAGTGCACGTCCGTGTGCAGCCTGAATCCAGTCTACGTCGATATAATTGTATGCAAATACGGAGCAGCCTACGGGCGATACGCCGATCGTCTTGGGAGCCATACCCATCTCCTCGATGACCTCGGCCACCAATTTGTGGATCGTACCGTGGCTACAGCCCGGACAATAGTGCATTACATTATCCTTGATGAGCTTCGGCTTACTGAATACCAGGTTCTCCGGTTTTATTTCTACTACTTCTGCCATAGCTTTACTATTTATTAATCAATTTCTTTTTCAGTGCGTTCAGAACTTCGTCCGGAGTAAACATCATACCGCCCTGACGGCCGTAGTGCTCTACGGGAGCCATGCCGTTTACAGCCAGTCTGACATCCTCTACCATCTGACCGGCGTTAAGCTCGACGCTCAGGAAGCCCTTCACGCCGCGTTTTGCCAGCTCGACGATCGGTTTGGTCGGGAACGGATAGAGGGTGATAGGACGCAGCAGACCGAGTTTGATACCCTCGGCACGAGCCAGCTCAACGGTAGCGGAGCAGATACGTGCCGACGAACCGAAGGCTACGATTACATACTCGGCATCGTCGCAGTCGATCTCCTCGTAACGAACCTCGTTCTCCTCCATGGCCTGGTATTTGGCCTGCAGGCGCTGGTTGATCACCTCCATAACCTCGGATTTCAGCTCCAGCGAGGTGATGGTGTTGCCATGCTCGCGGTCGCCTTTACCCGGAGTAGCCCAACTCTTGAACTCGGCTGCGATCTCCTCATCGGTTCTGCGCGGACGCTGCGGAGCGAGGACTACCTTCTCCATCATCTGACCGATAGCACCGTCGGCCAGGATCATGGCAGGGTTACGATATTTGAAGGCCAGGTCGAATGCCAGAGCCACGTGGTCGTGCATCTCCT